>NZ_MUEZ01000009.1:0-163752 GCF_001996015.1 Salinivibrio sp. ML198
CAGAGCCAGAGCCAGAGCCAGAGCCAGAGCCAGAGCCAGAGCCAGAGCCAGAGCCAGAGCCAGAGCCAGAGCCAGAGCCAGAGCCAGAGCCAAGCAATGAGCGTGACTATGAGTTTGACTCCTTCTCACTTGATGAGTTGGGCGAGTTTGGCGAGGATGACGCACTAAGCGCTGCGCTTGAAGAGCAGCGCGAGCTAGAATCTTATTTAGATGAGCAGCAAGAGGGTGACGCCGCCAAGGAAACGGAAACGCCTGAGCGTGATGAGCGAGATATCAGTGATCTCGACGATGACGATCACCAAGTGGGTGGCTTAAACATGGAGGCACTGCTCTCCGAGTCAGACGATGACACGCCACTGGATCTTTCCTCACTGTCCGATGAAGAAGCGGCAGTGTGGCAGGCTGATAATGAACCTGAGCCTGAAGCAGAGAGTGAAGACTGGAGTCAGCAACCCGCAATAGATCCTGCCTCACTGGAAACCTTTGAACTCGAAGAAGCCTTAGACGAGGATCTACTGGGTGAGGGGGAAGCAGAAAGTGAGCTGATTGGTGAAGAGCAAGAAGAAGATGACTACATCAGCATTGAAGAGCTTATGCGAGATGATGGTTCTACGCCAGATATCGATCCTGATAAAGCGGAAATGAACCTGAATGTGGGTTTAGATGAGTTTCCTGATGTGTTAGAAGATATTAGTGCCATTGATGTGGACGGTGATACTGCAAGTACTGAAGCATCAACGAATCTTGACCTCGCCAAAGCGTATTTGGAAATGAACGATGTCGATGGGGCGATTTCTTTGCTTGAAAAAGTGATGCAATCGGGCAACAAGACCTTGCAGCAAGAAGCGCGTCAGTTGTTAGAACAGCTGAGGTAGTGAAAAAAACAGGTAGCGAGAGCTGCCTGTTTCTTTATGACGGCAGTGATGGCGAAGCACGCGCTTTTAACCTGCAACTCGAAGGCTTTATGGGTATAATGCGGCGCCTTATAGACGAGTAACGAGAAGGCAGGGCATGAGATTCGCGTTAGGCATTGAGTATGATGGTGCTCAGTTTTACGGTTGGCAGAGGCAACGAGAAGTCACCAGTGTGCAGGAACACCTCGAGCGTGCTTTATCGACGGTTGCCAATCACCCTGTCGCCGTACAGTGTGCGGGACGTACCGACTCTGGCGTGCATGGAACAGGACAGGTGGTGCACTTTGACACTGACAATCAACGTCCTTTAAAAGCTTGGACGATGGGTGTCAATGCGAATTTGCCGGATCCGATTGCAGTGCGATGGGCTAAGCCCGTGACAGACGAGTTTCATGCCCGTTTTAGTGCCACTGCGCGACGCTATCGTTATGTGATTTATAATCATCCCTTGCGCCCGGCGATCTTAGCCAAGGGAGTCAGTCACTATCACGCTGAACTTGATGAAACCTTAATGCACCGAGCCGGTCAGTATCTACTTGGGGAGAATGATTTTTCCTCATTCCGTGCCGCTCAGTGTCAATCGAAATCCCCTTGGCGGAATTTGATGCATTTATCGGTCAACCGTCAAGGGCGCTTTATCGTGATTGATATTAAAGCCAATGCGTTTGTGCATCATATGGTGCGCAACATCGTGGGGAGTTTAATGGCGGTCGGTCGTCAAGAGCAGCCTCCTGAGTGGGTGGCTTGGCTGCTGGCACAAAAAGATCGAACCCAGGCTGCTGCGACCGCGAAAGCTGAAGGCTTGTATTTGGTTGAGGTGGACTACCCCGAAACATTTGGGTTGCCTCGCTCACCCATTGGCCCCTTGTTTTTGCCGGATTAGGTGATTGTGTCGGCAAGTACGCTGTACGCATACAGCACGGAGACAGAATAGGTAGTACCAGTTTTTTATCCCAAGTCTGACGGACTTGTGATTTAATTCGGTCTAATTTGTTACGAATCCAAGATAGCTGTCCGTTCGCGAGAGCTATCACTAAGTAAAGGTTGTCCATGAGCTGGCTAGAAAAAATATTAACCAAAAGTAATATTGGTTCATCACGCAAGGCGTCGATTCCAGAAGGTGTGTGGACCAAGTGTACGTCGTGTGATCAAGTCCTCTATCACGCTGATGTCGAGCGTAACTTGGAAGTCTGTCCAAAGTGTGAACACCATATGCGCATGCCAGCACGCCGCCGGCTCGACGTGTTTTTGGATAAAGACGGGCGTGAAGAGATTGCCAGTGAGCTTGAACCTAAAGATGTGTTGAAGTTTCGCGATTCGAAAAAGTACAAAGATCGCTTAGTGTCGGCGCAAAAAGCGAGTGGCGAAAAAGACGCCCTTGTGGTCATGAAAGGCAGTGTGTTCGATGTACCCGTGGTGGCCTGTGCCTTTGAATTTAAGTTTATGGGCGGTTCGATGGGAGCCGTTGTGGGCGCTCGCTTTGTGAAAGCGGTGGATGCTGCGATCGAAAATAACTGCGGTTTGGTGTGTTTTTCTGCCAGTGGCGGTGCGCGTATGCAGGAAGCGCTAATGTCACTGATGCAAATGGCAAAAACAAGTGCCGCATTGGAACGCCTTTCTCGCCACAACCTGCCGTTTATCTCGGTATTAACTGATCCGACATACGGTGGTGTGACGGCAAGTTTTGCCATGTTAGGTGATATCAATGTAGCCGAGCCTAAAGCGATTATCGGTTTCGCGGGGCGCCGAGTCATTGAACAGACCGTGCGTGAGAACCTCCCTGAAGATTTCCAAACCAGTGAGTTCTTGCTTGAGCATGGCGCGATTGACATGATTGTCGACCGCCGAGAAATGCGTCAACGCTTGGCGGGGCTGCTTGCCAAATTGAATAATATTCACTCACCGCTTGTGGTCGATGTAGAGCAAGACAAGCCTGATCTTGAGCCCGAAGCGGCACCGCCTTCTCAAGACCAATAATTGACCGTGTCCCACAGCGCTATCCTTGGTATCATTTGCCCATCATGGAGTAACTGACCAAGTCAATGTCTGAACTACAACATCCAACAGCCACGTCCTCTTTAACGACGTGGCTGTCTTATCTCGAAAGTATCCATACCAGTGCCATCGATCTTGGCCTTGAACGCGTCGCCGCTGTGGCTGACCGCGCGCAACTGACTAAGCCTGCGCCGACAGTGATTACCGTTGCGGGAACCAATGGTAAGGGCACAACCTGTGCGTTGCTGGAATCAATTTTGCGGCATGCGGGTTATCGCACGGGTGTCTATAGCTCCCCGCATCTCATTCACTATAATGAGCGAGTACGCATTAATGGCAAATGGCTAGACGATGCTGCGCACAGTAAAGCGTTCGCGACGATTGAAAAAGTGCGTGGTGAGACCAGCCTGAGCTTTTTCGAGTTCGGCACCTTGGCTGCATTGCAGCTGTTCAAGCAGCACGCACTGGACGTCGTGATTTTAGAAGTTGGCCTTGGTGGACGCCTTGATGCCACCAATGTGGTTGAGCATGACGTATCGGTGATCACCAGCCTTGCGCTCGATCACTGTGATTGGTTAGGTGATGATATTAACCAAATCGGCTACGAAAAAGCAGGTATCTTCCGAGCGGATAAACCTGCTGTTTGCGGTCAGCCTTTTCCACCGGCGAGTGTGGCTGCACACGCTGACAGTATTGGCGCCGAGCTACACCAGCTGGGTTATCAATATCACTATACGCTCACTGATGATACCTGGTGTTGGGCGGCAGGGGCGTTTGAACTGACTGCGTTGCCTATCCCTGCAATACCATTACAAAATGCCGCCACTGCATTGATGGCTTTGGGCGTTGCCGATTTGGAGATTGCAGACACGCACATCTCTGACGGGTTAGCCTCGGTGTCGGTACCGGGGCGAATGCAGGTTGTCGCCAAGGCGCCTTACACTGTGTTTGACGTTGCTCATAATCCGCACGCGGCCGCTTATTTGGCAGAGAAGTTGGCTGAGTGCAAAGCGGAACGCGGCGGGCACGTGCATGCGGTGGTGGCCATGTTATCCGATAAAGACATGGCGGGTACCTTAGCCTGCTTGGACGGTATCGTGGATCACTGGTATCCCGCATCGTTATCTGTGCCCCGAGGCGCCCCCGCCGACAGCTTGCCTGTATCGGCATCACAACAGTTTGCGTCACCCAGCGAGGCCTATCAGCATGCGTTAAAACACGCTGAACCTGCGCGAGACTGTGTGGTCGTATTTGGGTCGTTTCATACCGTTGGACAGGTAATGAGCGAGCTTAACTAAAACGGAGTCATTGTGGCCAGTAAGTTACAAAAAAGAATCGTTGGTACCTTGGTGTTGGTGTCTATCGGTGTGATAGTGCTGCCAGATGTGCTTGATGGCAAAAAAGAGCATTATCAAGAGAGCTATGAGAGTATCCCGCTACGGGATGATTTTGACAGTGAGGTGAGCCAAACACCGATTCAAGCACCACAAGTGGTTGAGGTGGAGGCGCCAGACACCAAGGTTAAAGAGCGTCAAACAAACGCAACGGACAGCGAGCCTGCGTCTAAACCGGTGTCTAGTGAAACAGCCTCTTCGTCAGTCAGTGACCAAAAAGGGGCGTGGATGATCCGGCTCGGTACCTTTCGTAACCAAGACAACGCACGACGTTTGGTCAAACAATTACGCGAAAAAGGTTACCAAGCACATATCTTACCCAAAGACATTCAGCCAGATGACTTAGCCAAGGTGGTCGTAGGGCCTCACGTCTCCAAATCGGCGCTAGAATCGCAACTGACTGATTTGCAATCTTTGACAGGATTGAAGGGTCAATTGCGTAAATTTGACCCACTCACTCAATAAGAAAACGTTTGCGTGAGCATTTTTTCTGTTAGAATGCGCACGTCTCGAGCAAGTGAATACGATGAATTGGATTGATTACCTCATTATTGGCGTCATTGGTTTTTCGGCGCTAGTTAGTGTGATTCGAGGCTTTGTTAAAGAAGCATTGTCATTAGTGATATGGTTTGGTGCGTTTTTTATCGCCAGTCAGTTTTATACGCAACTGGCGGTTTACCTGACCAATATCGAAGATGCCGTTATTCGTAATGGTAGCGCAATAGCCTTGTTGTTCATTGCCACCTTAATTGTGGGGGCGGTGGTCAATTATGTGATTGCTCAGTTGGTAGAGAAAACCGGGTTGTCTGGTACCGATAGGGTGCTGGGTATGGTGTTTGGGAGTGTGCGTGGTGTACTCATTATTGCCGCGATGCTCTTCTTTCTGGATGCCTTTACGTCGGTGGCTCACACCCAAGCATGGGGGCGGTCGCAACTTATTCCTAACTTTGCGGTAGTGATTGAATGGTTTTTCCACTATCTCGAGAACAGTTCCAGTTTCTTACCTGAGATCGCCGGATCTTAGGATGATATTCGCGTAACAAGGAATCGCTGACATGTGTGGTATTGTTGGAATCGTTGGTAACACCCCGGTCAATCAGTCCATTTATGATGCACTGACGGTGCTACAACACCGGGGACAGGATGCTGCCGGGATTGTCACTATTGACGACAATCGTTTCCGGCTTAGAAAAGCCAATGGCCTCGTAAAGGATGTGTTTCAACTTAAGCATATGCAGCGCTTACAAGGCCAAGTTGGCATTGGGCATGTGCGTTATCCAACCGCGGGGAGTTCGAGTGCGTCAGAAGCGCAGCCTTTTTATGTGAATTCTCCTTACGGTATTACCCTGGCGCACAATGGCAACCTCACCAACGCGCAAGACTTGCGTCAGTCGCTATTCGAGAAAGATCGTCGCCACCTTAATACCACCTCTGATTCTGAAATCCTTCTTAACGTCCTTGCCCACCAGTTATCAACCGCGACATCGCATCCATTAACGGTTGACGATATGTTTGCCGCGGTAGCGTCGGTGCATCGACAAGTGTCGGGGGCTTATGCGGTCGTGGCCATGGTCATTGGTCACGGTGTGATAGCGTTTCGTGATCCTAAGGGCATTCGGCCACTCTGTTTAGGTAAACGCGATACGGAGGCCGGCACTGAATACATGGTGGCGTCGGAGACAGTGGCGTTGGATGCGGTCGGGTTTGATTTTGTCCGTGATGTGGCACCCGGTGAAGCTATCTATATCACGCTGGATGGACAACTGCATACCAGTCAATGTGCGGATGCGCCGAGTTTAAACCCCTGCATCTTTGAATTTGTCTACTTCTCTCGCCCTGACTCCTTTATAGATAAGGTTTCCGTATACGGTGCACGCATCCGTATGGGACAAAAACTGGGGGCTAAAATCCAACGAGAGTGGGATGATGTTGATATTGATGTAGTGATCCCCATTCCAGAGACCTCCTGTGACATCGCCTTGGAGATTGCCCAAGTGCTCGGTAAGCCTTACCGCCAAGGCTTTGTCAAAAACCGTTATGTCGGTCGGACCTTTATTATGCCCGGGCAACAAATGCGTCGGAAATCGGTGCGCCGTAAACTCAATGCTATTCGTTCTGAATTTAAAGACAAACGCGTTCTGTTAGTCGATGATTCGATAGTCCGCGGCACCACCTCGGAGCAAATTATCGAAATGGCGCGCGAGGCCGGGGCAAAAGAAGTGTATATGGCATCAGCCGCCCCCGAAGTGCGTTTTCCTAATGTCTATGGCATCGACATGCCCAGCGTTAACGAGCTGATCGCCCATGGTCGTGAAGTCGATGAAATTGGTCAATTGATTGGTGCGGATGGCTTGGTCTACCAAGATCTTTCTGACTTGGTGGCAGCGGTTGGCGAAGCGAACCCGGCTATTGAGCGCTTTGAGACGTCCGTATTTAGCGGTGAATACGTCACTCAGGATGTCGATCAAGCTTACCTCGAGTATATACAAAGCTTGCGGAACGACGATGCAAAAACGGTACGCGAGCAGCAGCAAGAGCTGGCTAACTTAGAGATACATAACGAGGATTAATTGAAAACGCCGCGATATCTATCGCGGCGTTTTTCAGTGTTAGCCCGCTGAGTGTATGTCGATTAATGGGTAAAGACTGGGCCCATGCCGACATTCCAAAGGATGACAGAGGCAGCAAGGATCGCGACCAGCAGTACTAACCCGCAAGTGACGACAGAGCTCGCATAGATAAACCCTCGCTCTTCAGGGATCTCCATCAATATCGGTACCCCCGTGTAGAGGAGGTAGACAGAGTAGGCAATGCCAATCAAGCCGACGATCATCACAAACCAAACCACCGGGTAGAGCGTGGCCAATCCTACCATAAAAATGGGCGTCGCGGTATAGGCTGCCAGTTCAAGGCACTGAGTGTAAGTTGGGGCAGAACCGAACGTGCGACTCATCCACAATGTGAGATAGGCCAACGCGGCCACGCCACCCAATAACGCGAGATACATGGCACTGGCGATGAACAGTGCGCTTTGTGGGGTCATAAAGATGGGATCCCCTGCGCCGATCTGCCAGCCAATGTGGACGCTCGCGTAATAGGCACAAACAGGCGGGATTAACGCAAGTAACAACGCGTGACCAATGCTGTTTGAGGCGGCCTCGTGGCGCTCGCCAATCGCTTTCCATTCCTTTTTGGGATGGGTATATAACCCCAATAAATGACTTAATATCATAGTAACCCCGCTCGTTATTCCCTCAGTGAAGTCAGGTGCAACGGTCGGCGCACGACGCCTCAAGTAAAACGTCTTCTCTGCTGGCGTGCGGAGACAGATGCCGTATACACTCTCCTTTAATAAGGAATAGTTGTTGGTGTCTCAATTGGCAAGTTTTCCTCCCGACAAAAAATCGCCTTGCTGCGCTTTTCTGACTGGCTCGATATTTAGACAATACCGATATACATTCTTGTGATAGACATCATGTATTAATTGTTATAAGTCTTACTTTTAATACAGAGTGGCGTACTCTTATAGTGTCATTGATTTTCAAGCCTTTTTTATGCTGCCGATAAATGGCTTTGACGATTCACCTGCTTGAATGCTAAGAAAATTATTATTTTAAACAGCTGTTTATAGAGCGCTACTGAATTAAATCTCATTAGCGGTCACAGGTGTGTCTGAATTCAACTACGATTAGTGCAGTGAGAATGAAAACAGCCGCTGCTTTGCAGTCCTGGAGGAGAGCGTCGTGTTGCATAATAAAGAGATCTTAATCGTTGAAGATGATCCCGTCTTCAGTCGGATGATTGCGTCTTTTCTCGAAAGAGAGGGAGCGGTAGTACGTGAGGTTGAAAATGGTTTAGAAGGGTTGCAAGCGCTAAGACAGTCGATTCCTGACCTATTGATCAGTGACCTGTCGATGCCAGTGATGACAGGCTTAGAATTCGTTGAGGAGGTGAGCCTTGAATATCCAATGCTACCTATGATCGTGATCTCTGGCACTGGGGGGATGGCTGACGTCGCCCAAGCGCTTCGCTTTGGGGTGAAAGACTTTCTGATCAAACCGATTGAAGATATTAATGTGGTTAAAAAAGCCATCGAGGCGGTGGTTGATGATGCGAACGACGATGTTCACGCCAGCGATGATTTTAGTCAGCAATGGTTTAAAGTGAGCGAGGATACGGATCGCGGGGCATCAGAGACAGAGCTCAAGTGGCACCTTGATGCCTTACGCCATAACCCAGGCAGCGCACGTGAGTTATTAATGGGGCTGATGCCAGAGCCCGATTCGCAACAAGGTGCTTGGCGTCTTTCTTACCATTCACTGCAATCGGCAGATGCCAACCCCATTGTATTGGATTATGCGTGGTTGATGGGCGGGAAAATGGCCTTTTATGTGGTCGACTCTGCCTCCGCAGAGGAAGACGGCACCGCGACCACCTTGATGATCCGTGCGTTTTTTAATGATTTTGTCCGCTCAGGTGATGTCAATGAAAGGGGATTTCTCACCTTGGTAAAACGGATCGAGGATGCGATTCGAGCCTCAGCCTACACATCGCCGGTTCGTGCGATGTTCGGTGTATTAAACACCACCGATAATCAGCTTGATATTTTACCGGCGGGGATAAAAGCCACGGTCGATAGCTGTGGAGCGACAAGCCTTGTTCACAGTGATCATTGGTTGGGGCGCGATGCGTTCTCGAGCCAATTTCAAAGCGTCGATCTTCAATCAGGTGATGCACGTGTGTCGCTGAATGAAGTTGGCTTAAACAGTTTTAGCGTCGATATTCAAAAAATCGCCTAACGATTCAGCGGTACCATGTCGAATCGTTAACCCTAAGCAAAGGTGAGTGGCTTTGATTAGCGCTCGCCTTTGTTGCTGTGTGGGCCTAACATCCGTATACTCTCGTCGCTCTGGACAGGCTGCCACTGTCGATAGACATCAGGGACAGAACGACATGAAACATTGGTATTTACTTTATTGTAAGCGCGCGGAACAGCAACGCGCAGAGCAAAATTTGAAGCGCCAAGGCGTTGATTGTTACTACCCGACCGTGACGGTGGAAAAGTTGCGTCGAGGCAAGTGTCAGCAAGTTGAAGAGCCACTCTTCCCCAACTATGTGTTTGCCTGCTTTGATCCCGACCTTGTGCAGTATACAAGCGTTCGCTCCACGCGTGGTGTGGTTGATTTCGTTCGCCAAGGTGCGTACCCGGTCAAGGTCGACTTGGCGTTGATCCAACAGCTGATGATGATGGAAGACTGTGACGAACAACGTGACGCACTCTACCAAGGCTTCAAGCCTGGACAGTCGGTGATGATTGAGCAGGGGCAGTTTGCTGGAACGGAAGCGATCTTCAAAGAAAAAGACGGCGAGAAACGCTGCATTTTGCTGATAAATATACTTAGCAAGCAAACTGAACTTTGTATCAATAACTCCGATATCAGCGCCTCCAGTTAACACGCTCTCCCGGTTTGGCTGCTACACTCATCAAGGTATAGCTTTGAATGAGGGAGGCAGTCGTTGGAGTCGGTGCTTATCGTTGAAGACAGCCGGTCGTTTCGCATGCTGGCTGAACAACAGGTGAGAAAAGCGGGTTTTGCCACTGTGACCTGTACCTGCCTAGCAGAAACGAGGGATGTGCTAGATCACCACACAACCTTTCTCTGTGCGATCCTCGACTATAATTTGCCGGATGCTCACCACGGCGAAGTCATCGATCTCTGTTTAGCCGTCGGGCTTAAAGTGGTTGTCCTCACCGCCTCGCAAACAGAGAAAACGCGTGATGAGATACTATCAAAGCCCGTTATCGATTATATCCCCAAAGACAGTAGTCATTGTATTGATGCGGTTTGCCGACTCGTTAAGCGATTGGCTGACAATCAAGTGCACCGTGTGCTGGTGGTTGATGACTCTGCCTCGATACGTAAACGCATCTCTGCGTTGTTAGCGCGTCAGTATCTAACCGTATTGGAAGCTGAAAATGGTGAGCAGGCACTTGACGTGCTGGAAAAAACGCCAGATATATCGCTGATTATCACTGATTACGAAATGCCGAAAATGGATGGCCTTCAGCTTGTGTATGCGCTTCGTAAGAAAGATACCGAGTGCTCACAGGCGATCATAGGCTTGTCTGGACATAATGATAGTGCGCTAACGGCACGTTTTCTCAAAGCAGGGGCGAACGATTATCTGCCCAAACCGTTTAATCAGGAAGAGTTCTTCTGCCGCGTGCATAGCTGTTTGAATGCGATTGATACCGAATGGCGGTTATTTCTTTTAGCCAATACAGATTTTCTCACGCAGCTTTGGAATCGACGCTATTTTTTTGAGCGGGGTGACCAGCTTGCAAATGAAGCGCGTAAGCATTTGGCGATTATTGATATTGATTACTTTAAACGTATCAATGATGACTTTGGTCATCATATCGGTGACGATGTGTTGGTTGAGGTCGCGCAAATGCTGGCAGACGCCTTTCCGGAAGACACGGTCGCCCGATTGGGAGGAGAAGAGTTTTGTGTATTATCGCTTCGTGATTTGACGGTGTTTCAGCAATCGCTAGACTCTTATCGCCAGTCAGTCGCCGAACGCCCCGTACGAGTGTCAGATCAGACGCTGAAAGTAACGGTGAGCATTGGCGTGGACTCTCAAGCGGCCTCTCTCTCACGCCTTTTACACACTGCAGATCAAGCCTTGTATCAGGCAAAAGCATCTGGCCGGAATCAAATGGTGGTGCATCAAGGGTAAATGTCTATTTTGTCTAAAAAGTGACACGAAATAACGCATAAAGTGTGCGATCGGTTGTTGGTGTTGCGTCAAATATCTGCGAGATGTGTGTCATTGTTGAGAAATTTGCGCAATTTCTGTCTACACGCACTCAATTGCCCTTACCCTGTACCGCTTCTTGCCCCGTTGCGTGCATTGTCGCGCAAAATTAACGTGAAGACGTGGTGCGTTGCAGATGGAATATAAAGTGTTGGTTGTGGAAGATAGTCGACCTTTCAGGCGGTTACTTGAAGCCGAGATACGAAAGGCCGGATACATCCCATGTATAGCAAACTCAATCGAACAAGCAGAGACGATCCTCAACCAAGAGACCGACTTTCTTTGTGCTATCCTCGACTACTGCCTGCCTGATGGGCAGGACGGTGAAATCATTGACGTATGTTTGTCGTTGGACATAAAAGTGATTGTACTCACTGCGATGATGGATGCTCGGACTCGGGAACGTGTGCTAGCCAAAACCGTGATTGATTACATCCCCAAAGATAGTCCCTCGTGCGTGTCATCGATAGCGCCGTTACTCAACCGCCTAGAAAAGAACCATCAGCACCATGTGTTAGTTGTGGATGATTCGCTGACAGCCCGTCGTTACGTGCGCAGCTTATTAGAGCGGCAATACCTCAATGTCCTTGAGGCCCAAAATGGCCAAGAGGCATTGGCTATGGTGCGGCGCGATAAGCGAATTTCTTTGGTGATTACCGATTACACCATGCCAGAAATGGATGGAGTGAGTGTGGTTAAGGCATTACGCAAACTGAAAACAGACGGCCAGTTGGCGATTATAGGCTTATCGGGTGAGGAAGATCCCAGCTTAACGGCGCGGTTTTTAAAAGCGGGTGCGAATGACTTTTTGGCCAAACCGTTTAACCAAGAGGAATTTTATTGTCGCTTGCACAGCACACTGAATGCGCTCGATACCGAGCGTCGCCTATTCAATATGGCCAATACGGATTATTTAACCCAAGTGTGGAATCGACGTTACTTTTTCGAGCACCCTCACACACGCTCACACAAGGGACCGAGGAGTTTGGCGCTGGTCGACGTCGATCATTTTAAAAAGATCAATGATCAATTTGGGCATCATATCGGCGATATTACGCTGATTGAGCTGGCAAAGATGATGAAACGCTATTTTCCGGAGGACATGGTCGCTCGCTTCGGTGGGGAGGAATTCTGTATCCTCTACGGCAATGACGAGCAGAGCTTTGTGCGCCGGCTTGAGGCGATGCGAGAAGAATTGGAAAAGACCGTTTGGTCACCCTATGATAAGGCGTTTTCAATCACCATCAGTATAGGGATGGTCCATGCCGATGCCCGTATTGATGAACTTGTTCAGCGCGCAGATAGGTGTTTGTACCAAGCCAAGGCAGGGGGACGAAATCAGCTCATCCAAGATGGACAAACGGATTTAGTATCCTGAAAAAAAGAGGGCCAGTTTGACCCTCTCTCATGCTAGTGACCATCGTGGTATTGCTCACAGGCCATGAGCGTATTTTCAATCAAGGTCGCGACAGTCATGGGGCCCACGCCACCTGGGACAGGGGTAATATGGCTAGCCTTTTCATAGGCGAGCTCATATTCGATGTCGCCGATAAGCTTGCCGTTTTCCATGCGGTTAATGCCCACATCAATCACAATAGCGCCGGGCTTGATCCAGTCGCCAGGAATAAACTTAGGCTTACCGACCGCGACAACCAGCACATCGGCTTGTCGAACATGGGCTTCTAAATCCTGGGTAAACCGGTGGCACGTTGTGGTTGTACAGCCCGCCAATAGCAGTTCTAACGTCATCGGGCGGCCAACAATATTGGAGGCACCCACGATCACCGCATGTTTACCACGAAGAGGGACATTGTAGCGGTCTAGGAGGGTAATAATCCCTTTTGGTGTGCAAGAACGCAGGGTTGGCATGCGTTGACACAAGCGACCGACATTGTAGGGATGAAACCCATCGACATCTTTGTCTGGGCGGATGCGCTCCAATACGGACGTGGCATCAATCCCTGCAGGTAAGGGCAGTTGGACGAGAATGCCATCAATGCTGTCATCCGCATTTAAGGTGTCAATGAGTGAGAGTAACTCTTGTTGAGAGCACGAAGCCGGGAGGTCGTAAGACCTTGACACAAAACCGACTTCATCGCAGACACGACGTTTACTGCCAACATAAACCTGGGAGGCAGGATCGTCTCCGACCAGAATTACCGCCAATCCGGGGGCTCTACGTCCCGCTTGAGTGCGAGCGGAAACGCGGGCGGCAACCTCTCGACGCACGGTTTGCGCGATCAGCTTTCCATCAATGAGTTGTGCGGCCATAACTATCCTTCGGCTAAAGCAATGTTGGCAATAGTGTGACAAAAAACGCACCTAAAAGCTATTACGCAAACGTTTGCTAATGCAGTTTAATGAGGGGGAAGGCAAAAAAAAGCACTCAGCCGATCATGCTCGCACGATGCTTGACGAGACTGAAACACGAAAAGCATCAATTTCGCGTTCTCGGCTCACCGCGTCGCATGAATACATAGCCAGTAAATGATGTGGTTTTGAGCAACCACGTCAATATTTTAGGGAAAAGCGTTGACGACGCCTAACGTCGCTTTATAATCCACGCTGCGTAAAGACAGTGCGCCCTTAGCTCAGTTGGATAGAGCAACGGCCTTCTAAGCCGTGGGTCACAGGTTCGAATCCTGTAGGGCGCGCCATTCTGCTTTCTTCCCTGTTTGTCTCACCGAACTGCTCTGAAAATAACCAAACACACATAAAACCGTAAAAAGTGTGATCCTACGCGGTTGAATTGTGAGATATCACCCCAATTTTGATATTGAAACGCCATCGGTCGCCCCTTGTCTCGACTCAGTTGACGGGTGCCGCTATAATAGCGCGTCTTAATTTTCAGTCTCGGATGAGATAGCTCGATACGCCATTTGCGTGTATCCGGATTCGCAGGGGCTATGACGGATTCATAGCTCAGATGATGCCACCAGTAAAACTGGTAAACATCACTCAGTACCCCTGAGTAAATTTGAGGTTAAATTTATAATGCAAGTTACCGTTGAAACCACCGAAGGCCTTAAGCGCCAAATGACCATCACAGTGCCTGCTGCCAACATCGATGACGCAGTCACTAAAGAGCTACGCAATATCGCTAAGAATCGTCGTTTTGATGGTTTCCGTAAAGGTAAAGTTCCATTGAAGATGGTGTCACGCATGTACGGTGACACAGTACGCCAAGACGTGCTGGGCGAAGTGATGCAGCGTCACTTCATCGAAGCCATGATTCAAGAAAAAGTGAACCCAGCAGGGGCGCCAAGCTTTACACCCGTTGAAAACGAAGCGGGTAAAGATTTGGTCTTTAAAGCTGACTTTGAAGTGTACCCAGAGGTTGAGCTTCAAGGCCTAGATGCTATCAGCGTTGAGAAGCCAAAAGCAGATGTTCAAGAAAGTGATGTGGACGAGATGCTTGATACCCTGCGCAAGCAACAAGCGAGCTGGGTTGAAGCAGAGGGTGAAGCGAAAGAAAACAGCCGTGTCACCTTGGATTTTGTTGGTACCATCGACGGTGAAGAGTTTGAAGGTGGTAAAGCTGAAGGCTTCCAACTAGAAATGGGCCAAGGTCGTATGATCCCAGGCTTTGAAGACGGCCTAGTGGGTAAAAAAGCGGGTGAAGAATTCACTATCGATGTGAACTTCCCAGACGACTACCACGCTGAGAACCTAAAAGGTAAAGCGGCGCAGTTTGCGATTAAACTGCACAAGGTGGAAGAGCAAGAGCTGCCTGAGCTGACAGAAGAGTTCGTACAGCGCTTTGGTATTGCCGATGGCAGCGTAGAAGGCCTGAAAGCGGAAGTGCGTAAAAACATGGATCGCGAGCTCAAGCAAGCGATCAAGAACAAGGTGAAAGAGCAGGTACTTGACGGCTTAGTTGAGCAAAACCAAATCGACGTACCGTCTGCGCTGATTGAGCAAGAAATTGGCACCTTGCGTCAGCAAGCGGCACAACGCTTTGGCGGCAACATGGATAGCGCTTCTCAGCTACCACGTGAGCTGTTCGAAGAGCAAGCTAAACGCCGTGTAAGCGTCGGTCTTCTGCTTGGGGAAGTGATCAAGTCAGAAGAGCTTGAAGCTGATGATGAGCGTGTTAAAGCACTGATCGAAGAAATGGCATCTGCGTATGAAGATCCATCAGAAGTTGTCGCTTACTACGAGAAAGACGAGAAGCTGATGGAAAACATGCGCAACGTCGCGCTAGAAGAGCAAGCGATTGATGCGCTACTGGCAAAAGCCACTGTCACCGAAGCTGAAGTCGGCTTTAGTGACTTGATGAACGCTTCTCAGCAAGC
Organism: Salinivibrio sp. ML198; assembly: GCF_001996015.1. NCBI lineage: Bacteria > Pseudomonadati > Pseudomonadota > Gammaproteobacteria > Vibrionales > Vibrionaceae > Salinivibrio > Salinivibrio sp. ML198. The sequence continues at coordinate 15,418 of NZ_MUEZ01000009.1, forward strand.
TTAATCAAGGTTAAAAAACGTTTGTGTCGCATTGACACTGCGTAAATGGATTTGCTTACAATGGCCCTAATGACTTGTCATTTGGGCCATTTTTTCCATCTACTGAGTCGCTATATTGGCCGCTTAACCGTCAAGAGTGCGAGACGTTTTAGCCATAAAAAACCTCGCTGGATCATTAAGCTGCGTGCATCGATTTAAGATTTTAGTGACCTGTTACAGCGTTTTGTGCTAAACCTTGGTTAAGGCAAGAGTTATAACGAATTCGATTAGGGATATTACGCTATGAGCCAACAACACAATAATGCCATGCCGCCAATTATGGACGCCCTTGTTCCTATGGTGGTGGAACAAACCTCGCGCGGCGAGCGCTCTTACGATATATACTCTCGCCTGCTAAAAGAACGCATCATCTTCCTCACTGGGCAAGTGGAAGATCAAATGGCAAATTTAATTGTGGCGCAGATGCTGTTCTTAGAGTCAGAAAACCCAGAAAAAGACATTTATTTGTACATCAACTCGCCAGGTGGCGTGGTCACGGCAGGCATGGCGATCTATGACACCATGCAGTTTATCAAGCCTGATGTCAGCACCCTGTGTACTGGCCAAGCGTGCTCAATGGGATCGTTCCTGTTGGCGGGTGGAGCCAAAGGCAAACGTTATTGCCTACCGAATTCACGGGTCATGATTCACCAGCCGCTGGGGGGCTTCCAAGGCCAAGCGTCTGATATTGAAATTCATGCCCAAGAAATGATCAAAACCAAGCACCGCCTCAACACCCTGTTGGCTGAGCACACAGGCCAGCCGATGGAAGTGATTGAACGTGACACCGACCGTGATAACTTCATGGCGGCACAGGAAGCGGTGGACTATGGCTTGGTTGACGCCGTATTAAGTCAACGAGACTAAACCCAACATGCCTTAGGGCGTTGAAATCAAGCAAGCTGCGTGAACAAGCGCAAAGCTTGTCAGTGGTTGGGTCGGAAAAAGTGGCCGATTTGTTGTAAACTCAACATAAGGCAACGACGGGCAAATGCCCCAAAGAGGTTAGCGAATGACAGACAAGCGAAAAGACGGTGGAAGCGGAAAGCTGCTTTACTGCTCATTCTGTGGTAAGAGCCAACACGAAGTTCGTAAGTTAATTGCCGGGCCATCGGTCTACATTTGTGATGAGTGTGTTGACCTGTGTAATGACATTATCCGTGAAGAAATTAAAGAAGTGATGCCAAAGCGCGAGGGAGATAGCTTACCCGCGCCGAGTGAAATTCGTGCACACCTTGACGATTATGTCATTGGCCAAGAGCAAGCGAAAAAAGTGCTCTCGGTTGCAGTCTACAACCACTACAAACGCTTGCGAAACGGTGACAAAAGCGCAGATGGTGTGGAGCTGGGCAAGAGTAACATCTTGCTGATCGGCCCTACCGGTAGTGGTAAAACATTACTGGCCGAAACGCTTGCGCGCTTTTTGGATGTGCCATTTACCATGGCAGACGCCACCACATTGACCGAGGCCGGTTATGTCGGTGAAGACGTGGAAAACATTATCCAGAAGCTGTTGCAAAAGTGCGATTATGATGTCGCCAAAGCGGAGCGTGGTATCGTCTATATCGATGAGATTGACAAGGTCTCTCGTAAATCCGACAACCCATCTATTACCCGAGACGTTTCTGGGGAAGGGGTGCAACAAGCACTGCTTAAATTGGTAGAAGGGACAGTCGCGTCGATTCCTCCTCAGGGAGGACGTAAGCATCCACAGCAGGAATTTTTGCAAGTGGACACGTCGAAAATCCTGTTTATCTGTGGCGGTGCGTTTGCGGGGCTAGATAAAGTGGTTGAGCAGCGTGTCGATACAGGCTCTGGCATTGGCTTTGGTGCGCAGGTTAAAGGCGCCACGGACCGTTCAGCCGATGAGTTCTTCGGCAAAGTTGAGCCCGAGGACATGGTGAAGTATGGCCTGATCCCTGAATTTATTGGCCGTCTACCCGTCACCGCGGTGTTGAGAGAGCTTGACGAAGATGCCTTGGTGCAAATTCTGCGCGAGCCGAAAAACGCGTTGACCAAGCAGTATGGCGCGTTGCTTGAACTCGACGGGGTGGAGCTGGAGTTTCGAGACGACGCACTGCGTGCTATCGCCAAAAAAGCGATGGAGCGTAAAACGGGTGCACGTGGCCTACGCTCGATTGTCGAAGCTGTCTTGTTGGATACCATGTACGACTTACCGTCAATGAAAGACGTGAGCAAAGTGGTGATTGACGATTCAGTGATCCGAGGCGAATCTGCACCTCTACTGATGTATGAACACACGGATAACCAAGCGGCGGGTGGCGAGTAATATCGTTACACAAGGTTATCAGTGATATAGAAAAAGGGAGTGACAACTCCCTTTTTTATTTTCTGACGGTTGAGCCGTTGAAACCTGTCCAACAGACCCCATATACTCATAATCAGATTGAACGGAAGAGAGAAGCATATGAACTTGGAGCGTTCCGAGCGCATTGACATTCCGGTGCTGCCACTTCGGGATGTGGTGGTTTATCCTCACATGGTGATCCCGCTTTTTGTGGGAAGGGAAAAGTCGATACGCTGCCTTGAAGCGGCGATGGACAACGACAAACAGATTCTACTGGTTGCGCAAAAAGATGCCGCCACTGATGATCCAAGTATCTCAGATTTATACACCGTTGGGACGGTGGCAACCATTCTCCAGCTTCTTAAACTTCCAGATGGCACGGTGAAAGTGCTGGTTGAAGGGATGCAGCGTGCGCGCATCGATCAGTTTAGTGAAGATGATTTCTTCACTGCGCAGGCCGAGTATTTGACCACGCCAAGCTTGGATGAGCGTGAGCAGGAAGTGTTGGTTCGCACGGCGATCAGCCAGTTTGAAGGCTTTATCAAGCTCAACAAAAAGATCCCGCCAGAAGTACTGACATCCTTAAATGGCATTGAAGAGGCGGCGCGTCTTGCTGATACCATTGCTGCCCACATGCCGCTTAAGCTTGAAGACAAGCAAAACGTGTTGGAAATCGTTGATATTTCCGAGCGTCTCGAATACCTGATGACCATGATGGAGTCTGAGATTGACTTGCTTCAGGTTGAGAAGCGCATTCGTGGACGCGTTAAAAAGCAAATGGAAAAGAGCCAGCGCGAGTACTACCTCAATGAGCAAATGAAAGCCATTCAGAAAGAGCTGGGTGAGCTGGATGATGCGCCGGACGAGTTTGAAGCGCTGAAGCAGAAAATCGAAGAATCAAAAATGCCGCAGGAGGCGCGGGAAAAAACCGAGCAAGAACTGCAAAAGCTGAAAATGATGTCTCCGATGTCGGCGGAAGCCACCGTGGTACGCAGCTATATCGATTGGATGATTAGTGTGCCATGGGCAAAACGCTCAAAAGTGAAAAAGAATTTAGCCCGCGCGGAAGAAGTGCTCAATGCCGACCACTATGGCCTTGAGCGCGTCAAAGACCGTATTTTGGAATACCTCGCGGTACAAAATCGGATGAAGAAGCTGAAAGGCCCGATTCTTTGCTTAGTGGGACCGCCAGGGGTGGGGAAAACCTCGCTAGGGCAGTCTATTGCTCGCGCCACTGGGCGTAAATATACCCGTATGGCGTTGGGTGGCGTACGTGATGAAGCGGAAATCCGTGGCCATCGTCGCACCTATATCGGCTCATTGCCCGGCAAGCTTATCCAGAAGATGTCGAAAGTGGGCGTCCGTAACCCGCTGTTCCTGCTCGATGAAATCGATAAGGTGTCGTCTGACATGCGTGGCGATCCCTCATCGGCGCTGCTTGAGGTGCTTGATCCTGAGCAAAACAATGCGTTTAACGATCATTATCTAGAGGTTGACTACGATCTCTCGGATGTGATGTTCGTGGCCACATCTAACTCGATGAATATCCCCGGCCCACTGCTGGATCGGATGGAAGTGATCCGCCTGTCTGGTTACACCGAGGACGAGAAGCTCAACATTGCTAAGCAGCATTTGATTGACAAGCAAGTGGCTCGTAATGGCTTGAAACCGCATGAGATCACGATTGAAGACTCGGCCATTGTCGGCATTATTCGTTACTACACACGCGAAGCGGGCGTGCGTAACCTTGAGCGCGAGATTTCTAAACTTTGTCGCAAGACGGTCAAAGAAATTCTGCTTAATAGCGAGCTCAAGCAAGTGACGGTGACGGATGAGAACTTGCAAGATTACTTAGGCGTCCGCCGCTTTGATTATGGTAAAGCGGATGAGCAAAACCGGGTGGGCCAAGTGACTGGGCTTGCTTGGACCGAAGTGGGTGGTGACTTGCTCACTATCGAGACGGAAGCGATGCCAGGTAAAGGCAAACTGACGCACACAGGCTCGCTGGGCGATGTGATGCAAGAATCAGTGCAGGCTGCTATGACCGTGGTGCGCAGCCGTGCTGAGAAGCTGGGTATCAACAGCGACTTTTACGAGAAGCGTGATATTCATGTCCACGTCCCAGAAGGCGCAACGCCCAAAGATGGCCCAAGTGCGGGCATCGCGATGTGTACTGCCTTGGTTTCAAGCTTAACCGGTAACTCAGTGCGGTCCGATGTCGCGATGACGGGAGAAATCACCTTACGCGGTGAAGTGCTCCCGATTGGTGGCTTGAAAGAAAAGCTACTCGCGGCACGTCGCGGCGGCATAAAAACGGTGGTTATCCCAAAAGAAAACGAGCGTGATTTAGAGGATATTCCTGCCAACGTCAAAGAGGACTTATCTATTCACCCTGTGCGTTGGATTGATGATGTTTTGACCATTGCGCTAGAGAATAATCCGCTCGGAATTGAGCTGGTTAACGCCGAAAAGAGTGACATGCAGCAAAATTAAGCAACGTAAAACGCTGACAGGCAGTAAAAGGCTTGTCAGCGTTTTTTTTGCTCGCTAACGTTGCTTTGACGCATTGCCTGCATGGGGCGGGCAAGCGCGCTTTCAACGTCTTTCGTCGACAAAGCGTCTGTTATTGAATACCGCAACATTGATAGGTTTGCGGAGATGTAATCTAAGGGGATGAAAAAGTGAATAAGTCGGAACTGATTGATCATATTGCAGAAGGTGCGGATATTTCTAAGGCCTCAGCAAACCGTGCATTGGATGCCTTCGTAGAGGCGGTGTCTGACACATTGAAGTCAGGCGACCAGGTCGCGTTAGTGGGCTTTGGCACCTTCTCTGTACGCGAACGCGCTGCACGCAAGGGCCGTAACCCACAAACGGGCGCTGAAATTGATATCGCGGCGGCCAAAGTACCAGGCTTTAAAGCGGGTAAAGCGTTAAAAGACGCCGTTAACGAGTAATCCTCGTGACTCGCTGCCGAATTATTCGCGTTTGACGGGGCGCTAGAGCTGCAAAGCCACTAACAACCGCGTATAATTCGGCGCACAAGAGCGTAAAGGCGCATCACATGATGCGCCTTTTTAGTTGAAAGACAACCAGCCCAAACCAGTTGGAGTACCGGCCAGTTATGATGGAACGTATACGCGAAGGCACCAATAGTCTTGCGGTGAAGATCATTTTAAGCCTTATCATCTTTTCCTTTGCTTTTGCCGGTGTCGGCAGCTATCTGGCAGGCGGTTCCAACCCGCCCGCTGCAACCGTCGGTGATAAAGAAATCAGCCGTGCAGAGCTCGATCGAGCTTATCAAAACGAACGTGCTCGTATGCAGCAACAAGCCGGAGAGCAGTTTAACCAACTGCTGGGCAACCCAGAGTATGTGAAGCGTTTTCGTCAAAACATCTTAGATCGAATGATCAATGACTTGCTGTTAGAGCAGGCGGCTAGCGAACTCGGTTTGCGTGTGAGTGATGCGCAGGTCAAAGCAGCGATTAGAGCGATGCCACAGTTCCGTCAAGGCGGGCAGTTTAATAACGATCGTTATCAGGCCGCTCTGCGCCAAACGGGCATGAGTGCCGATGAATTTGCCAACTATATGCGCACAGACTTAATGCGTCAGCAGCTGGTTAATGGCCTACAAGGCTCAGGCTTTGTCTTGCCCAGTGAGTTAGAGAATCTGTATCGCTTAGAGGCGCAAAGCCGCCAAGTGCGCACCATCACGCTCCCAGTGGCTGATTTTGCAGAGCAGGTATCGCTAACGGACGACGAGCTGGAAGCATACTATCAAGCTAACCGAGACGATTATATCCAGCCTCGCATGGTCAAAGTCGCTTATGTAGAGCTCACGGGAGAGGGACTGGCTAATGAGGTTCAGATCTCGGATGAAGCCATCGCGACTTATTACCAAGAGAATCAGTCTCAGTATGGCTCACAAGAACGTCGTAAAGTGAGCCACATCCTGATTGAAGGGACAGGTGATGAGGCTAAAGCCAAAGCCCAGCAAGCGCTAGAGCGCCTGAATCAAGGCGCCGCATTTGCTGCTTTAGCGAAGGAAATGTCTGATGACACCTTCAGTGCTGAGCAGGGTGGGTCGCTGGACTGGATTGAACCTGATGTGATGGATCCGGCGTTCGAGAAAGCGGCGTATGCGCTGTCAGAGAAAGGCGATGTCTCTGGGCTCGTTCAATCTGACTTTGGCTATCATATTATCCGTTTAGACGATATTGATCCGGCGGATGTGACACCGCTTGCAGAGGTAAAAGACGATATCCGTACCGAATTGCAACAAGCGCGCGCGGCGGATCGTTTCTACGCGCAGTCTACCACACTGGCTGAAGTCGCTTTTGAAGAGGCGAATGGTTTGGAGCCTGCGGCTGATGCGGTGAACAGCAAGGTGCAGTATACCGATTATTTTGCGTTAGACGCGGCGACTGGCTTGATGGCTCGTCCTCAGATCCAGCAAGCACTTGACAGCTATGACGTACGTGAAAACGGGCTTAACTCAGAGTTGATTGAGTTGTCGGGTGAGCATGCGATTGTTGTGCGCCTTGATGATGTGAAGCCGGAAAAACAGCTTAGTTTTGCGGAAGTGAAAGACCAAGTTCGCGAAACGCTCGCCGCCGAGAAAGGCCAAGAGCAAGCAAAAGAAACCGCCGGTGACTTGATTGCCCAACTCGAAGAAAGCGGTGAGATAACGGGGAGCGATTACACCTTCAGTGCCCCCATCACACTCAACCGTGTTTCTCAGCAACAAGCCGTCGCTGAGCTGGCGTTTTCTCTGCCACAGCCAGCATCTGACAACGCCAGCTATGGCGTGACGCAAAACCGTCAAGGTGATGTGGTGGTTGTCGCACTGGATAAGGTGATGGTGCCTGAGGTGCCAGATATCAGCCCGCAAAGCCAAATGGCGGCGCGTGTTCAACGCGCGATGAGTAACATGTCACTGTCTGCGACCTTACAAGCGTTGCGCGAAGAGGTGGATGTGACTTACGCGGAGTCAGATACCCAGTAAGCGAGTGGGCAGCAGGAGTTCGATCTCTCTCGCACCCTCTTTGCTTGAGTAAGAAAAACGGCGCTAGGACTTTGTCCTGCGTCGTTTTTCTTTTATCGTTCACATGCAAATAGGCGAGCGCGGACTTAGGGTAAGGCTGACATTTCTACAAGGAGTGAAATCATGAAACACCTTTTATCCTGTCTGTTCTTTGCCCTTGCGTTGGTGACGGCGCCGGTGAGTTGGAGTGCTGATGAAAACGCCGCTCAAGCGACTGAGCAAGTTGAACGTCTTTCCGTTAACATCAATACCGCGAGTGAGCAGCAATTATCAGAGCAACTCAAGGGGATTGGCCCGGCGAAGGCCAAGGCCATTATTGAGTATCGCCAAGCCCACGGTGAATTTAGCTCGCCAGACGCACTGATGGAGGTCAAAGGCATTGGTCCCTCAACATTGGATAAAAACCGAGACCTCATAAAGGTGTAACCACGCTCGCGCAAAGTGGTGTTTGGCGCTTTGCGCGAATAATACTTGTGTCTGCTGGCTTGAATGCACACAATGACAGCGATGTGTAGCATGGTAGCAGGATGCGATGACTCAAAAACAAAGCCACTTTTTTGCCCACCTTGCGCGAATGAAGCTGATTTATCGTTGGCCACTGATGCGCAATGTTTCCGCCGAAAATATCTCTGAACATAGTTTACAGGTTGCCTTTGTGGCGCATGCGTTAGCGTTAATCAATAACAAACGCTTCAATGGTCACTATCAACCCGAGCGTATCGCAGTATTAGCGATGTTCCATGACTGCAGCGAAGTGATCACGGGTGACTTGCCTACCCCAGTAAAGTACTTCAATCCATCCATTGCGGGGGAGTATAAAAAAATAGAGAAAATGGCTGAGAAAAAGCTTATCGCGATGCTGCCGCCTGAGTTACAAGAGGAATATAGCGGGCTAATAGACTCAGACCACATCGCGCCGGATGATTACCAACTGGTGAAACAGGCCGACACCTTATGTGCTTATTTAAAATGCCTGGAAGAGATTGCTGCAGGGAACCATGAGTTTGAGCAAGCGAAGAAGCGGCTGGAAGCCTCGTTAGAGAAAAGGCGCTCTCCGGCGAGCGATTACTTTATGGCCACTTTTGTGGATAGTTTTACACTGTCGTTGGATGAGATCAGTGATGATGGATTTTGACCTATCTGACGCCTGGCAAATTCGCCAGATGACAAATGAGCAGAAAAAGCGTCGTCATGATAAACGCACGGCGTACCAACGCGATCGTGCGCGGATTCTGCACTCAGCTGCCTTTCGACGCTTGCAAGCAAAAACCCAGGTGCTCGGTGCCGAGCACAGCGACTTTTATCGGACTCGGTTAACCCATTCACTTGAGGTCTCGCAAATTGGTACCGGCATCGTCGCGCAGCTCAAAGAGAAACAACCAGCATTTCGCCCACTACTTCCGTCGACCGGTTTGATGGAAAGCCTCTGTTTGGCTCACGATATCGGTCATCCTCCTTACGGTCATGGCGGCGAAATCGCACTGAATTACATGATGCGCAATGGCGGAGGGTTTGAGGGCAATGCGCAAACCTTTCGCATTGTCACGCTGCTTGAGCCCTATACACAAGAGCATGGGATGAACTTGGCACGTCGCACCTTGCTTGGTGTGATGAAGTACCCCGCATTGATCAGTGCCGCTCACAATGGCAATCAGCCTGCCTCCGTTAACGACTTTCGCCATCTCAAAGCGCGGGAGTGGCAACCCGCCAAGGGCATTTATGATGATGATAAAGCGCGGCGAGATTGGGTGCTCGCGCCATTAAATGAGGCGGATCGCGCGTTATTTTTAGCGTTTCGCGATCACACGGCCACGGATCAACACCGCAAAACACGTTATAAATCACTCGATTGCTCCATCATGGAGCTGGCCGATGATATCGCTTATGGCGTCCATGACTTGGAAGATGCCATCGTGATGGGCCTAGTGACGAGGGAGCAATGGCAAGAGTCAGTAGCAAGCTATTTGGCAGAGTGTGGTGACCCATGGCTCGAGGCCAACATTGGTGAGCTAAGTGAGCAAATGTTTGGCCCTCCGTACGAGCGTAAGGACGCGATTGGCGCTCTGGTCAATACGTTATTGACCTCAGTGGAGATCGCGCCGACCAATCAAGATGGCACCCACAGTTTTACCTCTCCGCTATTGGCGTGGAATGCCTATTTGACTGAGGTCATGGCCGGTGTTTTGGAGGTGCTAAAGCGCTTTGTCAGTGAATTTGTGGTTAAACAGCCAGAGCTTCAGGTGGTGGAGTACAAGGGCCAACAGTTGGTCATGGAGTTGTTTGATGCCTTTGCCTCTGATCCCGAGCGTTTGTTGCCGACGGATTATCGACGCGATTGGCTGGCCGCCCGAGCGAGCGGCCAATCAGGAATGCGAGTGATTGCCGATTACCTGTCGTCGATGACTGACAGCTTTGCGCAAAAGCTCCACAGCACCATGTTTACCGCCGCCAGTAATGGTCCGTTGTACGCGATTCGCTAGCGATCGGGGACGAGCGTGGGTGATGACGCCCTCAGTGTGCGGGACAATAAGCCAGTCGCTCGTTCAGTCGTGGCGCTTGCTCGCATTGGGTATAAAGGCGAGCTGGCGCTGAACGAGAAGGTCAAAACTGTCTAGCAACGGCTGATAGGGTGTGGGGTCTCCACTGAGTTGACTCAGTGCCATATAGCCGGCCTCGAGGGTGGACAGGGCACCCGGCTTCCGACTTTTACGAATCTGATACTGGCTTGGCGCACAGGCGTCAATACGGATACTCGGAAGTGCCTGTAAATTGGTCGACAACTGATACATTTTGTAGGCTTTTTTCCAGGTCCCATCCAGCAAAATAACCCCTTGTTTGGCACTCGCACCTTGGGCCGTCATCTCACTGAGTACCATCGCGTTTTCACCGGGGTAGAGCACGGCATAAGTAATGTCCGGGTCCGCCAATAACGCATTCAGCGGGGAATGCTGGCTAAAATCTTCTCCGACGAAGGTCACGCTATGTTGTAGCGAAAGGCTCAGCAGGCAGGCACTGTTCTTTGGGTGCGAGACTTCATCAGGGTGCTGAAGCAGGATCACGGGATTGGGATTATCAATCTTGGTGATGGCATCGCAAATGCAAATGGCGTGGGCTTTATAGCAGCGAGAGCAGTATCGAGACATACAAATAAGGGCGTTATAAACGGAATACGGTGATCAATAACATAACGCAAGCCGTGTCGCACGTGCTTGCGTTATCGACAGGTAACACCCACTAGCTCTTTTGGCTGTACCCGCTGAGAAAGCGTTCAAAGCGACTGATAGCCATCTCCAAGTCATCGACGCGCGGCAAGGTGACAAGCCGGAAATGGTCGGGTTGGTGCCAATTAAAGCCCGTTCCATGCACCATGAGCACTTTCTCTTGCAATAAAAAGTCGAGCATTAACTTTTCATCGTTATGAATGTTATACCGTTTGGTGTCGATTTTCGGGAAGAGATAGAGCGCGCCTTTCGGCTTTTTACAGCTCACCCCTGGAATTTGGTTGATAAGCTCATAGGCTTTGTCGCGCTGCTCCAGCAACCGACCGCCGGGTAAGATAAGCTCGTTGATGCTCTGGTATCCCCCCAACGCCGTTTGAATCGCATGCTGCATCGGGACATTGGCACAAAGCCGCATCGATGCCAGCATCTCAAGGCCTTCTATGTAACCGCGTGCATGTTGTTTCGGCCCTGTGACCAGCATCCAGCCGGCGCGAAAGCCACAGACTCGGTAGGCCTTGGATAAGCCATTAAAGGTCAAGCACAGTACATCCGGTGCTAAGGTGGCGATAGAGTAGTGCTGCGCCCCGTCGTAGAGAATTTTATCATAGATCTCGTCCGCAAAAATGATCAGATTATGCTGGCGCGCGATCTCCACCACTTGCAACAAAAAGTCGCGGCTATAGACAGCCCCTGTCGGGTTATTGGGATTAATCAGGACAATCCCCCGGGTGCTGGGCGTGATTTTACGTTTGATATCGTCTAAGTCTGGATACCAGTCCGACTCTTCATCGCAAAGGTAATGGACAGGCTTGCCCCCTGATAAAGATGCCGCCGCCGTCCAAAGTGGATAGTCAGGTGAGGGCACCAGTAACTCGTCACCATTATTAAGCAGGGCTTGCATGGCCATCACGATAAGCTCGGAGGCACCGTTGCCCAAATAGACGTCTTCAACGTCTAAGTCCATCAAGCCGCGCTTTTGGTAGTGTTGCACCACGGCTTTACGGGCGGAGTAGAGCCCTTTTGAATCGCAATATCCTTGCGAGGTGGGGAGGTTGCGGATCACATCCACCAAGATTTCATCGGGGGCATCAAAACCGAACGGGGCGGGATTACCGATATTCAGCTTAAGAATGCGGTGGCCCTCTTCTTCGAGGCGTTTCGCTTCTTTCATCACTGGACCGCGAATGTCGTAGCAGACATCATCCAGCTTGGCGGACATTCCAATAGGTTGCATTAACGTTCCTGTAAATAAAAAGGTGAAAATTGTTATTAGGCTTTTTTGGTAACTTACACTATTTGTTTGCCAATTCGAAAGACTTGGGCAGATAAAGTTTCACTGCCAGGAATGGCGCAAAAAAATCGACCAAGTTTGACAGATAACTGATCTAGCGCATATTTGTAAAAGACGCTCACAGGTAGACTGATAAGCAAGAATAACGTGCTACATAAAAGAGTACGGATTGACTTGCAAAGAGCACTGCCGCCTAGGCGGTTGGAGGATGTCGTGACTACCTTGATTCAAGCGGCTAATCATTTACAAAGCCAAGTAGCGATCAGTCAAGCGCCTGCACAATTGACCATGGCGTTTACTTGGCCAGGTGATTTGTCGCCCGTTGCTTGGTTGGATGCACAGCCTATTTACCCGAAAACCTACTGGCAATCACGCGATGGTCGTGAAGAGGTATTGGCACTGGGCGCTAGCCATCAGTTTTCTCAGCTACAAGCGGCCCAAGCCAGTCTGTTGCCTGACCAGCGCATTTGGGGCTGTGTGGCCTTTGATGATGCACCCGGCTGTGGTGATTTTTTCTTGCCAGTGGTTGAGCTCGTCAGGCGTGACCAGCAATGGCAGCTGAGTATTAATCTCACCACGGCGTGTGACAGCCAAGCGGTACTTAATCAGGTGATTTGGCAAGGCTGTCCTTTGGCAGCAGGGCAAGCGGTTGTCCGTGAAGAGACACATACCCCCAACCACGCTCAGTGGTGTCAATCTGTCCGTTGTGCGTTGACACACATGGAGCAGACCGCACTACAAAAAGTGGTGCTGGCACGTCAAACGCGTCTGTCGCTCAATGCGCCGATCAGTGCCGGCCAGCTGTTACAGCATAGCCAACAGCACAATGTCGAGAGTTTTCACTTCCTTTTTGCAACCGGCCCTGATGACGCTTTTGTTGGCTCAACCCCAGAGCGGCTATACCGCCGTCGCGATTGTCGTGTGACCACAGAAGCGGTGGCAGGGACAGTTCGTCGTGGCGCAAGCTTTAGTGAAGATCACCATCTTGGCGAGTGGCTATTAAGTGACACGAAAAACGTGCACGAGAATCAGCTGGTGGTGGACGATATTTTCGCCGGACTTCGCCGTCATGCGTTAACCATGACGGTTGACCCTGAACCGCATCTGATTGTGCTTCGCCATCTTCAGCATTTACGTCGTCGAATCAGCGCCATCATCGGGCCTGGTGTTGATGATACTGTGCTGCTCAGTGCCTTACAGCCCACCGCCGCGGTGGCCGGGTTGCCCCGTGAAAATGCGCGTACCTTTTTAGCCGAGCAAGGCATTGCACGTGGCCGTTATAGCGGTGCGGTCGGTTATCTTTCTCAGCGTGAAAGCCAGTTTTGTGTGGCAATACGCAGTGCACAAGTGACAGAGAATACCGTGGACTTATATGCCGGCGCCGGTATTGTCCCTGGCTCGGATCCGGATGCTGAGTGGCAAGAGCTGAACAATAAGCTCACGACTCTCCGTCAGTGTTTGCCTGCTTGCACGGTGCCTGAAAAAGACGCCATCAGACTCGGAGCCTGCTAATGTCGCTTTCTCTCACACACACCTGGGCAGAGGTTGTGATAGAAGAGCTATCGCGCCTAGGCATCAGGCATATTTGTGTCGCGCCCGGTTCACGCTCCACACCCTTGACGCTGGCCGCGGTGAAACAAAGTCAGCATCCCCAGCGTCCGGTGACAATCCACCGTCACTTTGATGAGCGCGGGCTGGGTTACCTTGCCCTTGGTTTGGCCAAGAGTATCTGTGAGCCTGTCGCGGTGATTGTGACCTCAGGCACTGCGGTGGCAAATTTGCTGCCTGCCGTGGTAGAGAGTGGCTTAACCGGTGAACCGTTAGTGATTCTTTCTGCTGACCGCCCGTTTGAATTAATGGATTGTGGCGCGAACCAAGCGATTACCCAATCAGGCCTGTTTTCTTCTCATGTGACCGCTGAATTGGCGCTTCCGGCGCCGACCGCTGAGATCCCTTTGCCGGCGTTACTCACCAAAGTGGATCAGCTACTTGCACGTCAGGCTGAGCAAGGGGGGAGCGTCCACATTAACTGTCCGTTTCGTGAGCCTTTTTATGGCAATCGCGATGAGACAGAGGAGGAAAAGCTTCGCGAGTCTGTTGCCCACTGGTGGCAAAGCGGCCAGCGTTATACCCGCCACCATCAAGCTCGCTGTTCTGCGATGCCTGAATGGCCGCCTTGGTGGACGCCGACTGATGGAGGACCACGAACGGTAATTGTACTTGGTGCCGTGCCAGAGGGGCTGTCCGAGGCCGTGGAGCGGTTAGCGAGTGCGCTTCATGCCATTATCTTGGCCGATCCGCAGGCAGGGGTGGCGAGCAGTGCACCTGGCTACGATCTGTGGCTTAACCATCCCGATCTTTTCCAGCAATTGAATCAAGCCCAATGGGTAATTCAGCTCGGTGGGCGGTTGGTGTCTAAACGCCTTGGCCAATGGCTGGCGCAAACGCAAGCTCACTACTGGCTGATCAGCGAACACACACAGTCACTTGCCCCTCATCATTTGTCTGTCGAACAGTTTGTCGTGCCGCCGTCCCAGTGGCGGTTATGGTTAAACGCATTGACTGATGCTGTCGACAGTGCACATTCTGACGCGATAGCTGATTCGACGCATGTGAGCGCGTGGCAATGCGCCCTGGTCAACGGTGCCAAGTATCAAATGCAACTGGCGGCCGCCGCCATACCGACTTCCCCTTTGTCGGAACACAATGTCTTTCAAACTCTGCCGGCGATGTTGCCTCACCACGCGGATGTTTTTATCGGTAATAGCTTGGCGATCCGCTTAGCGGATATTTGGTCTCACCTTGCTCACCATCGGGTATTTGCCAACCGTGGCGCCTCGGGCATTGATGGTTTACTCGCCTGTGCCGCTGGGGTGCAGCGATACCGCGCTCAGCCTATGTTAGTGGTGTTGGGTGATACCAGTGCACTTTACGATCTTAATAGCCTTGCATTATGGCGGGAGACGTGTGCGCCGGCCGCCATCCTTATCTTGAATAACAATGGCGGTGGCATTTTTGATGCGCTGCCGGTTGATCAAACCCTTTGTGATACCTACTACCGAATGCCGCATAATCTTGGTTTTGAACACATCGCGGCGCAATTCTCTTTGGGTTTCCATCAACCCGCGACCCCAGATGATCTCGTGCGAAGCGTGAATCAGGCACTCACCACCCCTGGGGCTGATGTGATTGAAGTGGTGACACCGGCCGGAGAAGCGGGACAGGTACTCAGCGAGTGCTTAGCTGCCATGGCAGCCAGGGGGACACATGCTTAGTTACCAACAAGGCGGCGATCGGCATGGAAAGAAAGTGGTGTTTCTCCATGGTTTTTTAGGTAGCGGAGAAGATTGGCGTACGGTGACCGATAAAATGCACCATTGTCATTGGCTGTGCATTGATTTGCCTGGTCATGGTAGCAGTGTGAGCTATCAAGCCGTTGACTTTGCCACGACAGTCGCAGCAATACGACAAACGTGTTACCAGGTGTGGGGGCATCAAAAGGCATGTTTAGTCGGATACTCGCTCGGCGCGCGCCTTGCCATGCATCTTGTCTGCACTCACCCCAGTCTTTGGCGCGCGGTCTTCTTGGAAGCGGGTCACCCAGGTTTGGCGGATAGCCATCAACGACGCAAGCGGCTGGCACAAGATAGCCAGTGGGCGGCGCGCTTTGCGCATCAAACCCTGTCAGAGGTGTTAAACGATTGGTACCAGCAAACCGTCTTCCAGTCACTCACGTCTGACCAGCGTACCGCTTTAGTGCTTGAGCGGGGAAATAATCACGGCCCCGCCGTGGCGAAAATGCTGTTGGCGACCTCTTTGGGCCGACAGGCGAATTTACGCGCGGGGCTGGGTGAAGCCTTTCGACAAGGCGTCACGATTGACTACCTTTGTGGAGAGCACGACAACAAATTTACCTCACTTGCACATTCACTATGGCAACACACCGGGATCCCCGCCACGCCGATAGAAGGGGCAGGGCACAACAGCCATGTTGAAAATCCAGATAGGTTTGTGCAGGTACTCACGCAAAGTCACGCACTCGCTTGACTTTTGATCTTTATGACGGGCTTTGTCCCAAGCAACCGAGGAAGGGGAGACACTATGGCTGTCACGCCGGGAATGACAGAAAAAGAGCTTTACGCGCCGATTGAGTGGGAACCGACTGAGCATGCGTTTAGCGATATCCTATACCATAAATCCACCGACGGTATCGCTCGGATCACCATTAACCGCCCTCAGGTACGCAATGCATTCCGGCCTCAAACGGTAAAAGAAATGATGCAAGCGTTGGCTGATGCGCGCTATGACAGCCGAGTGGGCGTGATTATCCTCACTGGGCTGGGAGAGAAGGCGTTTTGTTCCGGCGGCGATCAGTCCGTGCGGGGCGACTACGGCGGATATCAAGATGATGAAGGCACGCACCATTTGAACGTGCTGGACTTTCAGCGTCAGATCCGCACCTGCCCCAAACCCGTCATTGCCGCTGTTGCAGGCTATGCCGTCGGTGGTGGCCACGTATTGCATATGATGTGTGATTTAACCATCGCCGCCGACAACGCCCAGTTTGGGCAAACGGGTCCCAAGGTCGGCAGCTTTGACGGTGGCTGGGGGGCGTCTTATATGGCACGGATTGTGGGTCAGAAAAAAGCCCGTGAAATCTGGTTCTTGTGCCGTTTCTACAATGCGCAAGAAGCCGTAGACATGGGATTGGTGAACACCGTTGTGCCACTGGATGAGCTTGAGCGAGAGACAGTGCGTTGGTGCCGGGAAGTGCTCCAACACAGCCCCATGGCGTTGCGCTGCTTAAAAGCGGCGTTGAATGCAGACTGCGATGGGCAGGCAGGTCTACAAGAACTGGCCGGTAACGCCACCATGATGTTTTACATGACCGATGAGGGGCAAGAAGGGCGCAATGCCTTTAATGAAAAACGCCGCCCTGAATTTGATCGTTTCCCACGTAATCCATAGAGGTCACTATGAGACAGGCACGGATTTATCACTACACCTTGCCAGTCAATGCCGGTTTATTTGTCCGTGATCAGCCGTTAACGGAGAGAGAGGGCTTGGTGGTTGAATTAAGCGAGGGAGCACAACGTGGTTGGGGCGAAGTAGCGCCGCTCCCCGGTTTTAGCCAAGAAACCTTTGCTGAGGCACGTCATGCGTTAATTGCTGCCACCGCGGTTTGGTGTGATCATCGTAATATTGCCATGCCACAACTGCCTCCTTCTGTGGCATGGGGGCTAAGTATCGCGCAAGCCGAGTTAGACAAGCATTTGCCCACTCAGTCAGGCTTTCGTCATGTGCCCGTGTGTACGGGGGATCCTGATGCCTTGTTGGTGACGCTGGGGCAACAACCGGCGGGCCAGCCTTATGAGGCAAAAATTAAAGTGGGGGAGTATGAGGTCGCCCGCGATCGGTTAATGATAGCGACCATGTTAGAGGCGTTGCCGGATTTGAGGCTGCGCCTTGACGCGAACCGTCGTTGGCAACCTGAGCAACTTGCCAGCTTTTGGAATGGGCTCAGTGAAGCCCACCAAGCGCGAATTCACTGGATTGAAGAGCCTTGTCGCGATCCTAACCAATCGCTCGTACAGGCACAGGCATTAGGCTACCCCCTGGCGTGGGACGAGAGCTTAATCGATAGCCAAGATATGGCGTTGCTTGAAAACGATCGGGTCTCGACCTGGGTGATTAAGCCCAGTTTACTCGGCGATCTGGCCACCATTGAGCAATGGGTGAGCCGGGCGCATGCGTTGGGCAAAACGGCAGTGATTAGCTCGGCATTAGAAACCAGTTTGGGCTTAACGCAATTATCACGATTGGCCGATTGGTTGACCCCAGGTGTCGTGCCAGGACTTGATACATTGGGGATTTATCAGCATCAACTCGATCGCACTTGGCCAGGGGCGTCGCAGCCCTTGATCCCGCTCCACGACCAGCCACTCGTGTGGATAAACACCTTGTGAGTCAACGCATGTTTGGGTTTGATACGTGGCCATGGCGCCATTGGGCGGCTGTAGCACCGAACGCGAAAGCGATTGATAGCGAGATGCCGCTCACATGGGGTGCACTCAGTACGCTCGTGGATGGCCAGCAAGCTCGACTGGGTGAGGCGCCCATTGTGGTGCTCGACAGCGCATTGTCACTAAGGGAACTGATTGTGGGGATGCTCGCGGCTTGGCAGGCGGGGAAAAAAACGCTGGTATTGAATCAAGCTTTAAGTGACGAGGTGCAAGCCTCCGTGCTGAGTCAACTTGGCGTCTATCAATTTTTGCCTGACCGCTCGCGCCAACCGCGTGTCAATGTGCTGCCCATTGCCACCCATTGGCAACCCGATAAGCCTCTGACGTTAACCTTAACTTCCGGGTCAACCGGTACGCCTAAGGTGATTGCTCACGCGGCTCATCAGCATCTCGCCAGTGCTGCCGGTTTAACCCAAATGCTGCCTTTTTTGGGCTTGGCGGATAAGACGACCTCTCTAGAAAACCGCGTCGATCGTTGGCTCTTATCGTTGCCACTGTTTCATATATCCGGCTTAGCCATTGTATGGCGTTGGTTGTATAAAGGCGCACAGCTGGCTATCTATCCATGTCGTGGGGAAAGCATGGCATCGGCGCTCACACATGTTAGCCACGCCTCGTTAGTGCCCACGCAGCTCTATCGCGTGTTGCCTGCACTGAGAAAATGCCCAGATACTTCCACCTTATCTCACGTGTTGCTCGGTGGCGCTGCGATTTCAAGTGCACTGACGGAGCAGGCAGAACAACAAGGGATAAGCTGTTGGTGTGGGTATGGGATGACGGAAACGGCATCGACGGTCACCTTAAAGCGAGCCGATGTACAGGATGATGTGGGCACCATCTTGCCCTATCGCGATGTGATGGTGGCGGATGACGGTGAGGTAATCCACCGCGGGGAGACGTTAGCCTTAGGGGTTTGGCAAGCGGGCGCATTGCAACCGCTTGATGCGTCCAAAGGACTGGCCTCGCGCGATTTAGCGAGTTGGTGTACAGACGTTCACCCGCCGACGCTACGTATCATCGGGCGTAAGGATAATCAATTTATCTGCGGTGGGGAGAACGTTCAGCCCGAGGTGATTGAGGCACACTTGCAACAGTGTGCCGAGATCCGTCAGGCCATGGTCGTTCCGGTTGACGATCGCGAATTCGGGGCGCGTCCGTTGGCGATTATCCAGAGTCGGTGCCTTCTCAACGCCCAGCAGCTGGCTGACTATTGTCGGCGCTTGCCCGCTTATCAACGCCCGGTCGCGTTTTTACCTTGGCCATCTTTATCACCCGAGGCGGGGATTAAACCGTCTCGAGCGCAATTAACCCAATGGGCTCAACGCCAAGCGATTGACTAAGGTCGGTCGGCGCGCAGGCGAATGACTTCATTGCGCATATGCTCTGAGGTCGCTTGCTCAGGCTCAACGGCTGGACCGGCGACGACGGTGACTTTAGACCAAAACCGCTTGGGCAGTTTTAACATGGCTTTCCCGCCATGACGGCTAAAATAGCTGCCCCAAAGGCCCTGTAACGCCATCGGTACCACAGGCACCGGAGAGCGTTGCAAAATCATATCCATCCCGCGGCGGAATTGGTCGATTTCGCCGTCATAACTAAGATGCCCTTCTGGGAAAATCAGTACCACTTCGCCATTATCAAGCGCCTTTTGAATCTCGTTCATGGCGGCCCGGATCGTGCGGCCCCGATGGCTAATGGGGATCACTTTTGAGGTACGGAAGAACCAATGTAGCACGGGTAATTGATATAAATCTTCAAACATTACAAAGCGGATAGGGCGATGACACGCGCCAGCTAACAAGAGCGCGTCCATATAGCTGACATGGTTACAAATCAGCAAGGCACCGCCTTTTTCAGGAATATGGTGTAAGTCTTGGTGTTTTACTCGATACAGGGTATGGGTGACCATCCAGGTAAAAAAGCGCAAGGCGAAAATCGGTACCAGCTTGCTGACATAGATAGCCACCAAGAAGTTGAGCACCGCCAATACTAAGAAGAATTCCGCGATAGATAACTCAACCACGACCAAGAGAGTGATACCGAGTATCGCACTGACCACCATAAACAAGGCATTGAAAATATTGTTGGCGGCAATCACACGCGCACGCGCGGCTTTATCGGCGCGTTGTTGCATCAGGCTGTACAGTGGCACAATAAAAATCCCGCCACACACGCCAATCATCAATAGGTCGATAAACACCCAGGTCAGGGCTGGATCAGTGATAAAAGCAAGCAGGTTGCTATGAAGGGTCGGGGCCGCCGGCGTGGCAAAAAACAAATGTAAGCCAAAGCCGGTTAATCCTAAACTGCCCAAGGGGACAATGCCGGGCTCGATACGATGACCAGAAAGCTTATCACACAGCAATGCTCCCACAGCGATGCCAACAGAAAACAAGGTGAGCAGAAATGATACGCCAATTTCACCGCCACCGATCGAGGCGGTGAATTTGGGAAACTGGGTTAAATAGCTGGCACCTAGAAACCAAAACCAGCTGATCCCGAGAATCGCTTGTAAGGTGACCTTGTCTTTACGCGCGAAACGCAGCGTTTGTCGCATTAAAGCAACGGGTCGGTAACGTAAATTGAGTCCAGGGTTACCCGCGGGGGCGGGAGGGATGGCATGGGCAGACATGACGCCGAGCAACGCAAAACTAAATACGGCTATCCCAGATATCAGGTTAGAGTCAGGGTGATGGGCAATAAAGCCCGCCAGCAAGGTACCGAGCAGAATCGATAAAAAGGTGCCGGTTTCCACCAAGGCATTGCCTGAAACAAGCTCTTTGTCATTGAGCGTTTGTGGTAGTAATGCGTATTTCACCGGGCCAAAAAAAGCCGATTGGGTGCCCATCAAAAAAAGTAAGCCGAGTAACACATTCCAAGCGTGAAAATACAGCGCGACAGCGGCACTCGACATGATCACCACTTCTAACCATTTCACCCGTCGCATAATAAGGGCTTTGTCGTATTTGTCTGCAAGCTCGCCAGCAAAGGCAGAAAACAAGAAAAAAGGCAGAATAAACAGCCCAGCAGCGGCGTTGATAAACAGCGTGGCATCCATCGGCAGTTGATCGGCCGAGGCGAACGCGACCATGATCACCAACACATTCTTATAGACGTTATCGTTAAACGCGCCCAATGCCTGGGTAATGAAATAAGGCAAAAAACGTCGCTCGCGTAAAAGCTGAAACTGTTGGCTCATTTAGGCAGATCCATTTCGCGTTGCAATAAGCGACTTATACTAGCAGCGAGCGAGGTATGCGCAACCTTGAATACGTTGCGCATCATTCAGTTAGTTGTTAAACAAGGAGGACTAAGAGAATTTTTGCATGTTTTTAATCGACACTTGCTCATTGAGTGTCCAAAAATCATACAGCACACCAATTAAGAAAAAGCCACCGGTAAATAGGTAAATAAAGCCGGTGATCCATTTACCCATGTACATACGGTGAATGCCAAACACACCCAGAAAGGTCAGTAATAGCCAGGCAATGGTAAAATCCGTGGGGCCACTGCGAAAACGGAGATCGGCTTCTTTATCCATGGAAGGAATCAAGAACAAATCCACAATCCAGCCAACGAAGAACAGGCCTAGGGTGAAAAACCAGAGGGTGCCAGTTACTGGTTTTCCATAGTAAAACCGGTGGGATCCGAGAAAACCAAAGATCCAGAGTAAGTAACCAACAAATTTACTGTGGGTATCATTCATGGCTTGGTCCTATTGCAGTGAAAAGAATACTAATGGCTTGGAGTGCCTGCGTGGCAAATGGTTCCTACTGACGCCAAAACAGTGGTGTTTGGATGACGTTTGGTAACAATTATTCCCGCTCTGCCAATTGACTTCACCACCAGAGACTCTAGCATGATAACGGTCTTAAACCACAGATGATGCGATGATGAAAAAATTACTCTCTGTTGCAGCCTTGATGGTTGTCTTTGTTGTGACAGCGCCTTACGCAGAAGCGAAACGCTTCGGCGGCGGCAAGTCTTTTGGTAAAAGCTTTAAAACCGCGCCTGCGCCAAAAAATACCACCACTAATACCAACACCCTCAAACAGAATACCTCGAAAACAAGTAAAAAAGGGCTCGCCGGTGGTTTACTCGGCGGTTTGCTCGCCGGTGGTTTGTTGGCCGCATTCTTCGGCGGGGCGTTTGAGGGTATCCAATTTATGGATATCTTGATTCTGGGCCTGATCGCCTACTTTGCCATGAAGTTTCTCCGCGGGCTCACCCAAGCCAAAGCAGGGGCTCAGGCGCAAGGGCCGGCCTACGCGGGGCAACACAAAGGTTATTACCATGAAAAGCCTCATGCATTTCGACAAAACGCGGCAGGCACAGGCGCGACGTCAGGTGGGTTTGGGGGCATGCAAAACGATGTGCCATTTAACTTTCCGCCTCAGTTCGACATGCAAAGTTTCTTGAGCGGAGCCCGTGAGCATTATCGGATTTTGCAAGGAGCATGGAACCATAACGAGCTTGAGAAAATTCAAGAGTATGTGACGCCTGAGCTTTATAACGATCTCGCGGCCGAGCGTGCACGATTGGGCAGTGAACAACACACTGAAGTCATGTATGTGGATGCCGAGATTGTTCGCGCCGATTATGACAGCCGCAGGGCACAATTGAGCTTAAAATTCACCGGTCGTTATTGTGACCGCGTGGAGGGGATCGAAGAAGATATTACGGATATCTGGCACTTAGAACGTGACTTAAGCCAGCCCAATGCGCCTTGGTTGATTGTGGGGATCCAAAGCTAACAGCTCGTGGTGAAACACGGTGATACACAAAGCGCTGGCTAAGGTAAGCCAGCGTTTTTTATGTCGCCGCTTCCAGATAAATAAGGTTATCGAGCGCTTGCTGGTACGTATCACCACATACCTCGGGATCTGCATCGAATGCGGCACACACCTCGGGGCGGTCGTCGGATCCAAACAGCTGACAGAGGTTGCGTTCATCCAGCTGTACACAACGGGTATTAGCAGGTTTACCGTTTGGCATACCGGGGATCGGTGACGAAATGCTAGGCGCGATACAGCAAGCGCCGCAGCCAAGACGGCACGAAAATGGCGATGAAGTTGGCATCATCATAGCCTCCGTCAACGTGCAAAGTCGGGCACTCTACCACTCACTTTTGGACTATCCAACCCACGCAAAGGCTTGCTTGCACTTTACGGCTATGATGGTTATAACAAGCGCGCAATGTCGTTGCCGTGAAAAGGCGGCAATAAAAAAAGAGATTAAACATCATGAGCACGCCTTTTTGGCAACAAAAAACCTTGGCACAAATGAGTGATGAGGAGTGGGAGTCACTCTGTGACGGCTGTGGCCGCTGCTGCCTACACAAATTGATTGATGAAGAGACAGACGAGCTTTACTACACCAATGTCGCCTGTAGTTTGCTCGATGATAAAACCTGTTCGTGCAAAGATTATCCCAACCGCTTTTCGTATGAAGAGTCATGTTTGAAGCTTACCCGCGATAAGATTGATGAGTTTTATTGGTTGCCGGAAACCTGTGCCTATCGCTTGCTGGCTGAACATAAACCCTTACCCGAGTGGCATCCGCTGATCACAGGATTAAAGGCGGCGATGCATAAAGCGGGGATCTCGGTAAAAGACAGCGTGGTGTATGAAATCGATGTGATTGATTGGGAAGATCATATCCAGCTGACTCAGCAACGGCGATAACCCCAGCACGATAACCCCAGCACATTGTCACCCTATGGCGCAGACTCCCCCATTGTTTAATTTCTGTTGTTGGGCATAATGATGGCCAACTCGACAGGAGGTGACATGCAAAGGTACACGCGTCGTTCAAAAGCTGGCTGGGCCCTCGCCATTGCGCTTTGGGTACTGGCGGTGTGTGCTTTGCAAAACCAACTGAGTTGGCAATCAGGGGTACAAGCGACTTGCCAAGCAGTCAATATTAGTGACGTAGAGGGAGCAAAAAGCGCACTGGATAAAAAATGTGCGCTTTCCGAGCAATTAATGCATCCTTCTGCGTTGGCGTTAGACTGGCTACCATCACCGCTTTGGTGGCTGATTGTGTTACTTGCGGTGATGGCAACGTTCCGCCTCTTGGTGGTGTTACCCACCCATGACCCGCCTACCTATCGACGACGGCACCTTTGCTTATGTGTGTTCCGAGAATAAAGCGCCTTTTTCTCAATGGCGTCTTTATTTTTAACAAGGAACAGACTTATGAATCGACTCAATGACTATTGGCACGCTTTTAAACACGGTCATGTTTGGCAAGGCGTTGCTTTACTGCCGCTTTTGTTTTTGTGCTTACTGCTACTCAGCCCGGCGGTACGGGCCACTGCGCCTGATACAGGTTGGCTCAGTAACCCCGACCATCCACCCGTTAAGGCGCGCCTCGCCTTAACCGGACAAGGTCATCCACAGACTCAGCACCTCGATGGGTTGCTCTCTATCCGTTTACAAGGCGACTGGAAAACCTATTGGCGCTCGCCAGGTGAGGGCGGAGTCGCACCGGAACTTATCATCAACGACAGCCAAAACCTGGGTGATATTACCTGGCACTGGCCGGCGCCTAGTCGCCATGAGCTACTTGGCCTGACCATGCTGGGCTACAAAGGGCAGGTGACTTTCCCGCTGACCTTTGAGGTTGAAACCTGGCAACAGCCGGTTTCGCTCGATGCCACCTTGCGCTTGTCCTCGTGCACCAGTGTGTGTGTGATCACTGATTATCCTATCTCGCTCGACTTTACCCCGAGCACGCTTGAGGCGGATGGCGAGCGGATGTATCAGTTCAACCAAGCGATGAGTCAGGTGCCTAAGCCACTTCCCAGTGTGCAAATTGAATCCGCGGTGTGGGATGCCAACCAGCAACAGCTCGCGGTCACTGTGACTGGGAGCCAAGCTTGGCAGCAACCCGATATGCTGGTGGATGGTGATGCCGTTATCGATGATACCTTTGGCGTGCCCAGTATCCACCGTGATGGCGATACCTTGACCGCGACCTTTGATGTCACCAATTGGATTGAGCCCCCCAACCTTACCGATAAACCCATTCATGTGACTGTCATGGATAAGCAGCTGCTGGCTGAGCACAGCATTACCGTGCGGGCGGGGAGTGTGGTTTCGCAAACCGGATTCTCGATCTGGATGATTGGCGGTATCGCACTTTTGGGTGGATTGATCCTTAACGTGATGCCCTGTGTGCTCCCGGTGCTGGGCCTTAAGCTCAACAGTATCGTTGCCAACCCAGATGCGACACGTGGCACCATTCGTGGTCAGTTTTTGGCGTCAGCCGCTGGGATTCTGGTGTCCTTTTGGGCGATTGCTGGGCTGTTAATGATCTTAAAACTGACGGGACAAGCCGTGGGTTGGGGGATCCAGTTCCAAAGCCCGATATTTATTGGGGTGATGACGCTGGTGATTTGGCTGTTCGCCCTGAGCTTATTTGATGTGCTGCGTATTGATTTACCGCCCAGTTGGCAGACGTGGCTAGCGACACGTGGTGGTCACACCCGTAGCGGGCATTTTGTTCAAGGCGTGTTTGCCACATTACTGGCCACACCGTGTTCGGCCCCTTTCCTCGGCACGGCCGTGGCGTACGCGCTGGGTGGGTCGTTGACGGCGCTTTGGCTGATCTTTACCGCGCTCGCGGTTGGTATGGCGCTACCGTGGCTGCTGGTCGCCGCTTTTCCAGGGCTGACGCGCGCATTACCCAAGCCTGGCCCGTGGATGAATCATGTCAAACGGGTCTTTGCGCTGTTGCTGGCCGGCACCACGGTGTGGCTATTCTGGCTGTGGATGCCGTACCTCGGTGTGTTAGGCGCAATCTTAATGGGGACGCTGTTGCTGGCTGCCAGTATCTGGCTGACGTATCGTGCCCTCGGCAAGATGGCTGCAATTAAAGGCGCGGCAGGACTGCTGCTGGTCATCGTGCTGGGGCTTATCGGCGCATCATTGACAGCACAGCGGTGGGCAACGCCGCTCAATCCTGACCCGGATTGGGTGAGTCTGGATGAAGCCGCGATCGATCAAGCGGTGGATCAGGGCAAAGTGGTGTTTGTTGATGTGACGGCGGATTGGTGCATTACCTGTCATGCCAACAAAGTGGGAGTGATTCTACAATCCCCCGTGTATGACGCCATCACCGCGCCGAATGTGGTGACGATGCAAGGAGATTGGACCCGTCCGAGTGATAGCGTGACTCAGTATTTGCAAAAGCACCAGCGTTATGGTGTGCCGTTTAACATTGTCTACGGCCCCGGTGCACCAGAAGGGATCCCCTTACCCGTCATTTTGACTGACAAGGCGGTGATGGCGGCCATTGAGCAGGCGAAAACGCCATGACGGCCAAGCAAACAAAACGGTCTTGGCGTATGCGGGTCAAACGCGGTGCGCGTGACCTGTGCTGGCTCACCGTGTTTGTACTGATATCTAGCACCACAGTGGATTGGTGGCGAAGCCGCGATATCGATACCAGTGAGGTCCCCGTCGCGTCAATGCGTCTGCTGGATGGCCGCCAACAGGATTTGGTGGCGATGTCGCAAGACGAACCCGTGCTTGTCTATGTATGGGCAACCTGGTGCGGGGTATGCCGTTTTGTGACCCCCTCGGTAGATTGGTTAAGTGGTCATGCGCAGGTGGTCTCGATCGCGTTACGCTCAGGCTCAAACAAACACATTGCCGGATACCTTGCGCATCATGGTTATGATTTTCCTGTCGTGAACGATCAAAGCGGGGCGCTTTCTAACGCATTTGCGGTGAAAGTGACGCCGACCGTGATGGTGGTCGAGCAAGGAGAAATCACATCAATAACAACAGGCTTCACAACACCGTTTGGCCTATGGTTAAGGCTGGTGTTATGAATTTACATTTATCAAAAGGAAACCCAATGTCCTTATCTCGCTATATCGCCCCACTGTGGGCTCTACTGCTTTTAGCGCTGCCGGTCAGTGCCCACGCGTTGTCGGATACGGAGCAAGCACAACTGGATGAGATTGTCAGCTTGTTAGAAGAGAACCCCAAACTGATCGCCAACCTCAACCAGAGTTTGCAAAAGTTTGTTGAACAGCAAAAAACGTTAAAGGAAAACCTTGCCGCACGTCGTGACTGGTTTGAATCGGACACCCACAGCTGGATTGGTGCTGAGAACCCTGAGGTCACCGTGGTGAACTTTATGGATTACAACTGCCCATACTGTAAAAAACTGGAAGAAGAATTGCAGAAACTGGTGGCCGCGCATGACGATGTCAAGGTGATTAATATTGCTGTACCACTCAAACAGCAGAGTATCGAATCGCTCGGCACTAATTCCGCGGTGTATGCGATGAACGTGTGGCTAGAACAGCCACAGACATTTGCGCAGGTCCATGAATTATTGATGAAAAAGCGCGGTATGCATGATGCGCGCTCGTTAGAGAAAATCGCGCAGAAAACCGGTACCGAAGCATTGCTTGCCGGCAAAGAAATGACCGGAAAAGCGGTTGCAGAGAACTATCGCGCGTTTGTTGAGCTAGGGCTAAGAGGTACGCCCGCGATGATCATTGGCGATCAGGTCGCGCCCGGCTATTTGCCGTACCCACAGCTCGAAGCCATGGTTGAAGCGGCGAGAGCCGAAGGCTAAGCCCTTATCGGCGTCGCTAACGCGTTGAAAGCCAGTCCTATTGCGACTGGCTTTTTTTGTTAGCTGCGCTTTGGTGTAAAAGCTGGCAAAATAGCGCGCCTTAACGGTAAAGGTACGGCATGAGTCACACGAATTATCAATCCCCACGCATTGTATTAGGCCCGATGGAAGGTGTCCTCGACCCCTTAATGCGCAAGTTGCTCACGGAGATTAATCACTACAGCCTCTGTGTCACTGAGTTTGTGCGCGTGGTTGACCAACGCTTGCCGGAAAAAGTCTTTCATCGCTTTTGTCCTGAGTTAGCGCATGGGGGCACCACGACGGCGGGGACCCCGGTTCGTGTACAGCTATTGGGCCAAGATCCAACGGCGATGGCGAGTAATGCCGTCCGCGCGATCCAACTTGGCTCGCAAGGTATTGATATCAATTTTGGTTGTCCGTCGAAAACGGTGAATGGCAACCGTGGGGGCGCGGCGTTGCTCAAAACCCCGGAGCACATGTTTGATGTGGTTAAAGCAGTGCGCGATACGGTGGATCCTGCCTATACGGTGAGCGCCAAAATACGTCTTGGCTTTAATGATCTTGATGATTACTTGTTCATTGCCGAGGCCGTGGCAAAGGCAGGCGCTGATGAGTTAGTGGTTCACGGACGTACCAAGCGCGATGGTTACAAAGCGGGTACCATTCGTTGGGATTTAATTGCTGACATTAATCAACACGTGCCCATCCCAGTGACGGCCAATGGCGATATTTGTCACCGTGAGGATGCACTGCGCTGCCAAGCAATGACCGGCTGCGATACCTTAATGGTGTGCCGTGGGGCGTTAAACATGCCCAATTTGGGCCAGCATATCCGTGATGGCGTTGCACCGATGCCTTGGCCTGCGGTGCTAGCATTGCTGGTTCGCTATACCGAGCAAGAACGCCAAGGTGATAAGGCGCAGTATTTCCCCAATCGCATCAAGCAATGGTTCAAGTATTTGCGCCAATATTATCCCCAGGCAGATGCCTGCTTTAAGGTGATTCGCGTTCTTAATCGCGCCGATGAGATAGTGCGTGCACTCGATAAAGCACGTGAACAAACAGAATTGATGACACAGGAAAGTTTATGTCAACACTAATGACGCTCTCTGAGCACTGGGACGGTATGCCTGCCAGCTTTGTGGAAGGAGCACTGCTGGCCGCGAACATTTGTCCGGCTCCTTTAGACCCTGACACTTGGCTGTCGGTGTTAGTGACCGCTGGGGTAGAAGACGACGAGGAGACGGCCGGTCTCCATCCAGACGATAAACAGTCAGTGCTGGCGCACCTCGAGCAGCAATATCACGCCTTGATGCGTAATGATTATGTATTGCCGGATAGCTTAATGTTGTCGATGCGCGGTGAGCACGCCCAAGCTTTCGCCGAGGGTTTTTTAGCGGTGTGGCCCTATGTTGAGCCGCACTGGCACGATGTGAGCATGAATGATGGCAGTCGCCGGATGCTATCCGCCTTAGTCACTAGCATGCTGCTGCTACACGATGAAGCAGGCACGTTAGCGCAGATGAAAGAGGTTGGTATTGATGTTGAGCCGGGCCAATATATGGATCAACTGGATTTAATGATCCAAGACGTGGCGAAAGCGGCGGATGAAGCACAACAAGGCACGCATGGTGCGCACCAGGTTAACCCATTTAAGTCGATAGGTCGCAACGATCCTTGCCCATGTGGCAGTGGTGCCAAGTTCAAAAAGTGCTGTGGGCGTTAATGACATGAAATCGTTAAAACAATCCTCGCCAATACGCGTTGTGGCCGGCGTTGCCATGCGCGACAAGCAAGTGCTGGTGGCCCAACGGCAGCCAGATGCGCAGTTTATTAGTTGGTGGGAATTTCCCGGCGGCAAAGTCGAGCAAGACGAGACTGACCAGCAGGCTCTCAAACGCGAGTGGCGTGAAGAATTTGGGGTAGAGATCCATGTCGGGGCACCGATTGTGGAAACCGAATTCAACTACGGCGACAAGGTGATCTTATTGTGCAGTTTTTGGTGTGACATCCTTGATGGACCACCTGTGCTACACCAACATCAGGCCATCTATTGGTGTGAGCCTCATCGCCTTGATGCTGGGGTTTTTAGTGGCGCAGATCGCCCCTTAATCAAGTTGCTTTGTGAGCGGTTCAACCGCGTCGCAAGGAGCGAAAGCGCCGATGAAGCCGACGCTATCTTGCACGATCCGTCACCCGCCATTATGAAAAAATGCGGCGTGGAGGGCGGCCAATAAACTGGGCAATTACCACTAGCGCCCAGACAACCAACATCGCGGAAAAGATCCCCACTAGCCATTGGGGCATCGACCAGCCTAGCCACTGCCACACCACTTTGCTGCAATCACCGTATGCTTCGAAGACGGATGGCAGCCATTGGTTGAGTGGCGCCCAAGTAGGGAAGTTCACCGCCACATCGCAGGTGGCACCGAACAGCTGGTTCGGATCAGGAAATTGATAACTGACGTGCTCTAATGAGAGCTTGAGCGCCCACCCAGCTGTGACGCCATAGCCAAGCAAGCCGAGAGTACGCCAAAAAGGGTCGTTGGGCGCGATTAAACCCAGCAAGGCAGCCAAGCCAATTCCAAATAGGGCAACGCGTTCATAAATACACATCACACAAGGTGCCAGCCCTTGATAATGTTGAAAGTAAAGCGCGGTGGCTTCCAGCCCCACAACGCATAGAAGCAACAACAGCCAGGACGCTCGGCTGCGAGAAAACTGGTTTAAGGCGCGCCACATAACTCACTCCTGATAAAAAACAAGGCCCTATATTGAGAGCCTTGCTATTCAATCGTTTGTTGAGACGAAGGTCAATGATAGAAGTGCGTTAGTGAGCGCTCGGTATGGCTTGCTGGCCCATATGGATGGTTTCGGAAATCCAACCTTGGTGTAGCATCCACTCGGTAGCGGGCACCAAGAAAAACTCAATGCCAATCACGCCCAATACGCCCATGACAATGGTATAAGGCAAAGCCATATATACCATGCGCCCGTAAGAAAGGCGCAGCAGCGGCGCGAGGGTTGAGGTGAGTAAGAATAAGAAAGCCGCTTGGCCATTGGGCGTGGCGACCGAGGGTAAGTTGGTGCCTGTGTTAATCGCAACGGCTAACATATCGAACTGCTCGCGGCCAATCACGCCATTGAGCAGGGCGGTTTTCACCTCGTTGATATACACGGTGCCGACAAACACGTTATCTGACACCATAGAAAGCAGGCCATTGGCGATATAAAACATGGTCAATTGCAAATGCCCGTCCAGTGACAACACGAGATCAATCACCGGTGTAAATAAGTGCTGGTCAATGATTACTGCGACCACAGAGAAAAAGACCGCCAATAGCGCGGTGAATGGCAGCGCTTCTTCAAAGGCTTTACCGATATGGTGCTCATCGACGACGCCCGTAAACGCGGTGGCAAGGATAATGATACTTAAGCCAATTAAACCGACGGCGGCCAAATGTAAAGCCAATGCAGTGATCAGCCAAACAGCAATGAGTGCTTGTACCACCAACTTGGCGACATCCTGTGGTGTGCGTTTGGCCCGCTGTGCGTTATCGTATCCCACCAAAATTTTTAATACGTTTTGCGGTAGGTGTGCGCCATAGCCAAACCAGCCAAACTTTTCGACAAGGGCACAGGTCAGCAAGCCGGCAAAGAAAACCGGTAGCGTGACCGGAGACATGCGTAAAATAAACTCGCCAAAATGCCAGCCAGCTTGGTCAGCTATGATCAGGTTTTGCGGCTCGCCGACCATGGTCATCACCCCGCCTAGTGCGGTACCCACGCCGGCATGCATTAGTAGGCTGCGCAAAAACGCTCGATAGTTTTCCAAATCGTTGCGACTAAGCTCGTCGCTTAAGCTTTCATCCGAGGTATGATCATGGTTAGCGCCGAACTCTTTTCCGGACGCGACGCGGTGGTAAATGGAGTAAAAGCCCACGGCGACACTGATCACCACGGCAATTACGGTTAAGGCATCCAAAAAGGCAGAGAGCGCCGCCGCCGCGCCACAAAAGGCCAATGATAAGGCGATTTTCGATCGGATGCCCAACAGGATTTTGGTGAAAATAAACAGCAGTAGCTGTTTCATAAAATAGATCCCGGCCACCATAAAGACGAGGAGTAGCAGAACCTCAACGTTGGCCACTAATTCATGTTTGACTTGTGCGGGACTGGTCATGCCGATGGCGACCGCTTCAATCGCCAATAAGCCACCGGGTTGCAGCGGGTAGCATTTCAGAGCCATCGCGAGGGTGAAAATAAACTCGACCACCAGTAGCCAGCCAGCGATAAAAGGGTCGATCGCGAAAACAATTGGGTTAAGGATCAAAAAGCCAACAATGGCTAGTTTGTACCAATCAGGTGCTTTGCCGAGAAAATTCTTAAGAAACGCAGTTCTGAGTGTCATGGTCTTCGCCATAGTGAAAGTCTCATTGTTATCTATGCCTACCTAGCGCGCGGATGGGCGAGTAACGTGCACCGACACAAACGCCCAATCGGCGAATGGATGCATGGGCACAGTAAGAGGGTGACAGATATCAGTGACGAAGGGTTATCGGGACGCGTGGTTTAACCACAATACGTAGATGGATAGCTTCGTCACGCATAAGTGTGCGCTAGTTTGCCTCAGACATATTTTGTTACATCTTGTGTGGATCAGTTTTGCGATTTATGCCCAGTTTTTCATTGATCTGGTACAAAAAGATAGCAGATGTCACGCGATATCCGGTGATCTCACTCAGCGGTTTCTGCCGGTGGCGTCTAGTGGTATGATGAGTTATTAATCAAAGCAAGAAGCAAATTGGAATTTAGATTCAATGGTTATAAAGGCGGATAGCCCAGCAACATTTGCTGAAAAATATATAATTGAAAGTATTTGGAATAATCACTTTCCTAAAGGCTCCATTTTACCTGCAGAGCGTGAACTGTCTGAACTGATTGGGGTCACTCGCACCACCTTACGTGAAGTGTTGCAGCGCCTGGCGCGTGATGGCTGGTTAACCATTCAACATGGCAAACCAACACGCGTAAATGATTATATGCGTACGTCAGGACTGAGCATTCTTGATACGCTAGTCACCCTAGAGGGGCAAGATGTGCATGGTGTGCTTGAGGACTTACTCGCGGCGCGCACCGACATCAGTGGCGTGTACATGCGTTATGCAGCGAAAAACCGAGCTGATGACTG
This sequence comes from Salinivibrio sp. ML198, assembly GCF_001996015.1. NCBI lineage: Bacteria > Pseudomonadati > Pseudomonadota > Gammaproteobacteria > Vibrionales > Vibrionaceae > Salinivibrio > Salinivibrio sp. ML198. Next base: position 48,153 of record NZ_MUEZ01000009.1, read on the forward strand.
CTTAAACCTTATTGACCATGTGATTAAACGTTGTGAGCAAGTGCTTGAGTGCGAAAGCTTTGAGCAGTTCTTGGGACTTATCGATGAACAAGGTGAAGTCTTAAAAGACGTTAAAAAGATCCAGGACAAATACGGTAAGCAAGATCCCGCCTTGTGCGAGCGCATTTGTATGGGGCGCGCGTTTAATCACTTTGACTATCGTTTGTTCCAAGGGATGGCGCATTTTTCTGGCAACAAGGTGTATGTGTTAACCATCAATGGCATGCGTCAGATTTATTCGCGTGTGGGCGGATATTACTTTATGGATCGCCGCGCCTGTGAAAATGCATTGAGCTTTTACAATGACTTACGTGATATGATAGCCAATAATCAGCACCCAATGATTGGCGATCGAGTCAAACAATACGGACGTGAGTGCGGTGGCTTGTGGTTTAGTAACCGTGAAACGATTGCGGCACATATGGCTGAAGAAGAAGCCTAACGCGATCCAATGAGTGAAACCATGTGTATCAAGAAAAGCCGCCATGCTGATGACCATGGCGGCTTTTTCTATGGATGGCTCGACAAGGTTAGTGGCTGCCCATCAAGATGTCAGGATCAAACTGCGGCCGCTTGGGGCAGCTACTCAGTATTTTTCCGCGTCCTTCACTGGTTTCCTCTTCGAGGATCACTTCAAACCCCCACAGCCGATGGACGTGCTTGAGCACCTCTTCATAAGACTTCGCGAGTGGGATCCGGTTATGAGGGACATAGCGAAGCGTGAGTGAACGGTTGCCACGTAAATCGACATCGAAGACTTGAATATTCGGTTCGCGATTACTGAGATTGTACTGCGCGGAGAGATCTTCACGTAATTGGCGATAACCTTGTTCATTATGAATACTGGTCACTTCAATGTAGCTTTGCCGGTCATCGTCATTGACGGCAAAAAACTTCATATCCCGCATTACTTTAGGCGAGAGAAACTGACTGATGAAACTTTCATCTTTAAAGTTGGCCATCGCAAAATGAACGGTGTCGAGCCAGTCTTTCCCGGCGATATCAGGAAACCAGTACTTATCCTCCTCAGTGGGATTTTCGCAAATGCGACGAATATCTTGGAACATGGCAAATCCGAGTGCGTAGGGGTTAATGCCGGAATAGAACTGACTGTTGTAAGGCGGTTGTGCCACCACATTGGTGTGGCTATGTAAAAACTCCATAATAAAGCTATCAGTCACCAACCCCTCATCATAAAGGTGATTCAGGATGGTGTAGTGCCAAAATGTCGCCCAGCCTTCGTTCATCACCTGAGTTTGCTTTTGCGGGTAAAAATACTGGCTGACCTTGCGCACTATCCGCACGATTTCTCGCTGCCATGGCTCAAGCAGTGGAGAGTGCTTTTCAAAAAAATACAACAGGTTCTCTTGTGGCTCGGCAGGGAAACGGCGTTTTTCTTCTTCTTGCTCTTTTTGGCCACTCGGGATGGTACGCCAGAGTTCATTGACTTGCGTTTGCAGGTAGTCTTCTCGGGCTTTTTGGCGTGCTTTTTCTTCAGCAAGAGAGATCTTTTGTGGCCGCTTATAGCGATCGACCCCATAGTTCATCAGGGCATGGCAGGAGTCGATCAGGTTTTCTACTTCTGCTAGGCCGTACTTTTCTTCACATTCACTGATGTAATTTTTTGCAAACAGCAGGTAATCAATAATGGAGCCTGCGTCTGTCCAAGTTTGAAACAGGTAATTGCCTTTGAAAAAGGAATTGTGGCCATAACAGGCGTGTGCCATCACCAGCGCTTGCATGGTGATGGTGTTTTCTTCCATCAAATAAGAAATACACGGATTGGAGTTAATCACTATCTCGTACGCGAGCCCCATGTACCCGTGTTTGTAGTTGCGTTCGGTCTCGATAAATTTTTTACCAAACGACCAATGATTGTAATTGATGGGCATCCCGACGCTTGAGTAAGCATCCATCATTTGCTCAGCGGCAATGATTTCGATTTGGTTTGGATAAGTATCCAGCTTGTAGTGTTCAGCGACGCGTTTGATTTCCTTGTGATACTGCTCGAGCAGGTCAAAGGTCCAATCGGGTCCATCATGAAGTGGAGTGTTACGTTTACCTTTGGTGACAGCCATACCATGTCTCCCTGATAAAATACGTCTATGCCGGTATGGCGTCAGGCTTCGACCTGACGCTTAAACAATTCGCGGAACACGGGGAAAATTTCCTCCGCTGAGCGAATGTTTTGCATTGCAAAGTTGTCATGGCTTTGCGCCAACGCCTCATATTCACGCCACAGTGTTTGATGCGCGCGGCGGGTGATTTCGATATAGGCGTAATAACGGCTGACCGGCAACAGAGTGTTTTGCAGTAGTTCTCGGCAACCGGGTGAGTCATCGGCCCAATTATCGCCATCCGAGGCTTGTGCCGCATAGACGTTCCATTCTGTCGGGTCATACCTATCTTTGATGATTTCATCCATCAGACGTAGGGCACTGGATACAATGGTGCCGCCGGTCTCCTGTGAGTAAAAAAACTCGTGCTCATCGACTTCTTTCGCCTGCGTGTGGTGGCGAATAAAGACCACCTCTACGTTTTTATAGGTGCGTGTAAGGAAAAGATAAAGCAGGATATAAAACCGTTTCGCGATATCTTTGGTCGCTTGATCCATCGAGCCGGACACATCCATTAAGCAAAACATTACGGCTTGGCTACTTGGCTGTGGCCGCTTTTCGTAGTTTTTATACCGTAAGTCAAAGGTATCGATGAACGGAACCGCGGCGATTTTACGCTTCAATGCCGTGATTTCTTCTTCGAGTCGTTTCACTTCAAGCGGTTGTGCAGGCTCGGCCTCGCGCACGCGCTCAAGCGCCTCTTCAAGCTCTGCCAGCTCTCGGCGTTTGCCGGCTGACATCGCCGTGCGTCGTGCCAGTGAGTTTTGTAGTGAACGTACAATGGCAATATTCGAGGGCACCCCATTTGAGGTGTACCCCGCGCGATGCGTTTTGTACTCCACCATTTTATTCATTTGGTTTTTCTTCAGGTTCGGAAGCTCAAGATCCTCGAACAAGAGATCCAAATATTCGTCTTTTGATATTTGAAAGACGAACTCATCTTGACCTTCGCCATCAGGACTGGCTTGTCCTTCTCCGGCACCGCCCCCTTCGCCACCAGGGGGACGAGCGATACGATCCCCTGGGCTAAACTGATCATTACCAGGGTGGACAGCATCACGCTGTCCCCCTTTGCCTTGGTGGAAAGTCGGTTCACGAATGTCACGAGAAGGAATAGAAATATCCTCTCCACTTTCAACATCCGTGATCGAGCGGTTGTTGACGGCGTCAGCAATGGACTCTTTAATTTGCCGCTTGTGTCGGCGTAAAAAGCGTTGTCGATTGACAGTGCTTTTATTTTTGCCATTGAGACGACGATCAATAAAATGCGCCATATCTCTCTCCCGTCATCTGCGTCAGCCCGAGGGCTACGATGATTTACGCACGCGCAAATACCACTCTGCGAGCAAGCGAACTTGCTTGCGGGTATAGCCTTTTTCCATCATACGAGCGACAAAGTCGTCGTGTTTCTTCTGCTCTTCGCTCGACGTTTTGGTATTGAAGGAAATCACTGGAAGCAAATCTTCGGTATTGGAGAACATCTTCTTCTCAATGACGGTTTTCAACTTCTCATAGCTGGTCCAAGCTGGGTTTTTGCCTTCGTTATTGGCGCGCGCGCGGAGGACAAAGTTGACGATTTCGTTGCGGAAATCTTTTGGATTACTGATACCAGCGGGCTTCTCGATTTTTTCCAGTTCCGCATTGAGCGCTGAGCGATCAAACAATTGACCTGTGTCTGGATCGCGAAACTCTTGGTCTTGAATCCAGAAATCAGCATAGGTGACATAGCGGTCAAAAATATTTTGCCCGTACTCTGAGTAGGACTCGAGATACGCGGTTTGAATTTCTTTGCCGATAAACTCGATATATTTGGGGATCAAGTAGCCTTTGAGGTGCTCAAGATAGCGTTCAGCGATCTCTTGCGGAAACTGCTCACGTTCAATTTGCTGTTCCAGCACATAAAAAAGATGCACGGGGTTTGCGGCGACTTCTGCGTGGTCAAAGTTAAAGACTCGCGACAAGATCTTGAACGCAAAGCGTGTCGAGAGCCCGTCCATCCCTTCATCGACCCCAGCAAAATCGCGATACTCCTGATAGGACTTGGCTTTGGGATCCGTATCTTTCAAGGTTTCGCCATCATACACGCGCATTTTTGAATAAATGCTAGAGTTTTCAGGATCTTTTAGCCGTGAAAGCACAGAGAAGCGCGCCAATATATCCAGTGTGCTGGGTGAGCAAGGCGCATGGCGTAGCTCACTCGAAGACAGCAGCTTATTGTAGATTCGAATTTCGTCTGACACGCGCAAGCAATAGGGCACTTTGACGATATAGACACGGTCGAGGAAGGCTTCGTTGTTTTTGTTGTTGCGGAACGATTGCCACTCGGACTCGTTTGAGTGTGCGAGAATGATGCCATCAAATGGCAGAGCCGATAGGCCTTCTGTCCCGTTATAGTTGCCTTCTTGGGTGGCGGTCAATAACGGGTGGAGCACCTTTATAGGCGCCTTGAACATTTCGACGAATTCCATCATCCCTTGGTTGGCGCGACACAGCGCACCAGAGTACGAGTAGGCATCAGGATCGTCTTGTGAATAGTGTTCAAGCTGACGGATATCAACTTTACCCACCAGTGAAGAAATATCTTGGTTGTTTTCATCCCCAGGTTCTGTTTTGGCCACCCCGACTTGGTTGAGAATCGATGGGCGCAGTTTCACCACTTTAAACTGGCTAATGTCCCCACCAAACTCTTTCAACCGCTTCGCCGCCCAAGGTGACATAATATGGCGAATATAACGATGGGGAATATCGTACTCTTTCTCGAGTAGATGGCCGTCTTCCTCGGCATCAAACAGACAAAATGGGTGATCGTTCACAGGACTACGTTCGCCGTTCGCCGTCAACACGTAGATAGGCATTTGCTGCATCAAGCTTTTCAGTTTTTCAGCCAAGGACGACTTACCGCCCCCGACCGGGCCCAGCAAATAGAGAATTTGTTTGCGCTCTTCCAACCCTTGGGCGGCGTGCTTGAGGTAAGAGACGATTTGCTCAATCGAGTCTTCCATGCCATAAAAGTCTTCAAAGGTTTTATAGCGGGAAATCACTCGGTTGGAAAAAATACGGCTGAGTCGAGGATCAAGCGAGGTATCAATCTTTTCAGGTTCGCCAATTGCCATCAGCAAACGCTCTGCCGCGTTGGCATACGCGCCGCGATCCTCTCGGCAAAGATCCAAGAATTCCTGAAGGCTCATTTCCTCGTCTTTCGCTTCTTCGTAACGCTGACGATAGTGATCGAAAATAGTCATGGTCCTGCCCCCTAAATCGTCTAATAACTCAAAAAGAAAAGGTGCAAAATTGGCTGAATGGTTCCTTTCCTTTTAATAAGGTTAGACCTGATTTGCCGATTTTGCGTGAAAGAATTGTTTGTTTTTTCGATAATTTTTGTTGCCGTATCCGTACACTTGTCTTGTCAAGATATTGACAGCTGGCGTTCAAGCGAGTGAGGTATGCTAACGGTGATAGTTTTATCCGTTAGGGCGATTAGGCTGACGGTTGCCAGCCGTCAAACAAGAAGGGAATAGATGATGAACATAGCGAGAGAAACGGCTTGGGTCGCTTGCGCCTTTATGCTAGCCACCGGCAGTGCTTACGCGGAGACGCGTGTTTCTGCTGGTGTGATAGGCGCATTTTCACCTCAGGTCTATAAAGACACGGATACCGACCCGCTTGTGGTCCCCACGGTCAATGTTGATACCGACCATTTTTATTTTCGCGGGCTGACGGCAGGTGCAAGGCTAGCCCCGAAAGATTCAACACACAATCTTGTTTTATCAGCGACCTATGATCCACGCCGTTTTGACCCCGCCGATACCGATGATCCGCAACTGAGCCAGCTCGACAAACGTGATACGTCGATTGTGGCGGCGTTAGCTTATCAGTACCACTCGCCGATAGGTCGTTTCCAGGTGCTGGCTGGGGAAGGCGTCACGCATGACAGAGACGGGGTGTATGGCGAAGTAAGCTGGAAATATGGCTTTAATCACGCTCGTTGGGGCGTATCACCGGAAGTGGGTTACTCCTATAACAGCCATGAGCTCAATCAGCACTTGTATGGGATCAGCGAAGACGAAGCGGCACGGTCGGGGTTATCTGCTTATGAGCCGGGCTCGGCTGGCCATTATTTTATTGGTGCCAGTGGTTATTTTATGCTGACCGAGCGTATTCAGCTAATGGGTGGTGTGCGCTACACCAATTTGGATGATGATATTGCCGATAGCCCAATGGTGGATCAATCTACCGCCGCGTCGGGTTACTTGGGGGTAAACTATATTTTTATGTAGTTTTACCCATTAAAACAGGCCGCTTGGGTGTGAAGCGGCCTGTGACGCGCGCTTAGCTTGAGTGGCGCTCATCCATTAACCTGGTTGCTAACGTGTAGCTTTGTCCTGGATGGACAACTTGTGTGGGCTGTTCAATCGCCGCTTCAACACAGACAAATTTGAGGTATCCGTTATCGTCCATATCCGCCATCTGAATGGACGCCGCTTGGCCTGGATTCCAGACGACGGCGCTCGTTGCCCCTTGGTTGTTGACCTTGAGACGGCGGTTTCCCACTGGATCGGTTAAGGTGAGGGTGTCGTTAGCCCCCGTATAAATCCTATCAACTGGCTCCTCGAAGGTCACTTTCCCCGTCGCTGGCACGGCGTTGCCTGCCGCAAAGTTGTCAAGATACTGACAACCGAGCCCTTCCACGTTGGCTTGCTCGCTATCTTCTACCGCAAGGTAGCTGTGCAAGGCGCCACCCATGGTCCAAGGGTGTTGGTCTGTATTGGTCACGGTTAAGGCGATGTCGGCGTGATGAGTGAGCGTAAAGGTCACTGTCGCCTGAAAACAATGTGGCCATAGTGCTCGCGAAGCGTCTGAGTCGGATAACTGCAGTTGAATGGTGACGCCTTTCGCTGTTTCTTCAATGTTCGCTAACTGCCACATTTGACGACGAGCAAAGCCATGAGAAGGTTGCCCGGTGTGACCAAACCATGGCCAGCAAATGGGTACACCACCTCGTAAGGGGGTGTTGGCATCATAGATAGCGTTATCACTCATCCAAGTCAGTGACTTTTCACCTGCAGGAGCAAACGTGATGAGGTGTCCGCCGAATAGGCTAATAGTGGCTGAACACCCAGGGTGAGTAACACGAAGAATCGGAACGGACTGGCGATAGCACAGATCGACAGATGCAGAAAGTTGACGCTCAACATGCAGAGTGGGAGAAGTCATAGCCTGATCCTCTTGGGTAAGTGTTCCTTAATCAGTTATCGAAGACAAGTTCACAGAAAGCGCGGTCCCGAGTCATGGGACCTGATAAACAAAAGGCGGCCAATGGCCGCCTTTACGTTGGATAGGGTTACATGCGCATTACTTAGCGATGTGTGCAACCAGATCCAATACTTTGTTTGAGTAGCCGATTTCGTTGTCGTACCAAGAAACCACTTTCACGAAGTTGTCAGTCAGTGCGATACCTGCTTTGGCATCAAATACTGATGTTTGTACTTCGCCGATGAAGTCTTGAGAAACCACGGCATCTTCGGTGTAACCTAGAACACCTTTCAGCTCACCTTCAGACGCTTCTTTCATCGCCGCACAGATTTGGTCGTAAGACGCTGCTTTGTCAAGGTTTACAGTCAGGTCAACAACAGACACGTTGGCAGTTGGTACGCGGAACGCCATACCAGTCAGTTTGCCGTCTAGTACTGGCAATACTTTACCAACCGCTTTTGCAGCACCGGTTGAAGATGGGATGATGTTCTGAGAAGCACCACGGCCGCCGCGCCAGTCTTTCGCAGACGGACCATCAACGGTTTTTTGCGTCGCAGTCGTGGCGTGAACGGTGGTCATCAGGCCAGATACGATACCGAACTTGTCGTTCAGTACTTTCGCGACAGGTGCTAGGCAGTTGGTGGTGCAAGAAGCGTTAGAAACGATGTCTTGACCCGCGTAGTCGTTGTGGTTAACACCCATAACGAACATTGGCGTCGCATCTTTAGATGGGCCGGTTAGAACGACTTTCTTCGCACCCGCTTGGATGTGTTGACGTGCGGTTTCGTCAGTTAGGAAGATACCGGTTGCTTCAGCAACAACGTCAACACCCACTTCATCCCACTTAAGGTCTGCTGGGTTGCGCTCTGCAGTGACGCGTACGGTTTTACCGTTAACGATAAGGTTACCACCTTCTACTTCAACTGTGCCGTTGAAGCGACCGTGGGTTGAATCGTACTTCAGCATGTAAGCCATGTACTCAACGTCGATAAGATCGTTGATTGCTACCACGTCGATGTCGTTACGCTCGACAGATGCACGGAATACGAAACGACCGATACGGCCAAAACCGTTAATACCTACTTTGATAGTCATTATGTTGCTCCACAACTTAATTTCTAGTGAGATGAAACTGGTAGTAAAATTACAGAATAGGACCCCGCCATGCAAGGGTAATCGCAGCCAAAATTGTTTAAAGTCAAAAAAAAGTACGGATTTTTTTTACATCGACTAAACATTTGACGCCCTTGCGGCCATGTCTGTATGCGCTTTAACCGCGAGCGATTAACGCATCGGCTGCAGACACGGAGCGACTGCTGGTAATTGTTAGCGTAGAAGTAGAACCGCGATCGTGAAAGTTAAACTGGTATGACAAGCGATAGTCGGGAACAAAGGCGGCCTCATCCGTGCAGCATGCGGGTACAAGGGCTGCACGGAAGTGGTGAGGCTAGCTGTCTACGAGGATGCTTGAGTCTCTTTGTCTATTGCTTGTAGCAAGGTTGCTTCGAACTCACCGTCTTCGATGGCGGCGGCGATCTCGAACGCCAGACGTTGTAGCGATTTTTGCTGCTGCTCTGTCAATGGATAGAGCCGAGCGAGGCGATCACCGCGCGCAATCGGAAGATTGTAACTTTCCCCCACTTTTGCCCACAAGTAAGCATGTTCAAAGCGTTTTAGCGCATGATTAGTGGTCGCCAGTGACTTAATTGCTTCTGGGATCACCTCTTTGCGAACCGTGTCATTCTCACCGTCATAAAGCGACAATGCATGGAGTAGGATCTCTACCGTTTTCGCTTTGTTGCGTGACACATAATAGGTAGCAAGTCCGAGCTGCAATTGTGGCGTTTCGAGGTGGCGTGTTCCCTCTAGCTTTAAAAACTGTGGTAACGCACTGTTATCGCCTTGAGACCAGCGATAGTAAATCACGGGCGGTTGGTAAGATTTTTTCAGTTCGTTCTCTAGTCGCTCAATGGCGTCGTAAGCATGATATACCGCCTCGGTACGCTTAGTTTTGCGTTCTTTTAAGGTGGTGGGCTCAATTTCTGCCACCAGTTCCATGCAGCGCAGGTAGACTTTGGTTTGTTTAAGCTCGGCCAGCTTGTTCATATCGGTGGGGTTTTGATAGACAGATAAGCGATCGAAAATCAAATCAGAGCGCTCAAATCGGCATTGCCCATCACCGGTGTTCAGTCCTGCACATAGCTCTGGGTGGGTTTCGCAGACTTGATTCGTGGTCGGTTCACCTTCACAGCCGGCGAGTAGCAGTAAACTCGCAATCAGACCCAATGGGTAAAAACAACGCGTGAGTAATCGTAAATCCATGGTTTATCGTATCCTGAGTCAGTTGCGATGAGTATACGTGATCTTTGAGTGTAGTTGATGGTCTAAAGCGTGATAAAGCGCACTGAACCAAGCATGCCGTCCACCCACCAAGTTCAGGCATAATAGTCTAATGAGGATCGCCAAGAGGTAATCATGGATATTGAACAAGTGTTAAAGGCAATGACGCCTGAAGTATATGATCGGTTGTGCTATGCCGTGGAGACGGGCAAATGGCCAGACGGTACCAGCTTAAACCAAGCGCAACGTGACCAAGCCTTGCAAGCCGTTATGTTGTATCAATCACGTCACAACAGCCAGCCCCAACACATGACCGTCGCGAAAGGGGGCAATGTGACGTGGAAATCGAAAGCGGAACTGAAGCGTGAATTCGCTCGTCCAGACGAAGCTCGGATTGAGGTTACGACTCAGGACAGTCACACAAAGCACTAGCGATCAGCGATCACGGCGATGGCCGCATCTATCATTGAATCGGCCATTAGCATGCTGATACCTAGATTGTCGCTAGGCTAATCGGGCTGGCGAAAAACGGCGTTAATTGATGATTTTCTTCCTGCGCATAGGCATCGAACAAAGGGTGTTGGTCGAGGGCTGAGAGGTAATCACTCAGTGCGGCGAATCGGTCGTCCAGCACCAATCCTGCCATTTTTGCGCAACGAAACAGACTCCACACACTGATACTCGCCATCGTCACTGTCTGGGTGGGCATTGCCTTTACCTGCTCACCTAAATATTGGCAGCATGCGGGTAATGTTTGCAGGGCTTGGTTCACCGCTTGGTGATCCACCGTTTTGTCTAAAATATGCCCGCGTACTACCCGCTGATAAAACAAGGTATCTGTGATTAAGGGATCAAGCTGATAGCGACAAAACCATTCAATCCAGCGAATCTCGGCGCGATGGGTGGGGTTACCGGGATAAAGCAGCGGATCAGGATAGGCATCATCTAGGTAGGCCGTAATCACTGTGTCTTGGTAAATGGTATGTGATGCTTCGGCGAGCGCGACCACCGTTTGCATCGGTGGGTGATGAATGACGCGTTCATGCGCCTCAAAGGGCGAGGTGGGCGCGAGTTGATAGGTGAGATGTTTCAATCTCAATGCGAGTGCGATCTTCCTTGTATGCGGCGACAATGAGTCACCATGTAATACCCTCATTTTGCGCTCCTTTGAGTGGCAACCAATATAAAATGATTGGCTCTGTCTATACGTTAGCAAATAAAAACGCCGGCAACCTTGCCGGCGTCACACACTGAGTGATTTGCTTGGATAGTAACGCATCAGTAATAGCTGAGTTCACCGCGGAGATCTTTTTGTACCAAGGTACGCAGGGTCTCAAACGGCAAGGACTGACTAAGCAGGAAATGAAGCTTAGCCAACGCCGCTTCTGGCGTCATGTCGTAGCCGCTCAATACGCCAGCGTCAGCCAATGCACAGCCTGTGGCATAACCGCCCATATTCACGCGTCCCGCCAAACACTGGGTCAAGTTAAGCACCAAGACGCCACGATCGGTGGCTTGTTTGAGCAAGTCCAGTAGTTCGGGCTGCTGGGGCGCATTGCCCACCCCAAAGGTTAACAAAATCATGGCATTGACCGGCTGCTTGAGTGCGTTTTTCACCACATCGGGAGAGATGCCGGGGTACATCATGATCACCGCAACCGGTTGATCATTGATGGTATGCACTTTAAAAGGGCCGACGGATGGCTGGTTAAGCTTATCTGCTTTTACCTCGATATGAATGCCGGCTTCAAGCAGCGCGGGTAGGTTGGGCGAGGTAAAGGCATTAAAGCCATCGGCATGGGACTTGGTACTGCGATTGCCACGTAATAACTGGTTATTGAAAAACAAGGTCACTTCATTGACCGGATAATTGGCCGCAATATGAAGTGCATTTAATAGATTGGCTTGCCCATCTGAGCGTAACTCTGCGATCGGAATTTGCGAGCCAGTCACGATCACTGGCTTTTCTAGGTTTTCAAGCATGAACGACAGGGCTGACGCGGTGTAAGCCATGGTGTCGGTACCATGTAAGATCACAAAGCCATCGTACTGATGATAATTCTCGCCAATATCGTCCGCAATCCGTTGCCAATCCGTTGGCGTCATATCCGATGAATCAATGAGTGGTTCGTACTCATGAATAGTAAAAAGCGGCATTTCTGGACGATGGAATTCGGGCATTTTCTCCAATTGTTGTTGAAGAAAACCTGACACAGGGACATACCCATGATCGGATTTTTGCATACCGATCGTGCCACCTGTGTAAGCGATATAAATGTGTTTACGTTCCATCATGTCAAATCTGCATTAAATGAGCGTGGGCACAGTATACATGTAACGATTACATCGATAACACCGAGCGGCACACAGAATAGAAGAAAAACAGGAAAAAGCCCTGACTGTATGGTCAGGGCTAGTCGATTTTATTGGTACTGACAGTTCAAGCAGAATAAGTAACGCCCTTGCGGGTCGTTAAATTTTTCCAACAAGGTCAATGACTGCCACTGTGGTGACGACGCCAGTTGTTGCGCTATCGATGGCATGTTCGCCTGGACCGTCTTACCAAGCGCACTCGCACTTTGTCCGAGCATGTCATTAATAAACTGCTCGAAGGGTGTGAGTGGCTGCTGCATCCAATCGAGCTGGTAGCTCTCAATGCCAGCGAGTTCGGCAGCGGTTGATACCGCATCGTCAAAGTCACCTAACTTATCCACTAGGCCGAGATTCAATGCGTCTTGTCCCGTCCAGACGCGGCCTTGCGCGACCTGATCGGCTTGTTCCATCGACATGTTACGGTGGTTACTGACAACGGAGAGGAAGCGGTGATAGCCGTGCTCGATGCCGAGTTGCATGATTTCTCCTACCTCATCAGGGAGCGCGCGAGTCAGCCCCACTCCGGCAAACGGGGTGGTGCCCACACCATCCGACTGGATACCCAAATCATCTAGCGTGTTCTCAAAGGTGGTGAATAGGCTAAAAATACCAATTGAACCAGTGATCGTCGTCGGTTGGGCAATGATTTGGTCGGCACTGGCCGATAACCAATATCCACCGGAAGCGGCGACGCTTGACATGGAAACCACCACGGGTTTGCCTGCCTCACGCAATGCATCCACCTCATTACGAATGACTTCAGAGGCGAAAGCGCTGCCTCCCGGACTATCAACACGTAGCACCACGGCTTTAACACTGTTGTCTAGGCGCGCATCGCGAAGCAAGGCTGCGGTGGTATCCCCCCCCACCGTACCCGGGCGTTGTTGCCCGTCCATGATGGGGCCGCTGGCGACGACGACGGCAATGTTATTGTTGCCTGGCAAGCTAAACCCATTTTGTATCTTCGGCAGGTAATCGTAATAACCTGTGTATTCAAAGCTGTCTTTGCCATCGCTCCCGAACGTCTCGGCGAGATAGCGACGGATTTGCTGGCGTGTCATTAACTTATCAACGATTCCCACGTCTTTAGATAACGCGGCGAAGTCACCTTCGAAACGGCGTAATCGCGTGAGGAGTTGCTCAGCGCTGGGAGACAGCATATCGGCTTTGATACCGCGGTTCTCCGCGACATCGCGCACATACGCATCCCACAGCTGAGATAGCCAGGCTTGATTCGCCTCGCGGGCGGGATCAGACATGTTGTTGCGCGTGTAAGGCTCAACAAACGATTTATACGTCCCTACACGGAACACATGGGTAGAGACATCCAATTTATCGAGTAAGTCCTTCCAGTAAAGGTTGTAGCTGCCATAGCCTTGCAGCATCACCATGCCATCAGGTGACATCAACACTTCATCGGCATAGCTGGCCAAATAGTACTGGCTTTGGCTATAGGTGCCGCCGATGGCAATCACGGGTTTGCCACTCTCTTTAAACGTATTGAGGGCTTTGGCGATATACCTCAGCTTGGTCAAGCTGGTGGACGGCATGTCGCCTAGGCTGAGTACAATCCCATTGATATGCTCGTCGGTGGCGGCATGGCGTATGGTGTCGACAATGTCAAACAACACATTTTCACTTTCAACCGGCTGGCCGAGCGCGTTGCGCGACAGCGTATCAATTGGGCTAAGCCGTTGACGCTGTTCAACAATCGGGCCATCAATATTCAGCAAAAGCGCGCGTGGCTCGGGATCAGACTGTGCCACCTTCACGGACTCTGCCTCTTTTTTGGGCGTTAGGGGTGTTTCTGAGGTGAGCGCAAAGTAGATGGCAACAATCACGCCTATGAAAAGGACGTTTAACAAAAGCTGCCGCGCGAAACTGAGCGCACGCCACAGCCATTTAAAAAGGGATGCAATAAAGCGGAACAGTTTTTTCATACTTGAGTCCATCGGTGCATGTCGCTGATATCCTAGCTGATCAGAGCCAAGAGCGATAGGTGCTAGCGATTGTCGATATACGCTAATACTGGGTGAAAGTCCTACCTAGATCATAAATCGCGACACCATGTTGCTAACTTGTAAACGAATGTTTGAAATCACGTATCTATCAGCGCTATAGTCTGGTCAGACCACAAACAATAAGTGAGCAAGCAATGGAACAGCACCCTTATCCCCACATGCTAGCCCCACTCGACCTTGGGTTTACCACCCTAAAAAATCGGGTCCTAATGGGCTCTATGCATACTGGGCTTGAAGAAGCAAACGATGGTTTTAAAAAGCTAGCGGCCTTCTACGCCGAGCGTGCGAAAGGCGATGTAGGGTTGATTGTCACAGGTGGCTTCTCGCCCAATTTTCGCGGTCGCTTGACCCCATTTAGCGCGCAATTTAGCTCCGGACGTGCGGCACGTGCACACCGTGCCATCACTGAAGCGGTCCATGCCAATGGGGGTAAAATTGCGCTTCAGCTTCTGCATGCGGGGCGTTATGCCTTTCATCCTTTCGCGCAAAGTGCGTCAGCCATTCGCGCGCCTATCAGTAAATTCACCCCGTTTGAAATGAGTGAGCGGGCGATTTGGCGCACGATTAAAGCCTTTGGTCGCAGTGCCGCGCTCGCCCGAGAAGCGGGCTATGATGGCGTCGAGATCATGGGATCGGAAGGATATCTCATTAACCAATTTTTCTGTCACCGCGCTAATCGTCGGTATGACCAGTGGGGCGGGGCGGTTGAAAATCGAATGCGCTTTGCCGTTGAAGTGATGCGTGCGGTCCGTCAGGCTGCTGGCGACGACTTTATCGTGATATTCCGCCTATCGATGCTGGACTTGGTCGAGCAAGGCAATACCTTCGAGGATGTGGTTGCCTTAGCCAAAGGCCTTGAACAAGCGGGCGTGACCATTATCAACACGGGGATCGGTTGGCATGAAGCGCGCGTGCCCACCATTGCCACCCAGGTACCACGTGGTGCGTTTAGCTGGGTGACCGAAAAACTTAAAGGTGAAGTGTCGGTGCCCTTGGTCACTTGTAACCGCATTAATACACCGGAGGTCGCCGAATCGATTTTGGCGAGCGGGCAGGCGGACATGGTATCGATGGCTCGGCCATTTTTGGCTGATGCGGAGTTTGTTGCCAAAGCTAAGGCGGGACAGCCGGATGACATCAATACGTGTATTGCTTGTAACCAAGCCTGTTTAGATCACGTGTTCAAAGGAAAACGGGCAAGCTGCCTGGTGAACCCGAAAGCCTGTTACGAGACGGAACTGGTGGCGACGCCTGTTCGGCAAGTGAAACGTGTGGCGGTGATTGGGGGTGGCATGGCAGGGATTAGCTGTGCCACCGAAGCGGCTGAGCGGGGTCATGACGTGACCCTATTCGAAAAGTCGGATCGTCTAGGCGGGCAATTTAATTTGGCGATGGCCATTCCAGGAAAAGAAGAGTTTAAAGAAACCATTCGCTATTACCTTCGAAGGCTAGAAAAAGCGGGGGTGACGGTGACACTCAATCAGTCTGTGGATGTGGACGCCTTACGCGAATTCGACGACATTGTTGTCGCAACAGGCGTCAAACCGCGCCGCCCCGCGATTGAAGGTATCGACCATCCAAAAGTGATTGATTACCAAACGTTTATTCGCGAGAAGCCAGCCCTTGGCAGCCATGTTGCCATCATTGGTGCGGGAGGCATTGGGGTCGATGTTGCCACCATGATCACCGAGCCCAGCGATCAAAGCTTGGATGATTGGCTTAAAGAGTGGGGCATTGATAAAACCATAAGCCACGAAGGCGGCTTGTATCCTGGCCATGATACCCATAGCGATAAGCAGGTGTGGGTGCTACAGCGCCGCGAGGGACGTGTTGGCAAAGGGCCGGGTAAAACCACTGGTTGGATCCACCGTAAAACCTTGCAAAAACGGGGTGTGAATCTTGTAGGAGGGGTGACCTATCACAAAATTGATGATGAGGGGCTGCACGTCAGTATCAAAGATGAGGCGCACTTGATTCCTGCCACTGAGATCATATTGTGTGCAGGGCAAGAGTCCGTTAACCAGCTCGCTGAGCAGTTGGATGAGGCGAAGGTGTCTTACCATTTGATTGGCGGCGCAGAGCATGCGGGCGAATTGGACGCGAAACGCGCGATTCGCCAAGGGATTGAAACGGCGTTGGCACTCTAAATCCATACTCTTTGCACGATTTTATCCGTTCAAGGCTGTGTTAATCTATTGTAACCGAGTTATACATGGCCGTTTAACGGCAAAAAGGATGAATCATGGACGCACTTGAAATGCTCTTACAGCGCCGCTCGATACCGCGTCTTGCCGCGCCTGCACCGAGCGGTGACGTGCTTGAAAACATCATTCAAGCAGGACTGCGCGCCCCTGACCACGGCGCGTTGACGCCATGGCAATTTGTGATCTGTGAAGGTGAGGGTCTCACCCGGCTTTCCACCATTCTTGCCGACGCCGCACAAACCAATGGCGCGGATGAGGCGGCGATTGAGAAAGCGCGTAACGCCCCGTTTCGAGCGCCTATGGTGGTCGCAGTGATTGCCCGTACGCGTCCGCACGATAAAGTTCCTACCATTGAGCAACATATCTCGGCGGGATGTGCCACGCAAGCGATGCAAATGGCCGCTGTCGCGCAGGGCTTTCAAGGGTTTTGGCGCACTGGCGCCTTTGCTTATCATCCTGCTGTGCGCGACGCGCTGTCGGTAGAAGGTGACGATCAGATTGTGGGCTTTTTATACTTAGGGACGCCTGATTGCGCCCCAGCCAATGCCCCAAAGCGCGATGCTAGCAAGTATGTCACTTATCTCTGAGTGAATACCCATCGCGCTCACCTCGAAAAACCTGTGCATATGTACAGGTTTTTTATTGCGCCCTGATCGGCCTTTGCATACCATGCGCTCAGCGACGGTTAAAAAGGCTTTGTCATGGCACGATTGTTTATAGCGGAAAAACCCAGTCTCGGACGCGCAATTGCGGCTGGATTACCCAAACCGCACAAAAATCACAAAGGTTACATCGAGACCGCTCAAGGCGACGTGGTGACCTGGTGTATCGGCCATTTACTGGAGCAGGTTGAGCCGGATGCGTATGACAGCCGCTATAAAAAGTGGGAGCTGGCTGATCTGCCTATTGTGCCTGAAAAATGGCAGCTCCGTCCTCGTCAAGCCGCCGCGGCGCAACTGGCTATTGTTAAAAAGCTGATCAAGCAGTTTGACCAACTGGTGCACGCGGGCGATCCCGATCGAGAAGGGCAGTTGTTGGTTGATGAAGTGATTGACTACGCCAAGGTCAGTGCCAACAAAAAAGCTAACATTAAGCGCCTTTTAATCAGTGACTTAAACCTTTCTGCGGTGAAGAAAGCCCTCGCGCAACTGCAAGACAACAAAGCCTACATGCCACTGTCCGTATCTGCCTTAGCGCGCTCACGAGCCGACTGGTTGTATGGGATGAATTTGTCTCGTGCGTATACCTTGTTAGGGAAACAGGCCGGCTACCAAGGCGTGTTATCAGTCGGACGTGTGCAAACGCCAGTGTTAGGGCTGGTGGTGCGCCGTGATCAGGCGATAGACAGCTTTGTGCCACACCCATTTTTTCAACTGGATGCGATCATTGCTCATCCAGAGGGAGAGATACGGGCACGTTGGCAGCCCAGTGAGGCATGTGCAAAGTGGCAAGATGAACAGGGACGCGTCCTGTCTCGTCCCTTGGCAGAAAATGTCGCACAACGCATCGCAGGACAAACCGCGACCGTCACTGAAGCGGAGCGTCAACAACGCAAACAGGCCGCGCCGTTGCCGTACAATTTGTCGGCATTACAAATTGACGCTTCAAAGCGGTTTGGTTTTAGTGCGCAAAAAGCACTGGATGTGTGCCAACAGCTTTACGAACGCCACAAACTGATCACTTATCCGCGCTCAGACTGTCGTTATTTGCCCAAAGGCCACTTCGCCGAGGCAAATAAGATACTCGGTGCCATTAAGCAAGGCTGTGAGGCGCTTAGCCAGGCATGTGATGAGGCTGATGCTCAGCGTAAAGGTAAGGCATGGAACGACAGTAAAGTAGGCGCTCATCATGCGATTATCCCCACGGCGAAAGTCGCGCCGACAAGCTTGTCAGCCGATGAAGCAAAGATTTATCAGCTCATCGCACGCCAATACGTGATGCAGTTTTACCCTGCTGCCGAATACGCGGAAGGCAAGCTCATATTTGATATCGCAGGCGGCTGTTTTATCGCCAAAGGGAAGGTGCTGACGTTAGCAGGCTGGCGTGCTTTGTTGCCGACTCGACAAACGGCTGACAGTGACGCCGCCCCCTTGCCGCTGATGAATAAAGGCGATCAAGAACGCTGTGAACGCGGTGAGATTAAAGATTGCATGACAGAGCCGCCTGCGGCGTTTACGGAATCGACCCTGCTGCAAGCGATGACAGGCATTGGTCGTTATGTACAAAACAAAGCCCTGAAAGAGATATTGCGTGAGACTGACGGCTTAGGCACCGAAGCAACCCGTGCGGGTATCATTGAGTTATTGGTGAAACGTGGGTTATTAACGCGGCAAGGAAAAACGTTACACGCCAGCGCCAGTGGTAAAGGGCTTATCGCCGCACTGCCAGAAAGTGCCACATATCCGGATATGACGGCGGATTGGGAGCGGCAACTGCAAGATATGGCGGATCGTCAGTGTGGATATCATCCTTTTATGCAAGGATTAACGGCACAAGTGACAGGCTTAATTGAAACCGTGAAAACATCGCCACCGCCGGCCTCGTTAAGCGACTTGCCTGCCGCCCCCTCTAAATCTTTCACGCGTAAAGGGCGGCGTACGTCCGGCTACCGAAAGCGAACAACGAAAGCAAAGCCGGCTGCTAATCAAAAGTCAACGGCGACATCAACGCGTGCCACAAAACGCACACGCAAAGCCACGAGATAGACTCATGCAGCGGTATATTGCGTAGCCGGTGAGCAAGTGTCGCGCCTGGTCATGCGGCCACCTGACACACAGGCCGGGCGTTAGAACGCATAGGCGGCGATGCAGCCGATCAAGGTCATCACAAATAAGAAGATTTTTAGCACCTTGGGGTTGGCGGAAATGGCAAAGCGTACCGCAACCCGTGCCCCTAGCATGGCGCCCAATGCCAATATTAATCCGGGAACCCAGCGTACCAGGTCATCGGCAATAAAAACCACTAAGGATAACGTCGTAAAAGCGAGCGTACAGGCCAGCTTGAGCGCATTGCCACGCACTAAGTCGTAGTGCAGTGTGCCGCACAGCGCTGCCAGTAGTACAAATCCTACCCCGGCTTGCACGAAGCCGCCATAGAAGCCAGCCAGTAAGAGACCCAACCAAGCCATGGGCGTATCTTTCACGCGTTTTGTCGGTGTTCCCTCTGGGAGGCCAAAGGTCGCGGGTTTAATCAGCATCACCAGCGTCATGGTCAGTAAGGTACCAAGCAACAAGGGTTTCACCCAGCTGGTCGGGAGCCAAGCGGCGGCTAATGCACCGCAAAGGCCACCGAGTAAATTGGGGATCAAAACGGGGATAATGTCTTGTGTCTCTAGCTTATTATGTTGACGAAAGCCTGACATGCCAGATACACACTGTAACCAAACCGCTACACGATTGGTGGCGTTAGCGACATCAGCCGGCATGCCCATCACCATCAACGCGGGTAAGGTTAAGTTCGAGCCGCCGCCCGCCAGCGTATTAATAATCCCTGCGATCAGTCCTAAGCTGACCAATAGTACGCCGTACTCGATGGTGATTGCCATGCACACTCCTTGTTTGCCATCGGCGTTGGTGTGGTTACGTTAAGTGAGAGGCGTAACCGCTTGATAGAAAAGCCCCATCAAGCATACTGTTTATGCGCAATGTTGTGAAACCTAATAGTAATACTGGCGAAACTATTCACGCCCTTTATAATCACGTGCTACATCTGAAATTTGGTTATTTTTCGCTCCGCTAGCCGCGCGAAATAAGGTTATATCACGTCATGCAGCAAGCTGTTCCCTCAGCGCTTGATAAAGTTGCACGCCGCTCCGCGCGAGTGGGGTTTGTTTATAATGTGCTTATTTCCATTTTGGTCTTTGCTTTCTCAGTGGCCTCAGTGGAGTTTTGGCTCTACCAACAAGCGCATGACCAAGAAGTGAAAGAGGTGCAACGGGCGCTGCTGGCTTATCGCTCGCGTATTGAGCTGAAAGTGACACAGAATTTGGATTTAAGTCACGGACTTGCTACTTACATCAGCCTTAACCCTGATTTGGACCAAAAGGATTTTTCCCGATTTGCGGGCCAGCTCAAAGACAAAACCCCCTATATTCTTAATTTTGGCGCGGCGCGAAACTGGGTGATCAGCCACGTCTACCCTAACACGTTAGAGTCCTCCTTATTGGGCACTCATTATCATGATATTCCCGAGCAATTAGAGAGTGTTCGCGCGGCTTATGGGTCGAGACAGCCTGTCATTTCGGGCCCTGTTGAGCTCATACAAGGTGGGACGGCGTTGATTGCCAGGCAGTCAATAGTCAACCAAAACACCGGTCTGCCTTGGGGGGTGTTATCCACGGTATTAGATATCGATGGTTTGTTCTCCGCCAGTTTTAAGCAAGGAGAAAACTATCCTGTCCGCGCGGTATTACAGGAAAAACGCGAATCTGACCAGGTATTTACCACGGTTTATGGTGACACGTCGGTACTAAGCCAGTCGCCTGAGACGGTCACGGTCAATTTGCCTTCGGGGGATTGGCGTTTACTGGGGGTGCCGCAATCGGGATGGAAAGGGCTGCATCCTCACCCCACGGTATGGGTTGTCGGTACGATTATTTTGCTTTTTTGGCTGGGTGGCCTGTATGGCCGCTACAACGCGGGGCGTAGTTTTGCCCAATCAATAGGGCGTGTGGTGGATGATAGTTACCGCTTCAGAAGCATTTTTAAACGTCACGACGCGGTGATGATGCTCCTCGATGCGAAAACGGGCGACATTCTTGATGCCAATGACAGCGCGCAGCAGTTTTATGGCTATGACCATGCTGCTCTGACGTCGATGCGGATCAGTGATATCAATACTCAAACCGATAGTACCCTTAAAGAAAGCCTTTCTCAGGCGCAACAGCGTGCGAAAAATTGTTTTATCTTTTCGCATCGGCTTAAAAGTGGTGAGGTGCGGCAAGTGGAAGTCCATTCTTCACCGATCACCATTGGCCATGCCAAGCTGCTTTTTTCTGTCATTCATGATGTGTCAGAACGTCTTGAAGTAGAGAGAAAGCTCATGCTGAATGCAAAAATATTTGAGCAGTCCAGTGAAGGAGTGCTGATTACCGATGCGGCGGGAAGGATTGTCACGGTAAATGGCGGATTTAGCGCGATTACTGGGTATAAAGAGGAAGAAGTGCTGGGTGCCACGCCAGCCATTTTGAACTCAGGGCGTCATGATCACGCGTTTTTCAGTGAGATGTGGCAACAAATCGCCGACGAAGGGCGTTGGAAAGGCGAAATATGGAACCGACGTAAAGATGGCGTGGTATATCCCCAATTGCTTTCTATTAGCGTGGTGAAAGACGATAGCGGGGAGGTCGTTAACTATATTGGTGTCTTCTCTGACATCACTAAACTTAAGGACTCGGAGAAAAAGTTGATTGATTTGGCCCATTATGACGCGCTGACTGGGTTACCGAATCGTCTGTTGCTAACATCCCGTGTTCGTCAAGCGATGAACATGCAGTCCGTTCAGCGCAATCAGATAGCCTTGATGTTTCTGGATCTCGACCAGTTTAAATTCGTTAATGACAGCCATGGCCATGCGGTCGGCGACGCACTATTGAAGTTGGTCAGTGAGCGCCTGCATGGTTTGCTTGATGAAGGTGACACCTTGGCACGTTTGGGGGGCGATGAGTTTGTCATTCTTCGTTTGATTCACACTGATGACACCGCGTGTATTCGCTTGTCTGAAAACGTGATCCATGCCATGAACCGTTTGTTTGTCCTCGATGGCGGCATTGATGCGCAAATCGGGGTAAGCATTGGTATTGCGCGATACCCAGACGATACGTCGAGTACGGAAGAGCTCCTCACATTCGCCGATTCGGCCATGTATCACGCCAAAAAATCGGGCCGCAACACCTATGCGTTCTATGATGATGCGTTGACCATTGATGCCAACCACAAGCTACGTTTGGCGGTGGAGTTACGCCAATGTGTGCAAAATGAAGAACTGGAGCTCTTTTACCAGCCGCAAGTGGATCTGGTGACGGGGCAGATTGTGGGTGTCGAGGCATTATTACGCTGGCATCATCCTGAGCGCGGCTTGCTGTCTCCCATTCATTTTATCGAGGTCGCTGAAGAGCGTTCAATCATTCATGATATCACGCGATGGGTGGTGGAAACCGGCTGTCGCCAACTAAAGGCTTGGCATGATGCGGGGGCGCCGATCTCCATGGCCGTGAATATTTCACCGCGTAACCTCGCGGATGTTACTTTCACCCAGGTGGTGGCCGAAGCCATCGCACGCACCGGCGCCGATCCACGCTTTTTAGAGCTGGAAATCACGGAAAACACCTTGATCGAAAACCAAGCCAATGCGCTGCGTGTTCTCGAACAATTGCGTGAGAAAGGTGTCGGGATAGCGATCGATGATTTTGGGACGGGCTACTCGTCCATGGCGTATCTAAAACGTTATCCGATCTCGAAACTAAAAATTGACCGTCACTTTATCAAAGATATTCAAAGCCAGTCTCCCGACGAAGAAGAAGTCGCGATTGTGTCAGCGATGATAGCGATGGCGGATAGTCTCGGGATCGGCGTGGTGGCAGAAGGAATAGAAACGCTACATCAACAAGCCATATTGCATGAGCTAGGCTGCACCTTTGGGCAAGGGTATTTATATCGTCGTCCAGCCCCTGCTGCCGATATTGGCGAGCTTTTGGGGGTGGATAATGATTAATATCTCACTATGCGGTTGCCGATTACGCGCGCAAGGGATAACTGGCTTGGCTCATCCTTTGATGGTCATTGCTCACAGTTTTAGGGCGCAGAAGCAGGAATGATGTCAATCGCTTGCGGTTTTTTTACCCTAAAAGAAAATCGCAAGGAGCACGATCATGACCCCTGTTTTTACTTGGCAGCGGCTCGCTATCGCGATAGCCGCTTCGCTGTCAATGACAGCCGCAGCCTCTCCCCATATCACAGTGACGACCTCAACCACACAAGCCGATAAGCCACTCAACGCAGACGCACCGGCGGTCTTTGCATTGGGAAAAAACACTTACCAAATCACGGTGGACGGTGTGGATGGCGAGTGCCAAGCGAATACACCCTCGAGCGCCAAGTTTAATACGCCGATACCGCTGGGGTGCGGCACGGCCAGCACTTTTGACCTCACTATTCGTTTTGCCGGTGACTATGGCTTTTATTATCAAGCGGATACGCGCACATTGCGGGTAAAACGTGAGCCGAAAAAGACGGCCTCCACCTTTAAACGGCCTTTGCCGGATGTGCAATGCCAGCAGTATCAAGGCGGACCTGTCACTTTGCAGCTTGGCGATAGCTTTGCTGAAGGCACTCAGCTAAAAGAAGCACTCAGTGGCCAAGTGGTGCGTGTAAAGGATCACAGTGTCACGCTGACGCCGGCAGCGAACAGCGGTGGCTTGGTGCTGCTGGCCCCCGTTGACGCGCCTTCTTCTGCGTTTAGTTATCGGAATGCCAATATCTATTTTGTGATGGTAGATAGGTTTAACAATGGCGATCCGAGCAACGATCACAGTTATGGTCGTCATCAAGATGATGCACAGAACATCGGCACTTTTCATGGTGGGGATTTGCAAGGCGTGATTGATAAACTGGATTATATCCAGTCGCTCGGCACAGATGTGATCTGGCTATCCCCGATTGTCGAGCAAGTGCATGGCTTTGTCGGCGGTGGTAGCCAAGGCAGTTTTCCTTTTTATGCCTACCACGGTTATTGGTCACGTGATTTTACTCAAGTGGACAACAACTTTGGTGATGATGCCGTGCTCAAAACCCTCGTGGATGAAGCGCATCAGCGCGGCCTAAAAGTGTTCCTAGACGCTGTGGTCAACCATCCCGGTTATGCCACGCTCGCGGACTTACAGCAAGATGGGATTAACGTCGTCAATGACGCTGAGTTGCCAGAGAAATGGCAAGATTGGCAGCCCGATAAGGGGCAAAGTTGGCATGACTTTCATGAGGCCATTGACTACAAGAGCACCCACTGGCACCAATGGTGGGGCAAAGACTGGGTGCGTGCGGGGTTACCGGGTTATGATCAGCCCGGTAGCAGTGATAAAACCCTGACATTGGCCGGGCTACCAGATTTTAAAACGGAATCCGATCAGCCAGTGACGCCACCGCAATGGCTGCTAAACAATCCAGGTACCCGCGTTGAAGCGCGCGATAA
The DNA here is from genome assembly GCF_001996015.1 of Salinivibrio sp. ML198. Classification (NCBI taxonomy): domain Bacteria; kingdom Pseudomonadati; phylum Pseudomonadota; class Gammaproteobacteria; order Vibrionales; family Vibrionaceae; genus Salinivibrio; species Salinivibrio sp. ML198. Next base: position 72,684 of record NZ_MUEZ01000009.1, read on the forward strand.
CTATACCGTGAGTGATTACTTACTTGAATGGCAAACCCAATGGGTAGAGCGTTTCGGTATTGATGGTTTTCGGGTGGATACGGTCAAGCATGTCGATGGCGAGGTTTGGCGAGCATTGAAATCGCAAGCTTCGGCGGCGCTAGAGACTTGGCGGCGTCAGCATGACAAAACGGGAGAGCCGTTCTGGATGATGGGAGAAGTATGGGGCCACCGTGCTTATCGCAGCCCTTACTTTGACCAAGGCTTTGATGCGTTGATTAATTTCGATTTGCAAAAGCAGATGGATAAGGGAGCGTACTGTTTGAGTGAAATGCAAGACACTTATCAAGCGTATGCAGACACCATGGCAAAAGAGGCGGATTTCATACCGGTAAGCTATATGTCTTCCCATGATACTGAGCTCTTTTTCAGTCGCTTTAAAGACGCCAGCATGCAGCGTGGTGCCGCCAACGCACTGTTGCTAGCGCCCGGTGCGGTACAAGTGTTCTATGGTGATGAAGTCGGGCGTGACTTGGGCCCTTACGGGGACGATTTCCATCAAGGCACTCGTTCAGACATGATATGGCAGCGCAACGCGATGCAAGCTGACTTGCTGAACCATTGGCGTAAAGTGGGCCAGTTTAGGCAAGATCATCCGGCTATTGGTGCAGGCAAGCATCAAGCCATCCCCCAAGCGGGTGCCTATGTGTTCTCTCGTCAACTAGGCGAAGATACCGTGGTTGCGGCATTTATCGGGCGACAGGCCGATAAATAGCCTGCACAGTATACATACGTGTACAGAAAAGCCGTGTACGAAAAAGCCCACCGTTCGATGAACGGTGGGCTTAAATATTGGTCGGTCTGACTGGATTTGAACCAGCGACCCCTGACACCCCATGACAGTGCGCTACCAGGCTGCGCTACAGACCGACTAAGCGCTATATTACGAATCGGCCTAGTGGGTGTCAATTGCCAAGGGGGATTGTTTTTCGGTTTTTCAACCGTTTGGCTATTAAAGCGTCAACATAGCATGGCGAAGTGACGTTTTCCTCTGCGCCTTGCTAATCACGACGACGGCTCTTCGGGATAATAAAAGCGTTTCAGTTCATGCATCACTTGCATCAGCAGTGACAACTGCGGTTTCCCCTCTGGCAGCGGGGTGTAGTGCTTATCAAACACCTTATAATTGCCAAACTTATCCACCACAGTGGTTTTTTGCGGTTGTACCACCACGATATCTCGGCTATCGCCGGCAAGCACCCACTTGCGTGGACGGTTTTTAAGCTCGAACAGGTTGGTTCCACTGCTATACGTCTCCGCCGGAGAGCTGACCGATAGCATTGACTCCATCAATGTAGGGGCCACGTCTAGGTGGCTGCTGTAATGCGCAATTTGCTCCGCATCTTGGTTGGGCCAATGCATAATCATAGGGACTTGTAACTGATATCGGCTGTAGTTTGAGTTTGAGCCCCAGCTGTTGAGTCCGGTTTCGTTAAACTCCATTCCGTGATTGGCGGTGATCATCACCACGGTGTTGTCTAGCTGCCCTGACTGGTCTAGGTGCTCAAGCAAGCGGCCAAGCTGCTCGTCAACGTAATGTGCGGCGTTATTATAACTGTTTTTTAGTACCAAGCTTGTCTGGGTATCGACGCCTGCCATGGCACTGTCAAGCGCCGGCTGAAAAGGTTGTGGGTAATCCCCACCTTGCTCGTATTCATTCACCGTTGCCAATTCCAGGTAACCAAACCATGGCTTGTCGGTTTCGCGGTGCACCAGCCAGTTGCGCATCGAGGCAACCGCGTTGGCGTCCGCCTGCCAAGCGGGTTGATCCGATTGGCTGTCGCGTTCAAGCGCTTGGCTGAAAATGCTTTGATAATAAATGGGGTTGGCAAAATGATCGCCACTAAACAATCCCCATTGATAGTCTCGCTGTTTGAGTGTTTCTATCAGTACGGGGCGCAGTCCCTCGGTACGGGCACTTTGCGCATAACTGCCAGGCAAGCCGTAGAAAAAGCCAAACAACCCCGCCATGTCATCATTACTGCTGCTAAAGTGATTTTTAAACCACAGGTTTTGATTGGCAAACTGCTGGAGGTGAGGCATGGTTACCGGGTTTACCATGTCCGCACGCAGCCCCTCTACCATCACCATCAGTAAGTTTTTCTGATACTTGTTGGCATCCGGGGCGAACGCAAGTGGTTTGAGAGGGTAGCGGATTACTTCGCTGGTTTCCTGCCCACGTTGTTCGCGCAAACGTTGATACTCTTGCCTGTCGAGCAAGCCGTACTTTTCCATAAAGGTTTTCGCGGTCATCGGATAGGAGACCGGGAAGGTAGAGCGCTGTGCGGTGACCGGGCTGTATATGAAGGCATCCGCCCAAATATGGATAAGGTGGCTAGAGATAAAGCAAAGCGCAAAGACGGCAGCCACGGGGATACCGATACGTTTACGCGTCAGTTTACGCAGTTTGCGCCACACCCATTCAGCAATAATCAGCTCTAAGATAAAAATAGCAGGCACGGCAATAAACAAGTACTGCCAATGCGCATTCATATCGGTTTTTTCGCCACTTAACAGCAGCTCCCACACCAATGGGTTAAGGTGAAGGTGCAGGGTTTGGTAAGCGTAAATATCAAGCAGCAGCACCATCATCCCAATGGTGGCAACCAGTACGGCAAACAGCCGCATCAACCGCTGGGAGGGGATAAGAAAACTGGCCGGGAAAATAATCAGAATATAAAGCGCAAACACCAGAAAGCCAAAGTGCCCAACCCAGTTGAACACCAAGTAGCTTTGCCCTAATAGCGTTTCAGGCCATCCTGATTGGCTGATGTAGCGCGTGCCCAGCAACATAGCGGCAATGATGTTAAAAAAGCTAAACCAATGCCCCCAACTGATTAGCTGGGATACTTTGTCACGATACGATGTTCCGCTATCAACCATACAAATTTATTCTTCTCTTATTAGCGACTGCTGCTTTTTGCATTATTGCTTATCGATGGATGCCATTAATGCCTGGGCAAACTTGTCGGCAAATGCCTGGCGTTGGGCGGCAGGAATATTGTGATTAAGGATGTTAGTGGCGACATTCCCGATCACCATCAGCGATAAATCCGTAGAGGCATCGTGTTGTTCTAACACGTTGACAACATCGCTGATAATACGTTCCACTTGCTCGTCGTCATATTTTGAAGTTACAGGCATAAGTTCGTCTTTTCTTCTTAAAACCAAAGCAGCGTATAATAACTCACACTTTAGTCTTACTGAAAATCTTTTCAATCATGACCCTCACGCTTTCTAACGTAATATTGCATCAAATCGTTAAGCAAGATGATGATTCGCTTAACGTTCACCTTCGAGACGGCCCGTTGCCGCTCACCGAGCAGACGGAAAACCTGATGGGAGACATTCATCGGGTTTATCATGCAAAAGCAGGCAAAGGGTTTGCTTTGTTTGACACCGAGAGTGACTTCCAGCAGTGGTTAAAGGCCTATCGCGCCGATACGCTCGACTTTCAAGCGTTGTCCGAAAAAGCGGTGGAGCGCTTGCGCGCCGAATTAGCGAAATACCCTTTTGCCGACAACGGTACCCTGGTGATGGCGCACTATCGAGCGCTCGCGACGGACTATCTGTTTATCGGCGTGCTCGAGTCGAAGCACAGTTTACGTGTCACTGATGAACTGGAGGTGAATGCCACCGAGTATCTCGATGTGAGCAAGATGGATATCGCTGCGCGCATTGACTTATCGACGTGGGAGACAGATGCCGAATCAAATCGCTATCTTTCCTTTATCAAAGGCCGCGTGGGGCGCAAAGTCGCTGATTTCTTCCTCGACTTTCTGCAAGCGGAAGTGGGAATGGATAGTAAGCAGCAAAATCAGGTGCTGATGCAAGCGGTAGAAGACTACTGCGACGATGCCCGCCTCGACAAGGAAGAAAAGCATAATACCCGTAAGCAAGTGTTTGATTATTGCAATGATCAGCTCAAAGCCGGTGATGAAGTGGTGGTGAAAGAGCTGGCCGGTGAACTGCCAGCGACGCCTGACGGCACTGACTTTTATCAGTACGCTAACCAGCAAGGGTATGAACTTGAAGCGCAGTTCCCGGCTGATAGAACCACGATGCGAAAGCTCACCAAGTTTGTCGGGGCCGGCGGTGGTTTGTCGGTCAACTTTGACGCCATGCTGTTAGGAGAGCGTGTGTTTTATGATCCAGAGACAGATACGCTGACCATTAAAGGCACGCCGCCGAACTTGCGTGACCAGCTTCAGCGTCGTTTATCGAGCCGAGATGATGACTAGCGTCTAGAGCATTGACCATGGCTGGGTCAGTGTGATCTATATGATAAAAAGCGGGACACCTGATGGTGTCCCGCTTTTTCTTTACCTCGCTTAGCGACGCATTGACCACAATATGTGATCTGCGTTTTTATGCGCGCTCGGGCGCGGCGTCTAGGGTCGCTGCGTCGTCAGTGTGCGCGTTCTGTGCTGGCTCGACTTTGTCGACAAACCAACCCATGTAGCTAGTCACGATAGTTACAGCGATACAAACAAAGCTTAGCCACATAAACGGCGCATACGACAAGGTCGCGACACCCAAGATGCTTGCCATGTAGATACCATTGTCACTCCAAGGCACCATCCCAGATGTCAGTGTGCCACCGAACTCGGCGTTACGGGATAAGTTCTTGCGCTGATAACCCAAGCGGTCGTAGTTTTTCGCACAGATTTTGGGGGTTAAGATCAGTGATACATACATCGCTGAGCCAAAAATGTTCCCCATAAAGGCCGTACCAATGGTTGAGGTGGCCAAGCTTCCAGCACTATTGACGCGGCGCTCAAAGAGATTAGCGATGGTATGGAGTACGCCCACTTTTTCCAACAAGCCACCGAAACCGAGACCAAACACAATCACGGCCACAGAACCAAGCATGGATGACATACCGCCGCGATTGAGAATGGCATCAATGAAATCCACCCCTGACGCGACAGAGAAGGGGGCCCAGGCGGTATTAATCGCCGCAACAGGGGCCATGTCTTGCAGCATGACTGCCCACACCACGCCCAGTAACGAGCCAAAGCTGATCACCGGGAAGGATGGAAGGCGCATGGCGAGCAGGGCAAGGACAATGAGGACAGGAATAAATGACATCGGGGTGATGACAAACTGAGCTTGCATCGCTTGTTTCACCATTTCTACCTGGCTCATATCCACATTGCCGGCATAGTGCCAGCCAACAAGGGTAAACAGAATGCCGGTAATGATGTAGCTGATAAGCGCAATCGGAAGCATGCCTTTAATATGCTCGACAATTTCCACCCCTGACATCGATGATGCCAGGATCACCGAATCAGACAACGGAGACATTTTGTCGCCGAAATAACACCCTGACAGCACCGCACCCGCAGTCATTGGCGCTGGAATGCCTAGGCCTTGACCAATGCCCATCATTGCAATCCCCGCGGTACCGGCTGCGCCCCAAGAGGTTCCTGTCGCCAAAGCGGTTAATGAGCAAATCAACATGGTCGCTAAAAGGAAGATAGAAGGGTGGATAGCTTTCAGACCATAATAAATGATGGTGGGGACAATGCCGCCTGCAATCCAGGTACCCACGAGAGCGCCCACGGACAGGAGGATTAACACCGCCCCAAGACCGTTGGAAATACCTTTGGTTGCTGCCGATTCAAGGTCTTTGTATTGGTGGCCTAATTTGAGCCCCAAGCCCATGATCACAAACCAGCCAATAAATAATGCCAGTTGGATGGGTAAATCGAGTTTTGCGGTAAACGAAAACGCGAGCGCCAAAAATGCACCAAGCGCCAGAATGACCTGAACGATGGATGGTAATCGAATTTGATGTGTTGTCATAACTGAACCTTCTTCACGTCGCACTCGGTGACAACCGATAGGGCGAACGTATCAATATCATTATCGGAAGGTGGATCGTCTGTGATTGCGCGACTACTCCCTGCGCGATTTAGCGATGCAACTAGCAACAACCAAACTCACATCACTGTCCGTGTGTCAGTATCCTTTGTTCCATTTGTGAGGCGTCATACTCTAGCTAACAGAACAATGAGATGGGAAACATTTTTGTCGCTTATGTGAGTCGAACGCGAGCGAGGTTAATTGCCATTGTTATATGTTTTTTCCTTGTGTTTTTAAGGTTAATTATCTGTTTTATATTAATGATTTTTATGTGTCTGGAGGCGGTGTTTGTCGGCGTATGTACGTTAAATCAAGGTGGGTACCAGTGATGGAACGGTTAAAAAATGGTGGATAATTGAGCAGAAAAAGGGGCTAACCTGACGACTGTGAAAAGACGTGTTAGTATCAAAAACGTTTTTTCACTGACTGTCGAACTTTAAACGACGGTCACACAACATGGAGTGTGAAAATTATGATGCGAGTAGGTTTAGTTGGCTGGCGTGGCATGGTGGGATCTGTGCTGATGCAGCGTATGGTGGAAGAAAAAGATTTCGACCATATCGAACCTGTGTTTTTTAGTACGTCTCAGGTTGGGATTGACGCTCCGAACTACGGTAAGGATGCGGGCACTCTAAAAGACGCTTACGACATTGAGATGCTAAAAACCCTCGATGCTATTATCACCTGCCAAGGCGGAGATTATACCAACGATGTTTACGCAAAGCTGCGTGAATCAGGTTGGAAAGGCTATTGGATTGATGCGGCGTCATCACTACGAATGGCAGATGATAGTATCATCACCTTGGATCCGATTAACTTCAAACAAATCCAAGCGGGAATTCATAAAGGCACGCGCACCTTTGTTGGTGGTAACTGCACCGTGAGTTTGATGCTGATGGGCTTGGGTGGCCTATACCAAAATGGCCTGGTCGAGTGGATGACCGCCCAGACTTATCAAGCTGCGTCAGGCTCAGGTGCCAAGCACATGCGCGAGCTGATCAGCCAAATGGGCGTGATTAATGATGCTGTCAACACTGATTTGGCCAGCCCTGCCACTTCTATCTTGGACATTGACCGCAAAGTTGCGCAAACCATGCGCTCGAGTGACTTCCCAAGTGACAACTTTGGCGTGCCGCTTGCCGGTTCACTGATCCCTTGGATTGACGTGAAGCGCGAAAATGGTCAGAGCAAGGAAGAGTGGAAAGCCTCGGTTGAAACCAATAAAATCTTGGGGTTAGACAATAACCCAATCCCTATCGACGGTACGTGCGTCCGTGTGGGAGCGATGCGCTGTCATAGCCAGGCATTGACCATTAAGCTGAAAAAAGCAGTGCCAATGGATGAAATTGAAGACATGATTGCATCTCATAACGACTGGGTCAGTGTTGTCCCTAATGAGCGCGATGTGACCATGACGGATCTGAGCCCGGCGAAGGTGACAGGCACCATGTCTGTGCCTGTGGGTCGTTTGCGTAAACTGGCCATGGGGGACGATTTCCTTAATGCCTTTACCGTGGGTGACCAGCTGCTGTGGGGCGCGGCAGAGCCTCTACGTCGTACGTTGCGTATTATCTTGTCGGAAAAAGAGCAAGGCTAATGGCCGTGTAATAGCCATATTAAGCCGTCAACGGAGTTGGCGGCTTTTTTGTGTCCGATGTTCTGTATCGCTTAGTCCTAGCGTATCAAGCGTGCATAAAAAAGGAGGCGATAGACGCCCCCTTAACTTCATACTTTTTCGTAAGCTGACTTAGCCTGCGAAATTTTTCGCCACAAAGTCCCAGTTGACCAACTTCCAGAAAGCAGCCAGATAGTCTGGACGCACGTTGCGATAGTCGATGTAGTAAGCGTGCTCCCACACGTCCACGGTCAGTAGTGGCGTTTCACCGTCGTGAGTCAGTGGGGTTTCAGCGTTTGATGTGTTGACGATCGCCACTGAACCATCTGCTTTTTTCACCAGCCACGTCCAGCCTGAGCCGAAGTTAGTGACCGCGGCGTTGGTGAACTGAGTTTTAAACTCGTCAAAAGAGCCAAAGGCTTTAGTGATTGCCTCTGCAACGTCACCAGTAGGCTCGCCGCCACCGTTAGGGCTTAGGCAGTGCCAGTAGAAGGTGTGGTTCCACACTTGCGCAGCATTGTTAAATACACCGCCTGAAGAGGTTTTGATGATCTCTTCCAGTGATTTACCTTCAAAGTCAGTCCCTTCAATCAGACCATTAAGCTTCACCACATAGGTGTTGTGGTGCTTGTCATAGTGATAGTCCAGCGTCTCTTTTGAGATATGTGGCTCTAGCGCATCTTTTGCGAAAGGGAGTTCAGGTAGTTGGAATGACATTGCTTATATCTCCGTTTTTATCGTGAGAGTGCTTCCTGTAGTCCATCACCGGCCGCTCAAGCGTGTCGTTTGTCATCAATGATCACATCAACAACTCACCACCTAAGCATCGGGTGTGGCTACTATTTTCGTTTTGCTGAGTGTAGTTTAGCAAGTTTTTACTTTATTAAAAGGATCGCAGTAAAATTTTTATGCCTAATCCCACAAAAGATTTAGGCATTTTTTTCCGGCTTGTTAACCAGTAGAATCAAGGCAAGATTCACAGACAGTGTTCGAGGAAGCAATGGAAACAACGGACAAAATCAAGCAGCAAATCGAAGAAAATGCGATTCTGCTTTACATGAAAGGGTCGCCAAAACTGCCAAGCTGTGGTTTTTCTTCACAAGCCTCTCAAGCGCTTATGTCGTGTGGCGAGAAGTTTGCTTATGTGGATGTCTTACAAAACCCAGATATCCGCGCAGAGCTGCCTGTATACGCGCAGTGGCCGACCTTCCCACAACTTTGGATTGAAGGTGAATTGGTCGGCGGTTGTGACATCATTCTGGAAATGTTCCAAAAAGGTGAGCTACAGCCATTGGTCAAAGAAGCGGCTGAGCGCCGTGATGCGAGTGACAACGAATAACGCGGTTATTGATGTGACAAACATTGAAAAGCCACGTCCAAGACGTGGCTTTTTTGTATTCATCTATGTCTGACATTGTGCGTGACGTTTGTTTAGCGTATCCGCTTAGAGCACCATGGCCGCGAGCCAGCCAAACGCAATTAATGGCAAGTTGTAGTGAATAAAGGTGGGCACCACAGTATCCCAAATATGCTCGTGCTGACCGTCGGCATTCAGCCCCGATGTGGGACCCAAGGTGGAGTCAGATGCCGGTGAGCCCGCGTCGCCCAATGCGGCTGCCGTGCCTACCAGGGCAATTGTCGCCATCGGTGAAAAACCAAATGCCAGTGAGAGGGGGACATAAATAGTGGCAATAATGGGAATGGTTGAGAATGACGAGCCGATCCCCATGGTGACCAAAAGCCCCACCACTAACATCAAAAAGGCTGCAAGCGGCTTGTTCTCACCAATTGACCCCGATAGGGACGCGACCAAGGATTCGACGCCCCCCGTGGCTTTCATGACGGCAGCAAAGCCCGCGGCGGTGATCATAATAAAGCCAATCATCGCCATCATGTGCACCCCTTTGGTAAACACATCCTGGGTGTCTTTCCAGCGGATCACGCCACCAAAGGTAAACACCATAAAACCAGCCAACGAGCCCACAATCATTGAGCCTGCCATTAGTTGCACGCTTAATGCGGCGACAATGGCAATCGCGGCGACCCACAAGTTGCGCGATTGAATGCCTTGGTTTTCCGGCTCAGCGCTCAAGACGTCTTTTTCACTGTATTGGCGCGGCTGACGGTAGCTAATAAAGGTGGCGATCAACAGGCCAACCACCATACCCGCTGCAGGCAATAACATGGCTGTAGGAACCTGGCTCGCGACCACATCTAAGCCATTGTCATTGAGGTTTTTGAGCAAAATGTTGTTCAAAAAGATGCCGCCAAAGCCGACCGGTAACACCATATACGGCATGATTAAGCCAAAGGTGAGTACACAGGCGACCAGACGACGGTCGAGCTTTAAGCGTTGGAACACATGCAATAGTGGGGGGATAACAATAGGGATAAAGGCAATGTGGACCGGAATCGCATTTTGCGACGAAATTGCTAACAGGCCTAAAAGGACTAAAACAACATATTTAAAGGTGGCGGTGTTGGCATCGGTTGGACGCGCGTTTAACTTGCGGATCACCGAGTGCGCAAGCACATCCGTGATCCCAGAACGGCTGATAGCGACGGCAAAGGTGCCGAGCATCGCATAGCTCAGGGCAATGGTGGCACCGCCACCCAGTCCGCCCTCAAAGGCACTAATGGTGTCGGAAATACTAAGGCCACCGACCAAGCCGCCAAGGACGGCGCTGAACGTGAGCGCGACAACGACATTTACACGCATAAGCGCCAATGCCAGCATGACGCAGACTGAAATGACTACCGGGTTCATTAAACATTCCTGTTATGGGTGTGATGACTGCAGCTTCACTGCAGTAATTATCTATGGTTTTGTAATTAAGCTACCCAGTTTGCGCAAAATTTTGTCCGTGTCGAGGGGTAATCGGTTTTTTTTGGTTACTTTCTTTCATGCTTGTCAGTGTTGCTGAAAGTCGCGACCAGTAAAGTAGGCAAAAAGGGCGCGGCGGCGCCCCCAGGGATGGGTTCACGGCATGTCTGTGTGCGGGGCTTGGTCGCGTTATTCCATCATAGCGGCCAGCCATCGCTTCTAATGTCATTCAGGTCGGAACATAGATCGAAAAAAGCCGGCCTTAATAGGCCGGCTCTTTGGGTTTAGGTTAAGCAGTCGGGATTAGAACAAGTAGTTCAGCTGCAAACCATAGATGTACGCATCGCCACCGGCTGAGAACGCAAACCCGTCTTCAGTGCCGTCAACTTGGTCGCCATCTAGGTAAGCGAAACCCGCGTCAACAGAGAGGTTCTCATTCGCAGTGTAGGTCGTACCCAGGCTCCACCAGTGACGGTCAGAGTCAGGGATGCTGAGTGTGCGATCTTCGGCATCCACTGGACTTTCATCGTATGCATAACCGGCACGGAATGCCCAGTGATCGTCCATGGTATAGGTGGCACCCAGTGCATAACGCCAGCTGTTATCCCAGTTTTCGTCTTTTTGTAGACACTGATTATCAACGCTATTGATTTGGTCGTTACATTGTTCACTGGTAGCTTTCAACTCTTGGAAGCTGTCCCAGCCTACATACATAGCACTGTAATGCACTGCAATTTGCTGGTTAAGTTGGTGGAAGCCAGAAAACTCTATAACTTCTGGTAGATTCAGATCTAGTTCGCCACCCACTTTATCGATTTGGCCCACTGTTCCGGTACCCAGAGTTGAGACACCCTCATAGTCACCTTCAAGAGTGATATCTGTTTGAGAGCGATAGGAAAGCCCAAGACGGTTATTCTCATCGATTTCCCACAGCGTGCCGATGTTCCAACCAAAGCCCCAGCCATCCCCTTTAAGGTGCGAAATCCGACTTGTTTTAGTAAAAGACGTACCGTACGCGCTAAGCGCAGAGTTAAGGGTCGATGCTGAAGCCCCAGCAAATCGATTTAATTCTGCGTCTGCATAAATGGCACTAACGCCCGCGCCAATACTCCACTGATCATTGATTTCATAAGCAATATTGGGGTTGAAGTTCATGGTGACAAGTGCAGTATCACCGGCTCCGGGTCCAGCAGCGAAGTCTTTAGAATACTCCGTTGATAGTCCAAAGTTGGAAAAGGCAGAAAAACCAACTACAAGACGATCATCTAGGGGTTGAATCAAATGAAAGTTAGGGACGTACTCAGTCGGAGCCAGATCGTTTTCGTCTGTAGCAAACCCTCCTGCTTCCAGGGTTGCTTTGCTAGTACTACCATTACTGGCACTTTCAACATCCGCGTGGACATCAGGATCAATAATGGTTAAGCCGCCCGAGAAAGCGGTGGTGTTAAAGCGGGTTAGGGCAGCGGCGTTACGTGCGCCCACTGCGGCATTATCTGCGATAGCGGCTTCACCGGCAAAAGCACGCCCCAAACCGGATACCGAGGTTTCTGATACTTGGAAGCCGGCACTGTGTGCTTGCACGGCTAACAAAGATAAACTGGTTGCCACTAGCGATTTCTTAAATAGTGATGACATAACGCGCCTCACTCCTTTGTTAATTAGCTTCTTGTTCTTTGGGGCCGCCGCTTCAGTGCCCATCTTACGTGGGCGTGAGAAGTGGTCGGATGTTCTACAGGTTCAATAGTGGCACCAATTTCACGTTTGTTAAAGGTTGGTTTCAAAACGGGTAACACAATATTTCACCTGGTTGGGCTGACAATGTTTCTATCAGTTGTTTTAAGTAAATACTCTATTTGAGTTATACCTATGCTCAGCCCCTATTTAACGTGATTTTCACACTCGTTTTTTGTCGCTCACTCCTTATGTGCCTGTTTAATAGTGGTTAGTCTGATAACGAAATAAAGACCAAAATAAGATCACAAAAATGTGACCGCAAACAAATTGTTAACAACTATAAGCTGAACTTTTTGTGGTTTGTGAACACGTTTGGCGTCAAGCATGCAGGGTCGGTAGCAACGCAAAGGTTGCGTTGTTGCCGACCTGACTGTGCGTATACGGTCTTTACACCAGCGTGATTAGGTAGAGGGGGACGCTGTGCTCTCCGAGGTGGAAGGCAGGGGCCAACCGCCCAAGCGTTTCCAACGATTGACGATTTCACAGAATAGCTCAGCGGTACGCTCGGTATCATAGAGCGCACTGTGCGCCTCTTTATTATCGAACGGGATTTGCGCCGTTTGGCAAGCTTTCGCCAACACTGTTTGCCCGAGCGCCAGTCCGCTCAGGGCGGCGGTATCAAAGGTGGCGAAAGGATGGAACGGGTTACGCTTTAACTGCGCCCGCTCGGCGGCGGCCATCACAAAGCTGTGATCGAAATTAGCGTTGTGGGCAACCATAATGGTGCGTTGGCATTCCGCTGCTTTTTGCTCTTTACGGATAAGCTTAAAGATTTCCCGCAAGGCCTCGCCTTCATCAACCGCGCCGCGTAGTGGGCTATAAGGGTCACGGATGCCGGTGAACTCTAGGGCGGCGGGTTCAAGGTTGGCACCTTCAAAGGGAGTGACATGAAAGTGCAGTTTTTTGTCTGGCGATAGCCAGCCTTGCTCATCCATTTTTAAGGTGACAGCACAAATCTCTAGCAGTGCATCGGTTTGGGCATTGAAGCCGGCTGTCTCAACGTCGACAACGACAGGGAAATAACCACGGAATCGGGCTTTGAGACTGTTTGGATCACTTGCTTGGCTCATGCTGATGTCACTTTACGAATAATAAGAAAAGGGTGATTATCGCAAATAGTGGCGTTAAGCTAAAGTCGGCGTGTAACGTGTCGATAACTTTATAACCAATTGTTTTTGTCTAAGCCATGTTTTGGTCACTGCAGCAGCGGTGACTCGCGCAACCTTTCAAGCAGTAAACTGTGCGTGAAGACAGAATCACGCGACGTACGGAGTCTGTAATGGCGTTTTGTCCTGTTGATTTAATGAAATGGCACTTTATCCCAGTGGTGGTGTCATGTGTTGCTCTTCTTTTGCCCAATCAGGCGTCTGCTAACAAGCAATACGTGGCATCGTTGGGGGAGTCAAACTGGACCGTGACAATTGATACGCCCATTGAGTGCCGTCTAGAGCATGATGTGCCAGGGTACGGGCAAGCATCGTTCACATCACGAGCCAGTAAGGACATGAATCTCGATTTCTCACTCGATATGCAGCGGCCGATGGGTGAGACCGCGCAGGTGTCACTGCTTTCCATGCCCGCTGACTGGATGCCCGGAGAGCCGGCACGCTATATGGACCAACTCCAGTTCTTCAAACAATTTGATGGCTATGTGGGCGGTCAAACGGCTTGGGCGATGCTGAGCGAGCTAGAGGCGGGACGATTCCCCACGTTTAGCTTTAAAGACTGGCAGCGTCAGCAGCGACAGGTGGATGTGGCGTTATCGGCGGTGGCATTTGGCGCGCCATATAATGAATTTAGCCGGTGTCTGAATAAGTTATTGCCGTATGCGTTTGAGGACATTTCCTTTACCGTCTTGCGTTATCAAGAAAACAGCGATGAGTTGACCAAAGCAAGCCGCCAACGATTGACGCAGATAGCCGAGTTTGTTCGTTACAGCGATGATATCGATTTGGTGCTAGTGGCGACCTACTCTGATGCGCGTGGCACCCGTGAAGCCAATCAGCAAATGTCCGAGCGACGAGCGAAGAAATTGCGCGACTACTTTACCTCGCTGGGCTTACCTGAAGATCGGATTACCGTTGAGGCTTATGGCGAACGCCGTCCGATTGCTGACAACGACGACCCAATTGGGCGCAGTAAAAACCGCCGCGTGGTGATTTCGTTAGGAAGAACCTTGTTATAGGCGACAGCCACCAAGGTTATCACAGACAGTGTATGCCTCCGATACAACATAGACAGCACGAAAAAGCCCGGCATCGAATGCCGGGCTTATTTTTGTGACGTGTCTTGCTGTGTTAGCCGTTCAGACCCGCAGAAGCACTTTTGTTTTGGATAAGCTCCAATTTGTAGCCATCAGGGTCAGTCACGAAGGCGATTTCAGTACTACCGCCTTTGACAGGGCCTGGCTCGCGGGTGATATTGCCGCCCGCTTGACGAATTTGATCGCAGGTCGCGTAAACATCATCCACACCGATCGCGATATGGCCAAAGGCGTTACCGTGATCGTACTCGCTTTCGCCCCAGTTGTAGGTCAGCTCAATCACGGCGCCTTCTGATTCATCGCTATAGCCGACAAACGCCAAGCTATATTTGTACTGCTCGTTTTCATTGGTGCGTAACAAACGCATTCCCATTACTTCGGTATAAAACTTGATAGCACGGTCTAGATCACCGACGCGGATCATGGTGTGTAGAATTCTGCCGTTTGACATGACGTTGCTCCTTTTTGGCTTGCCAGTGCTCGCCGTTGACGGCGTTAGCTATCTGGATAAACTTTTTCTTTGTACTCACATAAATCTTCAATGATACAACTGCCACAGCGAGGTTTTCGTGCGAGGCAGGTGTAGCGTCCATGCAGAATTAGCCAGTGGTGCACATCGACCTTAAATTCTTTCGGCACCACCTTGATCAGTTTTTCTTCCACGTCATTGACGTTTTTACCCATCGCGAACTTGGTACGATTGGACACGCGAAAAATATGGGTATCCACGGCGATGGTGGGCCAACCAAACGCGGTGTTGAGTACCACATTGGCGGTTTTGCGTCCCACGCCGGGCAAGGCTTCTAGCGCCTCTCTACTTTCTGGTACCTCGCCATGGTGTTGCTCAATCAAGGCGCGGCAGGTTTTAATCACGTTTTCCGCTTTGGAATTGAATAAGCCAATATTTTTGATATATGACTTCACCCCATCCACGCCCAATGCCAGTAGCCCTTCGGGCGTATTGGCCACCGGATACAGCTTATCGGTGGCTTTATTGACACTCACATCGGTCGCTTGCGCAGACAGTAACACCGCGATCAGTAACTCGAAAGGGGTTGACCAATTGAGCTCGGTTTGCGGAGTCGGGTTGTTATCGCGCAGGCGCTCCAGAATTTGTCGTCGTTTTTCTTTATTCATTTACCCTATCCTGTGGATCATTGATTACCCGTCACCCGTGCGCGCTCAATCACCGGCTTGTCGTCTTTTTCTGTTTTACTGGCAAGGTGTGTATCAATGATGTTCTTCAACGCGATGAGAAAGCCGACCGCGAGAAACGCGCCCGGTGGTAATATGGCTAACAGAAACTTGGTGTCGAATTGAAAAATCTCAATCCTAAGTGCGGCAGCCCAGTCGCCGAGCAAGAGGTCGGCACCATCAAACAAGGTGCCATTGCCGATAATTTCGCGAATAGCCCCTAATACCACCAAGGCTACTGTCATACCGGTGCCCATCCAAAAACCATCACTCACCGACAAGCCGACAGGGTTTTTAGAGGCAAAGGCTTCGGCGCGGCCGATGATGATACAGTTGGTGACAATCAATGGGATAAAAATACCGAGCGATTGATAAAGGCCGTAAGCATACGCATTCATGACCAGTTGCACGCAGGTCACCAGTGAAGCAATCACCATCACGAAAATAGGAATGCGCACTTCTTTGGGTACCCAGTCCCTAATCAGTGACACAATCAAATTGGAGCCTACGAGTACGGCCAAGGTCGCGATCCCAAGGCCAAGTGCATTGGTGACGGTAGCGGATACCGCCAACAGTGGGCACAAACCTAGTAGCTGCACAAACGCTGGGTTATTACTCCATAAGCCATTTTTCATTAGCTCTTTGTGGGCGCTGTTCATGACGCTCCTCCGCAATTAACCGGTTGGTTGATCAGCGCGTCTTGGTGTTGGCTCACAAACCAAGCCGCTTTTTTGACGGCGCCGACAACCGCGCGCGGGGTAATGGTGGCGCCAGTAAACTGATCAAACTGCCCGCCGTCTTTTTTGACCGCCCAACGCGCATCGTCTTCGCTGGTGACGGTTTTGCCGCTAAAGCTACGGATCCAATCTGACACCCGCAAGCTCACCTTATCTCCCAGTCCTGGGGTTTCGTTATGCTCGAGAACCCGCACACCCAGCACCTGATGGTTGGTCGCATCCATGCCAATTAATACCTTAATGGCACCATTGTAGCCATTAGGGGCCATAGCTTGAATAGCAACGGCACTGACCTCACCGCCTAGGGTGGCAACATAAAAAGGCTGGGCGTCATCGGTGCCCAGTGCATCCTTATTTTCGATAAGGCGGCAGCTTTGATGCAGCGGATTATCGTGCCTGTCTTCAGGGATCACCTGATTGAGCGCCTTTGATAATTGGATTTGCTGCTGCTCTTTAATGGTATCTTCAGTTAGCGCGTGAGTGACCGCCACCAGTGCTGTCGACAAGAGGGCAGCAACAGCGAGAATGCCCCCATGTTTTTTTATGGTATCAATCATGACTTTGACTTCTTCTCCGCACGGTTTGTGGCATGCCCATACGTTCTTGGCTTGGTGTAATAATCAATCAATGGGACGCACAAGTTGGCAATGATTACTGCGAACGCGACGCCATCTGGGTAGCCGCCCCAAGTACGTATTAAATACACCAACACCCCTATCAGGCCACCAAACCATAAGCGGCCACGGTCGGTGGTGGAGGCCGACACCGGATCGGTGGCGATAAAAAACGCCCCGAGCATGGTCGCGCCAGACAACAAATGAATCAGGGGCGACGCGAGTTGATCCGGTGCGACCAAGTGGCCGAGTAATGAACAAGCAAGCAAGGCGACGAGTACCGCGACAGGAATATGCCAATTGATAATGCCACGTTGGATAAGCACCAAACCACCGAGTAGGTAAAGCGTGTTTACCCAAGCCCAACCTTTACCGCCTAGCGCTGAGAAAATGGGCTGTTGCAAGGCTTCACTGACAGTTTGACCGCCTGCTAGCGCGGTTTTAATGGTATCCAGAGGCGTCGCCATGGTGGCGCCATCCACGGTCATACGCAATTGGTTGACGCTAAAACCATCTAAGGTATAGCCGCCAAAAATCGCCGCGAGGGTATCGGTAATGGTCAAACTATGGGTGGCGAGACTCTCTGGCGGTAACCAGGTGGTCATTTGCACCGGAAAAGCGATGAGGAGTACCACGTAGCCAACCATGGCTGGATTGAAGAGGTTCTGTCCTAATCCGCCGTATATATGCTTGGCAACAATAATAGAAAACGCGGTACCAATGACGATCACCCACCAAGGCGCCATCGGTGGGATCGCGACGGCCAATAAAAACGCTGTGAGTAGGGCGCTATTATCGCGAAGGTAAGCCATCACGGGGCGACGACGTAATCGCATGACCAGTGCTTCGGTTGACCATGCCGTGATGACCGCCAAGGTTAATTGAACCAGCACGCCCCAGCCGAAGAAATACCACTGTGCGGCCAAACCGGGCAGGGCACAGAGAAGCACCGTCAGCATAATATGGCTGGTGGAACGTTTGTTGTGGGCGTGTGGTGAACTTGCAATGAAAAACGCCACGTGGGTTATTCCTTATCTTCTTGTGATTGTTGTGCGGCTTTACGCGCCTTAGCACGCGCGACGGCGGCGGCGACAGCGGCTTTTTTGTCGTTAGCTTCGTCGGTTGCAGGCGCGGTGTCTGCAGCGTCGGATGACGTATCGGCAGCCGTCTCAGGTTGTACCTTGGTGTCGCCTTGCTGGGCCGCTTTACGTGCTTTGGCACGGGCAACCGCGGCGGCGACTGCGGCTTTTTTGTCGCCAGCGCCATCCTTTTGTGCCGTCGTGTTTTCTGCGGCGGATGATTGCTCGGCCGCGGGTGTTGGCTCTGCCTTGGTGTCGCCTTGCTGGGCGGCTTTTCGTGCTTTGGCACGGGCAACGGCGGCGGCGACAGCCGCTTTTTTATCGCCAGCGTCATCCGTTTGTGCCGTCGTGTTTTCTGCGGCGGATGATTGCTTGGCCGCCGGTGTTGGCTCTGCCTTGGAATCGCTTTTCTGAGCGGCTTTACGTGCTTTGGCACGGGCAACGGCTGCGGCGACAGCGGCTTTTTTGTCGCCAGCATCATCCGTTTGTGCCGTCGTGTTTTCTGCGGCGGATGATTGCTTGGCCGCCGGTGTTGGCTCTACCTTGGCATCGCTTTGCTGAGCCGCTTTGCGTGCTTTGGCACGGGCAACCGCGGCGGCGACTGCGTCTTTCTTGCCGTCTTGACTCTCGGTGCTGTCGGATGTTGCCTGTGAATCAGCAGCTGCTGAAGCTTTTTGCGCCTCTTTGGCCGCCTTACGCTCTCGCGCTTGACGCTTACGATCTTCGCGCAATTTCATCATTTCACTGTTGTCTGGCTCATCACTGCCGGTTTTTGCCGCTTCGGCTTGTTTCGCTTTGGCCCGTGCGATCGCCGCCGCAACAGCAGGTTTGACATCACTCGATGCCGATTGCGCGGCTTTTTTCGCCTTCACGCGCTCTACCGCAGCGTTAAGCGCATCACCCGAGCCAGTGTTTTGTTGCGCCGCTTGCTTGCGACGCTCGGCCGCTTTGCGATGTTTTTCTTCTCGTTCTTGTTTTTCACGTTCCATTCGCGCTTTTTTGGCTTCAAAACGCTGACGTGCGCGCTCCGCGGCTTCTTTTTCCGCTTCAATTTCACGAATTTCTGCTTTGGCCTGGCGGTAGTATTGCACCAGTGGGATCTCACTCGGACACACATAGGCACAGGCGCCGCATTCAATACAATCGAAGAGATCATAGTCTTGGCACTTGTCGTAGTCCTGATCTTTGGCATACCACTGCAATTGTTGGGGCAACAGGTGAGCGGGACAAACATCGGCACAGGCACTGCAACGAATGCAGGCCATCTCTTGCTTGGCAGGCGCAATTTCCTTGCGCGTTGGCACCAGTACACAGTTAGTGGTTTTAGTCACAGGCACTTGTGTGTGTGGGACGGTAAAGCCCATCATCGGGCCACCAATAATCACCCGAGGCAGTTTTTTCTCAGCCTTGTAACCATGATGCGCCAACAATTCGCCAATTGGCGTGCCAAGTAGTGCCCACCGGTTTTGCTGGGTTTTGAGTGTTTTCCCAGTCAAAGTGACCACACGCTTGATCAGCGGCTCGCCATCTAGCACGGCGCGTTTGATCGCATAAGTGGTCCCGATGTTTTGCATAAGCACACCAATACTGGCGGGAAAGGCTTTGGCTGGGACTTCTTTGCCGGTAATGATTTGAATCAGCTGCTTTTCACCGCCAGATGGATACTTGGTAGGTACTACCTGGATGAGTATGTCCTCATCGGCGGCTTTCACCGCTGCTTTAAGCGCAGCGATAGCCTCTGGCTTATTATCTTCAATGCCAATCACGGACAGCTTAGGCTTAACAATGTGATTAAGAATTTGTACCCCTGCGACGATTTCATCGGCGCAATCTTGCATCAGCCGATCGTCGGCGGTGATATAAGGCTCACATTCTGCGGCGTTGATGATAAGTACTTCAGTACGCGCCAAGCCACTTTGCAGTTTTCTTGCGGTTGGAAAGCCAGCGCCTCCCATTCCAGCAATGCCCATAGAGCGGATATGATCGATCAATTGCTCTGGCGGCTGGGTTTGATAAGCCGGGAGGGCTGGTTTAGGTCCCCACTCATCTTTTCCATCGGGCTGAATCACCACGCAACGGTCGGACAAGCCTGAAGGATGCGCGATGGTTCTATCTTCGATGGCAATCACGGTGCCCGATGTCGGCGCATGTACCGGCACACATTGTTGAATATCCGTCTCAGTGAGGGCTTGTCCCGCGAATACCCGATCGCCCTGGCTCACGCATAATTTTCCCTTGCTGCCAATATGTTGCTTTAGCGGGATAACCAGCTCGGTAGGGAGTATCTTTTCTAAAATGGCGCCGTGATTCGACTGAGTTTTATGCTCAGGCGGGTGAATGCCGCCATGGAAATCCCAGATCTGGCCATGTTTTATTTGTTCTATAAGGCTGTCCATCAGGCGCGTGCTCTCTGACTCTCAGTGACATCTACAACGGGAATTTGTTCAAGCTTCCATTTCCAGGTTTCAGGGGTGTCCTGAACGGGGATCATTTCAATACAGTCGGTCGGACAGGGGGCAACACATAAATCACACCCAGTACAATCTTGCTCGATCACGGTATGCATCGCTTTGGTACTGCCTACAATCGCATCGACCGGACAGGCCTGAATGCACTTGGTGCAGCCGATGCAATCTTCTTCATGAATGAAGGCAACGGTTTTGATACTTTTTTCTTCATCGTGGGCGAGTTCGGTCGCTTCGACGCCCATCAAATCAGCCAAATTTTCAATCGTTTGCTGGCCACCTGGCGGACACTTGTTAATCTCGTCACCATTGGCAATGGCTTCGGCATAGGGGCGACAGCCAGGGTAACCGCATTGGCCACATTGCGTTTGCGGCAGAATGGCATCAATTTGATCGACAATAGGATCCGCCTCCACCTTAAAGCGAATCGAGGCGAAACCTAGGATTGCACCGAATATGGCGGCGAGCGCGGCAAGCACAACCACCGCTATCACTATTCCACTCATGATAAAGTCACCAGTCCTGTAAAGCCCATAAAGGCGAGCGACATTAATCCTGCGGTAATCATTGCCACTGACGCGCCTTTGAAAGGCGCGGGTACGTCAGCGGCTGCAATGCGCTCGCGCATTGCAGCGAATAAAACGAGAACCAGCGAGAAACCACAGGCCGCCCCAAAACCGTAAATAATCGATTCGATAAAGCTGTGCTGTTGTTTCACATTGAGCAAGGCCACCCCGAGTACCGCACAGTTTGAGGTAATCAAAGGTAGGAATACGCCCAATAGTCGGTGCAGTGTTGGACTGGTCTTATGCACCACCATTTCCGTGAACTGCACCACCACGGCAATCACTAAGATAAAGCTCAGTGTGCGCAGGTATCCGAGATCAAGTGGGATAAGAATATAGGTTTCAACCAGATACGAGCTCACTGATGCCAAGGTCAACACGAAGGTTGTGGCAAGCCCCATCCCAATTGCTGTTTCCAGTTTTTTTGATACGCCCATGAATGGACACAAGCCCAAAAACTCCACCAGTACGAAGTTATTGACCAATACTGTGCCCACCAGTAGCAACAAATACTCAGCCATGCTGTTTAATCATTTAATGTTTTTGTGATCTGCCTATTATCGACCTTTGAGGCGGCTATAACAACCGCCATCAAGCAGGGTTTTTGCTTGGTTCGCTGTAAGCTGTTAGTGACGCTTTACGCGCGCACCTTAATCTAGGGGTAGTGGCAGCGTAGCGTGTTCGATCACGGTAAGAGTGTGTGATGAGATCACGGAGAAAGTAGGATAGGTCAAGGAGAACAGAGACATAAATTTGGCTCCCCCAACTGGACTCGAACCAGTGACATACGGATTAACAGTCCGCCGTTCTACCAACTGAACTATGGGGGAATCGTGTCGCTATTGTGTTCTGTGAGGTCTCAAGATAGTGGCTCCCCCTGCGGGATTCGACGGGGACGCCTAGTCCTGCGACATATTCTGCGCAGCAGAAAGGGTGCTCACTTTTGCAATGTCTATCTTATCTCAAGATAGTGGCTCCCCCTGCGGGATTCGAACCTGCGACATACGGATTAACAGTCCGCCGTTCTACCAACTGAACTAAGGGGGAATTGCCTTGAGAACGGGGCGAATGTTAGCGAGCACCTCGAAAGGTGTCAACTGATGAAAAGCAATAAAATCTGTCTTTTCAATCGACTGCTGAAAAGCTAGCCAGCGACGCTGATAAAAGCATCATAGTGGCGAGTGATTGAGCATAGAGGCTATTTTTTTCTTGACTTTTTACACGGCCGGTAATGAAAGGGCTCTCAGCGGTTACCCACAGATTCTGTGGATAACCATGTGTGTGGATCTTGATCAACTGACTATGTGACTGATTTTATACAAGCTTGACGCAGCTATCGTCGGCATGGGAATGACTATAAGGTATTGATTTTTAATGTTTGTGCTTTTTTTAATGCGATCAGTTTGAAAAAAAAACGATCGTGGATTATGCACAGGTCGCTATTTGTTCAACCCTTGAGTATCGGGGATAAAAAAGTGATAAGAGAGGATATTCAATAGAAATACGCGCGAAAACGCATGATTTAGAGGTTTATCTTTATTGCACTCTATGCTCTTTGCACTTGATTTGCTTCGTGCTCGATGCGTTTAGTGCTTTGTTCTAGCTTAGAGCACGTCTTCGCTCAGAGCCGTCTTTGCTTAGACAAGCTGGCTGCAATGGCTGCATGCCAAAAGAGGAACGATAGGTTACCTAGACACCTTCATGAGATCAAGCGTCCAAGACGAAAAAGATCGCAATTGGCAGTTTGTCAGTAGTTAACCGCAATCGTTGACTCCGCAGGGCGAGTCAGGACAATAGACTTTTCGCGTTAGCGCCCCAAGCTGGACATCGTGGTCAGCCCCAAACAGGATAGGTTCATGAGTAAAACATTTACGCTGCATTCTGCTTTTAAACCATCAGGTGATCAGCCTGAGGCCATCCACCGTCTGTGTGAAGGGTTAGAGGCCGGTCTTGCCCACCAAACGCTGCTGGGGGTAACAGGGTCGGGAAAAACGTTCACCATGGCCAATGTCATTGCTGAGCTCAATCGCCCTACTATGATATTGGCTCCCAATAAAACATTGGCGGCGCAGCTTTATGGGGAGATGCGCGAGTTTTTCCCTGACAATGCGGTGGAGTACTTCGTTTCTTACTACGATTATTATCAACCAGAGGCATATGTGCCTTCGACAGACACCTTCATAGAAAAAGATGCGTCGATTAATGATCACGTTGAGCAGATGCGTTTGTCGGCGACAAAAGCGTTGATGGAACGCCGTGATGTGGTGATTGTGGCGTCGGTCTCTGCTATTTACGGCTTGGGTGACCCTGATTCGTATTTAAAAATGATGCTTCACATTCGCCGCGGTGACTTTTTAGACCAGCGTACCATTTTACAACGCCTCGCTGAGTTGCAGTACACCCGCAATGATATGGCCTTTGAGCGCGGAACTTTTCGCGTTCGCGGTGAAGTCATCGATATCTTTCCGGCTGAATCGGACAAAGATGCCATACGGGTGGAGCTGTTTGACGACGAGGTGGAAACCATCAGCGTGTTTGATCCTTTAACGGGGCAGGTGAGTGTCAAAGACATGCCTCGTTGCACCATCTACCCTAAGACGCACTATGTCACCCCACGAGAGCGTATTCTCGAAGCAGTGGAGCAGATAAAAACGGAGCTATCGGCACGTAAAAAAACACTGCTTGAGCATAATAAACTGCTGGAAGAGCAGCGCATCACACAGAGAACGCAGTTTGATATTGAGATGATGAATGAGCTGGGCTATTGCTCGGGTATCGAAAACTACTCGCGTTATTTGAGTGGTCGTGCAGAAGGCGAACCACCACCGACCTTGTTTGATTATTTACCCGCCGATGGACTGTTGATCATCGACGAGTCGCACGTCACCGTGTCGCAAATTGGTGCCATGTACAAAGGCGATCGCTCGCGTAAAGAGACCTTGGTGGACTATGGGTTTCGGCTGCCTTCAGCGTTGGATAACCGACCGCTAAAATTTGATGAGTTTGAGGCACTCGCGCCACAAACCGTGTACGTTTCCGCCACGCCGGGTAACTATGAAGCTGAGAAATCGGGCGCGGATATCATTGATCAAGTGGTGCGTCCGACGGGGCTTATCGATCCTGAAATAGAAGTGCGTCCGGTCGCCACTCAAGTGGATGACTTGCTCTCTGAGGTGCGTGCTCGTCGTGAGCGAGACGAGCGCGTGCTGGTGACGACCTTGACCAAGCGTATGGCAGAAGACTTAACCGAATACATGCAAGAGCATGATGTGCGAGTGCGTTACCTTCATTCTGATATTGATACGGTGGAGCGCATGGAAATTATTCGGGATCTCCGTCTTGGTGAGTTTGATGTCTTGGTCGGGATTAACTTGCTTCGTGAAGGGTTAGATATGCCTGAGGTGTCTTTGGTCGCGATTTTGGATGCGGATAAAGAAGGCTTTTTGCGCTCTGAACGTTCATTAATTCAAACCATTGGCCGTGCAGCACGTAACCTTCACGGTAAAGCGATTTTATATGGCGATTCGATCACCAAGTCGATGAAACGCGCCATTGATGAAACGGAGCGACGCCGGGCGAAGCAAATTGCACATAATGAGGCGCATGGTATCACGCCACAGAAACTCAATAAGAAAGTGATGGACGTGATGGAGATAGGCACGGGTAAACGGGGTAAAAGCGCGAAACCAGCAGTCAAATCGTTGCGTGCCGTTGCCGAGCCTGATGCGGACTATGCGTTGAAGTCACCACAACAAATTGATGCTGAAATCAAAAAACTGGAAAGTCAGATGTTTGAGGCAGCGCAGAACCTTGAGTTTGAAACCGCGGCACAATTGCGAGATCAGTTACAAGCGCTGCGCGAGCAGTTTATTGTAAACAGCTAATGGGATGAAAAAGCACCGCGCGAAGTAAAAAAAAGCCAACCTAAATGACAGGTTGGCTACAGTGTTTCAGTGAGTGAAAACTCACAAACAACGTCAGTTGGCTAGGTGACCCCTGAGGGTCACTGGAATAGATGCATTTGGCGTGCCAAAAATAAAAGATAGCCATTACATCGACAAAACGTGTGGTTTTAACGGACTCGCCCAGCTACAATGAGGGCACAATTGCATAATGCAACGCATTTCGCATACGCTCGTGCAACTGAGTGAGTTATCGCTACACGCCGCGATGCGATTCTTGGAGGATACATGCCAGCACTATCACCCAGTAAACGAATATTGATGGTGGAAGATACGGCGTCGGTTGCGGCGTTATATAAATCCTACCTTAACCCCTTAGATGTGGATGTCACCATTGTAGGGACGGGTCAGGATGCGATGGCTTTTTTCGAGCGAGAAGGCGATCAGTTAGCACTGATGATCTTAGATCTACGCCTGCCGGATATGTCGGGCATTGATGTGCTTGCCAAAGTGCGAGCAGTCGCGCCCGACTTACCCGTGATTATTATGACCGCTCATGGTTCGATTGATGCCGCTGTCGATGCCATGCGTCATGGTGCCAATGACTTTTTGATCAAGCCTTGTGAAGCCGATCAGTTGCGTGTCACGGTCAATAAGTCGCTCAAACCCAAGCCGAGTCATCCGGGGAAAGCGACCAAGCAGGAAAGTGAATACCACGGGTTTATTGGTCGCAGTCTGCCGATGCAGGCGGTGTACCGTGTGATCGAATCGGCTGCGCCCAGTAAAGCCACGGTGTTTATTACCGGTGAAAGCGGGACCGGTAAAGAGGTATGCGCGGAAGCGATTCATGCTGCCAGTACGCGAAGTAACAAGCCAATTATTGCACTGAATTGCGCGGCTATCCCGAAAGATTTGATTGAAAGTGAGTTATTTGGTCATGTGAAAGGAGCCTTTACTGGCGCTGCGTCTGAGCGTGAAGGGGCCGCAGAAATGGCCAATGGTGGCACCTTGTTCTTGGATGAAATTTGCGAAATGGATATGGATTTGCAATCCAAACTGCTACGTTTCATTCAAACGGGGAGTTTTCAAAAAGTCGGCTCCTCGCAAGTGAAGTCGGTGGATGTCCGGTTTGTCTGTGCCACTAACCGCGATCCCTGGCTCCAAGTACAGCAGGGGAAATTCCGGGAAGATCTCTACTACCGCTTGCACGTTATTCCACTCGAGTTGCCGCCTTTAAGAGAGCGTGGAGACGATGTGATCGCCATTGCCAACGCCTTACTCGCGCTGTTTTCCGCTGAAGAAGGCAAAGATTTTTGTCGTTTTAGTGACGAAGTGACCACTCAGCTCCTTCGATACGACTGGCCAGGCAATGTTCGGCAGCTGCAAAACGTGATCCGTAACATAGTGGTGTTGCATAACGGCGAAGAAGTCAGCAAAGAGATGCTACCATCGCCAGTCGCTCGCGTTTCTGGTGCTGAAATTGCATCTACAGGAGATAACACGCGATCGGAAACGGCGAACAGCGCATCAGCAACTCACGAGCCCGTCAAGCCAGCATCGCCAGTGGTGATGAAAGCCGATATAGAACCATTATGGAAAACGGAAAAACGTGCTATTGAAGTCGCGATCGACGTGTGTAATGGCAATATCCCGCAAGCGGCGGGGTTACTTGAAGTTAGCCCTTCAACCTTGTACCGAAAACTACAAGCTTGGCAAAAATCTGCGGCGCATGAATGATAGGAATGGATGTATGGCCACCACAGTAAATACTGAAACATTACGTCGACTGAAATCAGAAGTAGGCGAGGATACGGTGACGGTTTTGCTCACTGTATTTAGCGACGAGCTATCCCAATACCATTCTCAATTGTCTGGTTCGCCATCGATCGAGCAAGTTCGCGAGATCAGCCATGCGATCAAAAGCAGTGCTGCCAGTTTTGGTGCGGATGATCTGGCCGAGATGGCGCGTGAGTGTGAATCACGCGTCAAGCAAGGGCAACAGGAGTGGATGACACATCATTTAGATGAGCTGACCGAGATGTTACGAGGAACGGCCTCTACCTACCGAGAAATGGCCGTCGAGCAAAACTTCATCAACAGCTTGACGTAGTTTATCCCTGTCATGACGCCAATGATGATTTGAGGAGGCCAAACTGGCCTCTTTTTGTTGGTAACGTGTGGCGAGCTGCGACGCGTTTTGTTCTCCGATCACAATGTCGATTTCTTTCCCACCCATCGCACGCTCGCACCAAGCAAGCATAGTGGCTAATGACATGTCACCCGCCGGCCCGATTTCCTTGCCAAGGTTTCTAATAAACGCCAGTTTGGCCTGTGTATGTTTCAACGCACGGCTGAGTTCGGGGACGAGCAGCGGCGGCATTACACTGGTTAAAAAACTGCCAGGGCCGAGCAAAATCAAGTCAGCCTGCTCGATAGCCTCAATGGCTTCGCGGGTCGCGGGGACGGTTGGGGACAAAAAGAGACGCGTCGGGGGAGCGCTTAGCTCATCAATATGTGTTTCCCCCGACACCGTCTCACCCTCTGGCGTTAACGCGGCAAGCTCAGCAGGGTGCTCGGACATCGGCAGTAAATTAGGGCGGATATCTAGCAGATCGCGAATAAGTTGGATGGCTTCAAGCGGACGGACTGAGAGGTTATCCAGTGCCGTAAGGATCAGGTTGCCCAAATTATGCCCGTTCAGCTCACCTTTCCCTTTAAAGCGATATTCAAACAGCATGGAGCCGACCGAGGGCTCGGTGATTAATTGGTTGAGGCAGTTACGAATGTCGCCCCAGGCTATCCCACCTTGGCATGCACGGATACGGCCAGTGGATCCCCCATTATCGGTTGTGGTGACGATGCCTGTTACCTGCTCGCCATATATTCCCAATGCCGATAAGACGCGCCCCAGACCATGCCCGCCACCGATCGCGACGATACGTTGTGAATGCTGATCTGAAACCTGTTGGATCATTGCGTCGTTTCCTGAGAAAAATCAATGTGCCTAGTTTACCTGAAGCTTGAGCGACTAGGTATTTACCAGAGCAGTAAAGTGTGAGCAAGTCAGGAAAGTGGGACAAAAGGGTGAAGGCAAAAAAAGAGGTAACGCGTCGCGTTACCTCGCCCAATCAAGCAGATGAATAAAAAGGGCAAATAGCAAGGCAGCAATAAAAACGGTTTAATGGGGATCTTGCATCATGCTCAACAGATAATCCCGTGTGGCGACACAGGAACTGTTCGCCATCAACTGTTGTTTTTCCCCGGTGGGGAGCGGCAGCAGCTCTAACCAGCGCTGGCATAACCACGCCAAATTGGAGAACTCGGTCTCTCGGTGCATTTGTTGTAGTTCAGGGTAGCGCTCAAACATCGACTGTAAGCGCTCCACGAGAGGCTCGCTTTGTTTGTCGACGTGGCAATCAGGCCACCGAGGTAATGCGTTGACCGAGGCAAACAAGATGTGGTTGTGCTGCTGGTTAAACGCATGAATCGCAAAGCGTGCGGTTCCCCGTGCCGTGATCACTAAGCAGCCATCTTCTTGGCTTCGGGTATAGTCCTCAATTTCAATAAAGGTGCCAATATCCACGTGAGAGCGCTGGGCTTGTGTTTCCGCCATACACACTCCGATAGGGAGTCCATGCTTTAACGCGAATACGAGTGTGTCTAACGAGTCGCCTGCTGGGATCCGAAGAGGTATCCGGCCCCCGGGCAAGATGTGACGATCATTAAACAAAATTGGTGTGGATTGTCCCATGTGACACCCCCTGACAAGCAATGGCGTTGGTCTAGTAATCTAGATATTGCAAAAGGGGTGCCTACTTTTTGAAACGCCCGTATACCAGCGGTTCGGCATCGTGATGTCGCGATTGCGTAGCGCTTGAGGGTGAGAACTCGCAATTTGCAACGCAAATCCGCTCGCGATAACGCATTGTGCAAACGCTAACTTGCTCGCTTTGCGGTCGCCCGTGAGTAGGATTACGCCCTGATTCGTCGTCAGTATCGCGATATAAAGACAAAAAAATAGCCTCCATTTGAAGGCTATTAAAGAGGTGTTTTTAACATCAACACCGCGTTAGCGGTTAACCTGTGGTTTTTTTCCTTTATTTGGGTTGTAACCATGGCGAACGCGTGCGCATAAAGGGCGCGAGGTTGAGCTTTGTGGTCTCATAGTCTTGCTTTTTACTCTCTTGTCGGAAGAAAAATTAGGCTGATGATCGGGAACAGCTCATCAACAACACAATGATGGGGGATAGAGCGCCGAATAACAACATCGTTTGTTTAAAAAAGCGTCAATATTGGTATTTCGTCTAAACAGCCGCTTATTATCAGCAAATGTTATTAAACTAAGCCAAGAGCGGGCCGATATCCGCTATGGCTCTGGGTTGAGACGTCGAGATGTTGTGGGGGCGAAGATGTTTGGCGTGCCTTTTCGGCAATATTTTGCTTTATTGACGATGAGGGTGTAGCTTAAAAATTGCACAAGCGGTTTGTACTGGCGTAACAGCCGAGTGGACTCGGTCGTTGTTCCGCGAGTGACTGTGCCAAATACTGATGAGTTCAGGAGGACACAATGAAACACAAGCGCTATAGCAACAAGAAAATCAAAGAAATGCTTAACGAGGTCATGCCAGAAATGGAAAAAGCACGTGAGGACAACCGTGTTCTGCGCGATCAGGCCAGTGATCGTTCATCGGATAGTGGCCCCGTTTTTAGTCCCGACGATGCCAAAAAATAGTGGCTTATAGAACAAAGCCAGCCTGCGAAGCTGGCTTTGTTGCGACATTATCACCGCTCAAGCCTACCGGAGCAGCCGTTTCTACGTTCTCCCTCCGTTCGACATCCGTGCTTGATCCTCGCATCTATTCGCGGTGAGCGTTTCCGTTGATAGGCAC
This sequence comes from Salinivibrio sp. ML198, assembly GCF_001996015.1. Taxonomy (NCBI): domain Bacteria; kingdom Pseudomonadati; phylum Pseudomonadota; class Gammaproteobacteria; order Vibrionales; family Vibrionaceae; genus Salinivibrio; species Salinivibrio sp. ML198. Next base: position 102,473 of record NZ_MUEZ01000009.1, read on the forward strand.
CATTACCGCTTATTCAATTCAGATTTTGTGACCGTGATAGCTGTCTGACATCACGTGCATGTGTTTCTGTTGAGTTTTTTTGACAAATAACGTTTAGTATCGGCTTTACAATTAAGTAACATTTGACGCATGTTGGCAGTCAAAGTCACTGAGATTGCGAAGATAGAGAGAGGCTTGTGTGTTTTTTCGACCGCAAGCTAGTTCAGCATTAGTGCCAATGCCCCCAGATTCAGTATAAATAGCAATTTGTTCCGTATTTTGTTTCTTGTGGTGAATAAAGCGCTAACGCGGCCTCGTCTTACCAGCTTGAAATTCCTTTATGCGACTTTTAAGTAGTGAAAGATGAGTTTTTAATCTCATTCTATGGCAAAATACTTCAGATTTATGGCAAAACACAGCGTTGCTTGGTAATGTTTTGCCTCTAATCGCGCAGCGAGGCGTAGTACATCTTTTTAGATTGTGCAAAACGGATTCCCCCGCCACGTGGCGTCGATTGTCATGGATGCAATAGCGATTGTTATGGAGTTACACGATGAAGCTAAACACGATCACCCGAACCCTCTTTATGGGCGCTGGCCTTTCTCTGGCTCTAGCAGGATGCAGCGAACCAGAGCAAAAACAGACCTCTCAATCCAACCCTGAAACCAAACAACAAGCCGAGTCCGCGGCAGGCGAGCCGCAACTGGCGGCAGAGCAAGAGCTCGTGCGTGGTAACGGTGCCGAAGTGGCGTCGTTGGATCCGCATAAAACTCAAGGCGTGCCTGAGTCGCACGTTATTCGTGACCTGCTAGAAGGCTTGGTCAACCAAGATGCAGACGGCAATGTTATCCCTGGCGTCGCTTTGCGCTGGGAAAACGAAGACAACAAGGTGTTTACCTTTTATCTCCGTGAAGACGCCAAATGGTCTAACGGTGATCCTGTTACTGCGCAAGATTTTGAGTACAGCTTTAAGCGCGTGGCTGATCCGATGACGGCGTCACCTTACTCTTGGTACCTTGGCTACACCCACATGGAGAATGCCAAAGCCATTATTAAAGGTGACAAAGATAAAGACACATTGGGCGTTGAAGCGCTAGACGATCACACCCTTCAGGTAACGTTAGATACCGCGGTGCCTTATCTTGTGAAGATGATGGGTCACACCACCATGAAGCCGGTACACAAAGAAACGGTGGAAAAACATGGTGACCAATGGACCAAACCTGAGAACTTCGTGGGTAATGGCGCCTATGTCGTGGATAACTGGGTGATTAATGAGCGCATTGAGTTAACCCGTAACGACCAATATTGGGACAATGAAAATACCACGCTCGATAAAGTGACCTATTTGCCGATTGAAAACCAAGTCGCAGAAATGAACCGCTACTTGGCCGGCGAAATTGACATGACGTATGAGATCCCGAACGAGCATTTCCGTCGCCTGAAAAACGAGCACCCAGAAGATTTGTCTATCGTGGGTAACCTGTGTAGCTACTACTACATCTTTAATACCAAGCGTGAACCCTTTAATGATGTTCGTGTGCGTAAAGCCTTGTCTTACGCGATTGACCGTAACGTGATTACCGATGCGCTACTGGGTCAAGGGCAAAAGCCTGCGTATTTCTTGACGCCTGAAATTACCGCTGGATTTGATCCTGAGCTGCCAGCGTACGCCAAGATGACACAAGAAGAGCGTGATGCAGAGGCCAAGCGTCTGCTCAAAGAAGCTGGGTTCGGTGAAGACAACCCGCTCGACTTCTCACTGCTTTATAACACCAGCGAAAACCACAAAAAGCTGGCCGTCGCAATCGGTCAAATGTGGAAAGACAAGCTGGGTGTGGATGTTGCACTTAATAACCAAGAGTGGAAAACCTACCTGAGCACCAAAGATGAAGGTAATTTTGATGTCGCGCGCGCCGGTTGGTGTGGTGACTACAATGAAGCGTCTACCTTCCTCAGCTTGATGCGCAGCTCCAACTCATCAGGTGGTGTGCATTATGATAGCCAAGCTTATGATGCGATCATGGAAAACGCCATGACCACCACAGACGACGACAAGCGCACACAACTGTACTTGGATGCGGAAGCCCAGATGGCAAAAGACATGCCGATTGCGCCGATTTACCAGTATGTAAAAGCGCGTCTGCTTAGTCCACAAGTCGGTGGCTTCCCTGCCAATAACGCCGAAGAGAAGATCTACTCAAAAGATCTTTATATCAAGGCTGAGTAACGCCTGATTCACAGCTGATAAGGGAGCCGCACCACGCGGTTCCCTTGGCTGGTTGTCGCTATGTAGGTATAGCCTAGGTAGCGGACGCTGTGAGGCTCAAAACGAAACGGTACAGTTATGTTGAAATTTATCGCCAAGCGCCTTTTGGAAGCTATTCCAACGTTGTTGGTCTTAATTACTATCTCTTTTTTCTTGATGCGGTTTGCGCCAGGCAACCCTTTTTCAAGCGAACGTCCATTGCCCCCTGCCGTAATGGAAAACATTAATGCCAAATACGGCCTGGATAAGCCTGTGTTTGAGCAATACACCACCTATTTGGGCAATATCCTACAAGGGGATTTTGGTCCATCGTTTAAATACATTGATTTTACGGTGAATGAGCTGATTGCTGACGCATTTCCTGTATCGGCACAAATCGGTGCGTTGGCGTTTATCTTTACGCTGATTTTTGGGGTCACCATTGGCACCATTGCTGCGCTCAAACAAAACACCTGGATTGACTACACCATCATGTCCACGGCGATGTTAGGGGTGGTGATGCCATCCTTTGTGCTCGCGCCCGTGCTGATTTATATCTTCGCCATTAATCTTGGTTGGTTCCCCGCCGGTGGCTGGCAAGGTGGGGGATGGCAATTCATGGTGTTGCCAATGATCGGTATGTCCTTGCTGTATGTGGCCACATTTGCGCGTGTGACCCGCGGTAGCATGATCGAAACCCTAAACAGTAACTTTATTCGCACCGCGCGTGCCAAAGGGCTCAGTTACCCTAAGATTATTGTTAAACATGCGCTCAAGCCTGCAATGCTACCGGTTGTGTCCTACATGGGACCCGCGTTTGTGGGCATTATTACTGGGTCGGTGGTGATCGAAACCATTTTCGGCTTGCCTGGTATCGGTAAGCTGTTTGTGAACGCCGCGTTTAACCGTGATTATTCATTAGTGCTTGGCTGTACCATTTTGATCGGTACGCTGACCATTCTTTTCAACGCGATCGTCGATATCCTGCTGGCGTATATCGATCCTAAGATTCGTTACTAGGGGTGACATGATGCTGACGAAAAAAGAAAACATTGACGCCCTCGAAAACTTTGCTGAAGAAGTCGATGTCAAGGGGCGTAGCCTTTGGCAGGATGCGGCGATTCGTTTTAAACGTAACCGTGCCGCGATGGCGAGCTTGGTGATTCTGGTATTGATTGGTTTGAGCGTGATCCTTGGGCCGTATATCAGTGCCTACGCGTATGACGCGACCGATTGGTATGCCATTCATGCGGCGCCTTCATTGGGCGTAGACGGACATTGGTTTGGTACCGATGCGTTAGGCCGAGATCTCTTTACTCGCACCATGATGGGCGGGCGTATATCGATCATGGTAGGCGTCATGGGCGCCTTTGTCGCCGTCTTGATTGGTACCTTATATGGTGCCACATCAGGCTTTATTGGCGGCCGCACCGATGCGGTGATGATGCGTTTGGTGGAAATCCTCCAATCGATTCCGTTCATGTTCTTCGTGATTGTACTGGTCACCTTCTTTGGCCGTAATATCGTGCTGATCTTCGTGGCCATTGGCTGTATTGCTTGGCTAGACATGGCACGTATTGTGCGCGGTCAAACACTCAGCTTACGGAGTAAAGAGTTTGTCGAAGCCGCGCACGTTTCAGGGGTGAGCACGCGCCATATCATTACGCGCCATATCGTGCCAAACGTACTTGGGATTGTTGCGGTTTACTCGACCTTACTAGTGCCGAACATGATCTTGTTTGAGTCTTTCTTGAGTTTCTTGGGCTTAGGTGTGCAAGAGCCAATGACCAGTTGGGGCGCCTTACTACAAGAAGGCTCGCAAACGATGGAAATTGCGATTTGGCAGCTGCTGTTCCCTGCCGCCTTTATGGTCATGACATTGTTCTGTTTTAACTATGTCGGCGATGGGCTTCGTGATGCCTTGGATCCAAAAGACAGATAAGCGACGTTTTTTGTCATCGTAAAAAACGCAATAATATGAAAAGCGCAGGTTTATTTCCTGCGCTTTTTTGTTACTGTTAAATGCGTGTTTCAAGGATGAGAATCGATAGCAGTGGTGGCTGTCGATAGAGTGACAAAGGAGCTGTCATGCGATCCCTCTCAATTCAATGGAAGGTCACCCTCGTGGCCAGTTTGTGCGTTGCTGTGACCGCGGTGACGTTATTAACCTTCTCAACCTACGTCAATAACCAGTTTCAGCAAACGGTCGGTCAGGCGAGTACCCAAACGCTGCGTAGTGCTGCTCAACGTCTTGCGACCAGTCAGGCTCAAGTTCAAGCGACCCATGTACAACGTTCTTTAGATGAGGCGGTGTACCGCGCGCAAATGCTGGCGCAAAGTGTGGTGTACCTACAGTATAACGCTGAGCAAAACTTTACCGACAGTGGTGAACTTCGCGGCTCAATCAATGAGCTGGTGCGACGCTCAGTGGAGAACTTCGATACGGTTCAAGCCGCGTTCGTGGTATTTAAACCCAATGCACTTGACCAAGAAGATAACTTTTATCAGCTCGATACAGAACGGGGCGCGAATGCCGCAGGGCGTTTTGCCAGCCGCTGGCAAAAGCGGGATGGCGAGCTGCAAGGTACCGTGCTGAGCGAGAAGCAAATTAACAACGGCAATAAAAATGGCAATGGGCAAGCGGCGAATCATTGGTATCAGTGCCCATTGAACCAAGGCGCAGCTTGTGTATCTGCGCCCAAACAAGCGGGCAGTAGCCTGAGTGTCACCATTTCCTCACCGCTGATGCGCGACGGACAAGTGCTGGGGGTACTAGGCATTGATATTGCGCTTGGCGGGTTACAGTCAGTGATCTCAGAGGCGGATAAAGCCCTATTTGGCGGCGCTGGCAATGTCAGTGTATTGAGCCAAGGTGGCCGTTTAGTGGCGTCTGATAACGCCCAAGTGAGCGGCGGCACTGTCGACGATTTACCCACCAGCCCTGATGCGATGAGCTCCTGGCTGACGCAGGGACAGCCACAGACTGTATGGCAAAAAAGCCAGTTGATGACCTACGTGCCGATTGCCTTGCCAGGCACCACGTGGGGAGCCCTTATCACCTTGCCGGAAGATGTCTTGCTATCTGAGGCAAACCAATTAAGCCAACAAATTACCGCGCAACGCAGTCAAGCCGCGTGGACAGAACGTAGCTTAGGGGTTGTGGCAACCCTGCTTGCCTTGGTGATCGCCGGATTAGCGGCGCGCCAAATCGTTAAACCCCTGAAGCTACTGGCGGAACGATTGGCAGAGATTGCCGACGGCGATGGCGATCTCACGCAGCGTATCCAGCTTAAAAATCGTGATGAAATTGGGGTACTGGCGGGGCGCTTTAACCGCTTCCTCGATAAGCTTCAGCCTATTATGGCGAATGTGATTAATAGCGTTGAAGAAGCGGAACATACAGCCAAAGAAGCCGCACGCGTGGCCGTGCAAACCCGAGATGGTAGCCGTGAACAAGTATCAAGCTTGGATGCAGTGGCGACAGCATCAGAAGAGATGACGCAAACGGCCTCACAGGTTGCCAGTCATACCGAATCGGCGCTAACTGCGGCCACCGCGGTGAATACAGCGACGGAGAAGGGTGAAAAAATTGTGACTGGTTCGTCGCAAGCGATGACGCGTTTGGTGGAGACGCTGAATGGCGCGACCCACGATGCGCAAGCCTTACAAAAGAGTAGTCAGGATATCACCGAGATCTTGACGGTGATTGACACCATGTCAGAGCAAACCAACTTACTTGCTTTAAATGCGGCGATTGAAGCGGCGCGTGCGGGTGAGCAAGGGCGCGGGTTTGCGGTGGTCGCTGACGAAGTCCGTGAACTGTCACAGCGTACTAACCAGTCAATCACCCAGATCCGTACCGTGATTGATTCGTTGCAGTTAGGGGCAGAGTCAGTGGTAGCGGCGATTCATGAAGGGAATCAGCTAGCGGATGACACCGCTGAAAAGGTGCAAGAGACGGTGGCGAGCTTGGACCAGATTCGTACTGCGATGCAAGACATGATGGGGCTTAACAGTGAAATTAGCGCGGCGGCGGAGCAACAAAGCGCGGTATCAGGCGATGTGACGCAAAACGTGACCCATATTCGTGAACGCAGCGATGAACTCTTGTCGCATGCCGAATCGGCGGCGAGTATTGCCAGCCAATTGGAGGCGCTGGCTGGCCGTCAGCGTGCGCTAACGGCCCAGTTTAAAGTCTAATCTTGGTGATGCGCGGTTACTCTGGCGCTTCCTCGAGAGGATACCAGTAGCCGCGATTGACCCACAGCGTCAGCATCGGCCAAAACAGGCTATGGTCGGCGGCATCGCCGAGGATTTCCCAATCAATAAAGCGTTGATTGCATAACGCTGGGGTGAGTGACTCACATCCTGCGGGTAAATCAAAGCTTTCACCCAGCATAAAAATCATTTCAGGCTGGTCGGGGTGATAAAACGCGCGCAACCCACTGAGTTTTTCCAGACAAAGCCCGTCTTGCATCGCGGCTTTGAGACTATCCGGTTGCCACTGAGGGTCGGGGCTGAGTAAGTCGAGCTCATGTCGGGCTTGAGAGAGAAACTCGCCAATCCAGCGCTTTTTACGGGTCTCGTCGTGCATGAGTGCGATCATCATTTCGTCCATCTGGGCGAGATGTTGTGGATCCAATGCCGCAGGCGCGTCTGGTTGGGCTGACATGGCAGGCCAATGGAAATGATTATCGCCAGCTTCGTCGACAATCACTTGGTCTGCATAACTGCTCAGTAGCTCGCGGGCTTTTGGTGAACGATAGCCAATTGAGTAGCTGAGCGAGGGCTCTAGGGTATCGCCTTCGTGTGGAAAGCCTGGTGGGATATAAAGAATATCGCCTGGCTCTAGCACCACATCGATAATGGCATCAAAGCCGGTGATCTGCTTGAGCCCGGTTTCTAAGTTGGCTTCTTGGTAATCACCTTTTGGCCCAACGCGCCAACGGCGGCGGCCTTGGCCTTGCACGATAAACACATCATACTGGTCAATGTGAGGCCCGACGCCGCCCTGAGGCTGGGAATAACAAACCATGACATCGTCAAATAGCCACTGTGGTAGCGAGGTAAATGCATCAGCCAGTTCACGTACGCCTGGGTGCCAATGGTTAGCGGCTTGTACCACCAGTTGCGCATGTGTCTCTGGGAAGTCGTCGAAGTGCTCGAAAGGACCGTTCGCGACTTGCCACTTGCCATTGGCTTGGGTCACCAGGCGTGAGTCAATATCCTCTTCCATCGCGAGTCCTGCGACCTCTTCAGGCTCAATGGGATCGTCAAAATCGGCTAATCCCTGACGGAGAACGGTGGGGCTTTGATGCCAATGTGTGGCCATGAATTCGGCGAGCGAGAACTGAAATTGATACATAACGACTTAGTTTACGAAATTTGCGGCAGTATAACGTGACGAGCAGGGTGGTGCGAGTGGGATAAAAAACGGCCCCCAATATGGAGGCCGCGAGCATTGGATGCGTTTTGCTTACAGTTTGTCAGTGAGCTTGACCGCATCGCCAATGTAGTTAGCCGGTGTCATTTGCTTCAAGCGTGCTTTCTCGTGCTCAGGCAAATCAAGACTATCAACAAAGGTACGCATTCCTTCGCCATCAACCCGTTTGCCACGTGTCAGCTCTTTGAGCTTCTCGTAGGGCTTTTCTATCCCATAACGACGCATCACGGTTTGAATAGGCTCGGCAAGGACTTCCCAGTTTTGATCCAGTTCCGCTTCGAGTGCGGCTTGGTTCACTTCCAGCTTGCTGATCCCTTTCAGAGTCGACGCATAAGCAATCATGGTGTAGCCCACACCCACACCGAGGTTACGTAATACGGTGGAGTCAGTCAGGTCACGCTGCCAGCGAGAAATCGGCAACTTTTGCCCAAGGTGAGAGAAAATGGCATTGGCTAGGCCGAGGTTACCTTCCGAGTTTTCAAAATCAATCGGGTTAACCTTGTGCGGCATGGTCGATGAGCCAATTTCACCCGCGATGGTTTTTTGCTTAAAGTGGCCCAGCGCAATGTAGCCCCAGATATCACGGTCAAAATCGATCAAAATGGTGTTAAAACGCGACACGGCATCAAAAAGCTCAGCAATATAGTCATGCGGCTCGATTTGAGTGGTGTACGGGTTCCAATCAATACCTAATGAGGTCACAAAGGCTTCGCTGTAGGCATGCCAATCGATCTCTGGATAGGCCGACAAGTGCGCGTTGTAGTTGCCCACTGCGCCGTTGATTTTACCCAGGATCTCACTGCTTTTAACCTGCTTGATTTGGCGCGCCATGCGGTACGCCACGTTTGCCATCTCTTTACCCATGGTCGATGGAGACGCAGGCTGACCGTGGGTGCGTGAAAGCATGGGTACGTCGCGGAATTGTTGAGACAGGTCTTTGACGGCGTCCGCCAGACGTTGCATTTCTGGCAAAATTACCGTATCGCGTGCTTCTTTTAGCATCAGTGCATGCGACAGGTTATTAATGTCTTCAGAAGTGCAGGCAAAGTGAATGAATTCACTGACCGCGTTGAGTTCTGCGTTATCGGCAATCTTTTCTTTTAGAAAATACTCAACGGCTTTGACATCATGATTGGTGGTGCGCTCAATCTCTTTGATACGTGCGGCATCTTGTTCATCAAACTCAGCAGCAATGCGGTCGAGTTGGGCATTGGCGTCATGACTAAAAACAGGCACCTCTGCGATGCTGTCTGTCGCTGCCAGTTTTTGTAGCCAACGGATTTCCACGATGGTGCGGTATTTAAGCAATCCAAATTCACTAAAAATCGATCGCAACGCAATCGTTTTCGTACCGTATCGGCCATCGACCGGTGAAACAGCAGTCAGCGCTGACAGTTCCATTTTTTGTCTCCTGAGTTCAATCTGATTAGCTTCGGGCTAGAATGAGTTTGGCCTGCTCAACCATTTGTTTGCGACCAAAGATAAGGTGCCGGCGCTTACCGCCTACTTGACGCCATAGGACAGCACTGCGGATACCGGAAAGCAAGATGGCACGCACACGGTGTTGCACGCCAGTTTGCTGTAAATGTTGTGGGTCACCAGACACTTGAATGCGCGGTCCGAGAGGACTGATCACGTCGAGATAAATGCTGGCGAGATTGCTGATCATTTGCTCATCAAGCAAATCAAAATGGCTTACTTGACGCTCAATCGTTTCAATGCGATCGCCCAGTTGTGCCATGGCATCACGGCGGCTGGACAGTTTACGCTCCAGCGCCAACAAATTAATCAGGTAGCGCATGGTTTCGCTACCGTTGCGGCTATTATCGAGTTGGCCAATGAGGGTTTCTAAACCAACATGAAGGCCTGACTCACCGCCACCGGTGACATTCCCCACTTCTCCACGAAAGACGTCTAGGGTAGAAGAGGGGTTAGTGATGATAATGCTACTCAGGCTCGTATTTAACGCGTCTTGGTCACAATATCCATTTCGAGATACGTCTTGCACCAGTTTTGCTGCCTGACAAATGCTGGCAAACGCCAGGGTGCGATCATAAATCGTCTCTGCCACTGATCACGGCTCCTTAAATACGTTGCTCGATAATGCCACCGCCTAGGCAGACATCGCCATCGTAAAAGACAGCAGATTGCCCCGGCGTTACCGCAATTTGCGGCTCGTCGAAGATAACTTTCACTGTATCATCATCAACGGGCGTGATAGTACACGATATATCGTGTTGACGGTATCGGGTTTTTACCGTGCAACGGCGGGTCTCAGTCACAATCTCGCGATCGACCCAGTGCAATTGCGCCGCGATGAGCCCTTCAGAATAGAGCCGAGGATGATCATGGCCTTGACCGACGAGCAGTACATTACGCGCGACGTCTTTATCGACCACATACCAAGGTGCTTCGCTACCGTTGCCGCCTTTAAGACCACCAATGCCTAGACCTTTACGTTGACCCAAAGTGTGGTACATCAACCCTTGGTGCTCACCAATCACGTCGCCCTCAGTGGTTTCGATAGGGCCGGGCTGCGCAGGTAAATACTGCGACAAAAAGTCAGTGAACTTACGCTCGCCGATAAAACAAATGCCGGTTGAATCTTTTTTCTTCGCCGTCACCAAACCTTGCTCTTCAGCAATTTGGCGTACCTGCGGTTTTTCTAAATCGCCCACCGGGAACAAGCTACGTGCCACCTGATCGTGGCTGAGCGTGTACAAGAAATAGCTTTGATCTTTATTGTTGTCCAAGCCGCGCAGCATTTGCGCTTTTTCGCCATTTTCAGGGAAGGTGCGACGGACATAATGTCCCATGGCAATATAATCGGCATCTAGCACTTCGTCGGCAAACTCGAGAAACGCCTTAAATTTGATTTCTTTGTTGCAAAGAATGTCAGGGTTGGGCGTGCGACCCGCTTTGTATTCGGTTAAAAAATGCTCGAAGACATTATCCCAGTACTCAGCGGCAAAGTTAATGGTGTGTAGCTCGATGCCAAGCTTGTCACACACATCTTGCGCATCGGCCAAGTCTTCTGCAGCAGAGCAGTACTCTTCGTTGTCATCCTCTTCCCAGTTTTTCATAAACAGGCCTTCTACCTGATAACCCTGTTGTTTCAACAAGTAGGCAGAAACGGAGGAATCAACACCGCCGGACATTCCGACAATCACTTTTTTGCTGCTGTTATCTGACATGGTGATCACAAATGCTGCTATCAATAAACGGATGCTAAGTTTAACAGAATCAAATCGCCGGATACAGATGTGATAGAGCTCACATGTTAGCCGTTATCCAAAGTGGGTAGATGGTCGCGTAGCCTGTGACCGACTCCCGCACGCATACACGCCGTATACCCATCCCTGGGGGCTCCGCCGTGCCATCCTTGGCGCGGAGGGTCTGTGTGCGAAAATCGGACGATGATATGTTCAGGTATTCCTAGCGCTTATCTCGTTTCTTCGACGGTGCGCGCTTGGACGAGCGATTGCGCCCACGTGGTGCTTTCCCTTTTGCGCCTTTGGGTTTAGGGGTGAATTGCTCAAAGCCTTTCGGGGGAGCGACTTCACGCCACTGGCCCGGTTGCAAATCATCCAGCTGCCATGGGCCGAGTTGGGCACGAATCAAGCGCAGCGTCGGGTGGCCGATATGCGCGGTCATGCGGCGTACTTGCCGGTTTCGCCCTTCTAGCAGCACCACCTTTAACCAGGTGGTGGGAATGTTAGCGCGATAGCGCACCGGAGGGTGGCGCTCCCATACGGCGGGCGGCGCCATTCTGGTGACTTCGGCGGGGAGCGTAAGGCCATCTTTCAGTTCGACACCGTCACAGAGCGCTTGAATCGCCTCATCGCTAGGCTCGCCTTCAACTTGTACCCAATAGGTTTTGGGCGACTTGGATGAAGGTTGGGTGAGTCTGGCTTGTAAAGCACCATTATTGGTGAGCACCAGCAAGCCTTCGCTATCTTTATCAAGTCGACCGGCCGGGTACACGTCTTTCACCGATACAATGTCGGCCAATGTGCTGTCACCTGGCTCCCCACTAAACTGAGTCAACATGTTATAAGGTTTGTTAACAAGTAATACTTTGGTGGTGAGCGCGGTCGCTCGGGGTGTCTTTCCACCTTTGGCCGATGGAGCTTGGGTGTTTGAAACAGCCTTTGACGCTGGCTGGGGGCGGGCTTTATATGGCATGAGGGCTGTCAAATAGATTAAACGGCAAATGAGACTTCCGTATTATACACGTAATAATCTGTTTGGCGTGTTGTATGAATTCGAGTATCCTCGACTCGCATCTTACACAAAGATAACAAATGGACGCTAGGAGATTAAAATGGAAAGTAAAGTAGTTGTACCGGCGGAAGGTCAGAAGATCACACTCGACGGCACAAAACTGGTAGTCCCTAACCACCCTGTGATCCCTTACATTGAAGGGGATGGCATCGGGATGGATGTTAGCCCTGCAATGATCAAAGTTGTTGATGCAGCTGTTGCTAAAGCCTATAACGGTGAGCGTAAGATTTCATGGATGGAAATCTACACCGGTGAGAAGTCCACCAAGGTATATGGTGACGATCAGTGGCTGCCAGCTGAAACCCTCGACTTTATCCGCGAATACAAAGTGGCAATCAAAGGGCCACTGACGACCCCAGTTGGCGGTGGTATTCGCTCATTGAACGTGGCGCTTCGTCAAGAGCTCGACCTTTATATCTGTGCGCGTCCTGTTCGTTACTTCACTGGCGTTCCTAGCCCACTGAAAAAGCCAGAAGACACGGATATGGTGATCTTCCGCGAAAACTCAGAAGACATCTATGCGGGTGTTGAGTTTAAAGCAGGCACCGCCGAAGCGGATAAAGTGATTAAGTTCCTGCGTGAAGAAATGGGTGCCAACAAAATCCGTTTCCCTGAGCAGTGTGGTGTAGGCATTAAGCCAATCTCAGAAGAAGGCACCAAGCGTCTGGTTCGCGCCGCTATCGAGTACACCATCGATAACGACCGTGACTCACTGACTATCGTCCACAAAGGTAACATCATGAAGTTTACCGAAGGGGCGTTTAAAGACTGGGCGTATGAAGTGGCCAAAGAAGAATTTGGTGCTGAGTTGCTGGACGGCGGTCCTTGGATGACGATGAAAAATCCAAAAACCGGCAAACAGATCACCATCAAAGACTCCATCGCAGATGCGTTCTTGCAGCAAATCCTGTTGCGTCCAGCGGAATATGATGTGATTGCCACCATGAACTTGAACGGCGATTATGTTTCTGATGCGCTTGCCGCGCAGGTTGGTGGTATCGGTATCGCCCCAGGTGCCAACATTGGTGATGGCGTGGCGCTGTTTGAAGCCACTCACGGCACGGCGCCGAAATACGCTGGCCAAGACAAGGTGAACCCTGGCTCACTTATCCTTTCCGCGGAAATGATGCTACGTCATATGGGCTGGTTTGAAGCGGCTGACTTGGTAATCAAGTCAATGGAAAAAACCATCGCCAACAAGACAGTCACTTATGACTTTGAACGTTTAATGGAAGGCGCGAGCCTGCGTAAATGCTCTGAGTTTGCTGACGAGATGGTCAAGCAGATGTAATCACTGATTCTCAGTGAGAAACGAAACCCGGCTCAGTCGCCGGGTTTTTTTATGGATATGCTCCAGCTAGTCTTCGATATCTTCCCACGACAATGCGGTGCCTTTGGTTAACGCGCGTGTTGCGCGCTTTCCGATCACGGTATCATAGTGTTTCGGTGCTAACCCAAAGCCAGGACGAATACTGCGCACATTATCGGCCGTCAGTGGCTCACCGGGCGCGATATCCTCACAGACATACAAAGAGCGCCTAAATTGCCGGTTGCTCGATTCGGCCGCTCGTGTGGTTAGGGCACTTTCTCCTAACGCTTGCCACGCCGCGTGGGTTTGCTCACAAAGCGCACTGAGTGCAGGTGGCGTAAGCGAGAAAGCAGCATCCGGGCCTCCCGAGTCTTCAGAGAGCATCACATGTTTTTCAATCACGCACGCGCCGAGTGCGACGGCTGCGATCGCGGCGGTGTTGGTCAGCGAATGATCGGATAAGCCCGCCAAGGTTTGATAGCGGGTGGCTAAGGTTGGAATGGTTCGTAGATGGCTTTGTTCAATTGGCGCAGGGTAGGCGCTGATACAATGAAGCAACACCAGCTCACGACAGCCGTTATCTCGGGCGGTCGCCACCGCCTCGGCGATCTCTGTCTCGTCAGCCATGCCGGTTGAGATGATCATCGGTTTACCGGTTTGCGCGGCATAGCGAATCAAAGGCAAATCAATCGCCTCGAACGAGGCTATTTTATAGGCGGGTGCGTTAAGATCCTCGAGCAAGTCAATCGCTGAGCAATCAAAAGGAGAGGAGAATAAGGTGACGCCTTCTTTTCTGGCGTGATCAAATAATGGCTTGTGCCACTCAAACGGGGTTTGTGCCCAGCGATATAGCTGGTGGAGACTATAACCTTCCCACAGTCCGCCTTTGATCTGAAACTCATCGTGGTCGCAATCAAGGGTAATGGTATCGGCGGTATAGCTTTGCATTTTGACGGCATCGGCACCGCAGGCTTTGGCCATGGAAATGGTTTGTTTGGCAAGCTCAAGGCTACCATTATGGTTCGCCGACATTTCGGCAATGATATAGGGAGGATGCTGGGGGCCGATCAAACGGCCTGCAATCTTAATGTCGTTGTTCATAAACCGCGTCGATATTCAGTTTGGTTTGAAGGGCGCTGGCGCCTTGCTGCCACTCATCAGCGGACAAAGACAGGCACACAATCTCGACTGTTTTTCCCTCAGGCAGGGAAAAGGTGCATTGCCGACTTTGCGGTGTTTCACGAAAGCCAAAGCGTTGATGCAGCCGCACCACCCCCTGATTATGACTGAGCACTTCACAGTTCAATTTGGTCACGCCCAAGGTTTCAAACGCTAAGCTTAATGCGCCAAACTCCATGAGCGCGCCGCTCCCACGTGGTGTATCGGGGGCCGCATAAAAAGCCCAGATCGCACTTGTCCTATTCTCGCTATCGAGGTCAAGATTGACCACGCCAAGTGGCTTGTCCGGTTGGCCGTCTACGCGCTTGTAGACGATATAGAAATAACGGTGTGTGTTGGCGACCATATGGCTGAACCATGCTTGGTGCTCATCATGGCTTATTTCATGTTGGGTGTACATGAACTGGCGGACAGCGGGACGATTGCGCCAATGCCATAAAGTGTCACTGTCCGCGTGAGTCACCGCTCTAAAAATCAGTTGCATAAGTGATGCTCCAAGGCTGCGACGACACGCTCTGCGCCTTTTCCATCGGTGATCGCTGGCAGGATAGGAAGCTGATGCCAGTTTGCCGCAAGGTGCTGCAATGCAGACGCATAATCTTGCCAGCAGGTGTACTCACCGCGTCCTAAGTATTGATAGCCCGGCTGTCCAGCAAGATACTCGGCCATGGCGTGTTGGTTTTCCGCCACACATACCAAGGTGCTCGGAACCCTCAAGCAGCTGCGCTCGATGGCAGTGACGCCAGCGGCTCCAAATGCGTAGCGTGCCCGTGCCATGTGGGTATCAAAGTCCGACAGTGCTTCCACCACACTAACCCCATCGGGGACAGGCGCTTTACACAATGCGTCGCGGTCTGGGTTACGCCGGCCGGTGACAATTAATAGCGAGAAAGGCAGCCTCTCGAGCTTCTGCTTTTCTCCTAGGTGTTGAACGGCTTCTAGGTGTTTCACCGCGTCCACAAGCTTGCGGCTTTCACCGGTCGGATCCGTGCCGGAGAAAAAGGCGATCACCTTGTTTTCTCGCGGCGGCGGAGACTGATGTAAGGCGGCAAATGCTGGACGCAATAGTGCATAGTCAGGCCCCAACAAGCATCGGGTTTGTGGATTTAAAAGCTGTGATGCGTAGCGCGTGGTAATCTCAGGCCAAGGGTTTTGATCGAGTAAAAACGCGCAATCGTGGGGCCGATTGGCTAAATCATCGACCACCATCATCGGACAGCCCAATTGGGTGTGAATCGATTGCTCCCAGCGGGCATCTAAGGCGTAATGATCCACTACCATTAAATCCACCGGCTGGTTAGCCACGCATGCGGTTGTCTCTTCGGCATCTTGCCGCTGGCTCACACCCAGCCAATCGGTGTCGCTAAGCAAGTTTTTGGGGGCAGGCAACACCGCCACCGTTAAGCCTTGTTCATGGCTGACCGCTATCAAATTGCCGGGCAAGTCGCGACATACCAAGGTTACCTGATGACCCGACGTTTGTAGCATGCTAGCCAACACGTGCATGCGGCTGACGTGCCCGGTGCCTATCGCTTGGGAGGCATCGACTCGAATGGCAATATGGCTCATAGCAAGGCTTGTTGCTCCAACAGTTGATACATTAGCTCGGCGCGTAGCCAGTCATCCGGCTCATCAATGTCTTGCACGCGGTAATGAGGGATCAACACGGCTTTCGAGTGAGGAGCAAAAACCGGCTCGCGCGCTAAAAACGCACTTGGCGTGCCCCAGTAAAACATCCCCGCATCGTGGTACGCCGGTTGTAAGTCTTGTGAACGGGTGGTGAAGTGCTCGGGCCACAACATGCTGACACTGCCATCGGCATCGACATGAATACTGCGCTGAATCGGAAAGGCGTAGCGGGTGGCGGCAAAACTGTATTTGACGGTGTTACCGTCCAGTAACGCTAAGCCTTGGCGCAAGTCATCCGTGGTGACAAAGGGGGTGGTAGCATACAGGCAACACACCGCGTGCAAAGGCGTTTGCTGTGGCGACGGGTTGAGCCACTGGATCGCATGTTCAAGCACATCCAAGGTCGTAGCGTGATCGCCGGCAATCTCGGCGGGACGCACAAAAGGCACCTCAGCCCCTGCATCGCGCGCCACACTGGCAATGTCCTCGCAATCGGTGGAAACCAAGACGCGATCGAATAGCCCACTTTGACGTGCTGTCGCAATGGCATAAGTAATAATGGGCGCACCGTTAAACCGTTTGAGGTTCTTGCCCGGAATGCGTTTGCTGCCACCGCGGGCGGGAATAATACATACATTCATCGGTCACGCATCCTCAATGGCTTTTTGTAGCGCAGCAATCACTGTATCTTGCTGTTGCTCGGTTAAATCGGGGTAAAGCGGCAAAGTGAGTGCACCCGCGTAATACTGCTCGGCAAGCGGGAAGTCTCCGGGCTGGAAGCCCTGTGCCTGATAGTAAGGTTGCGTATGCACAGGAATATAGTGCACGTTCACGCCAATGCCTTGCACACGCATTGCCTCAAAAACGGTGCGGCGTGTGTCGGCGTGCTCAAGCTCAATCAAATACAAATGCCATGCCGACTCAGGATCTAAAATGGGTCGCTTAACGGGCAAATCCGCCAGCGCTTGGTGGTAGCGTTCAGCAAGTGCAAACCGTTTGGCGATAAAGGAGCGAAGCTGGGTTAATTGTGAACGGCCAAGCGCGGCATGAATATCCGAGAGGCGATAGTTCATCCCCAGTGTATGCTGCTCATACCCCCAAGGTGGCAGGGCAGCGTGGCTGTCTTCTGCATCACGGGTGATCCCGTGGCTACGCAACTGACGCAGCGCTTTCGCCAATGTAGCACGTTGGGTGGTGGCAACCCCGGCTTCTCCCGCGGTAACCACTTTGACCGGATGAAAACTAAATACGCTAATATCGCTGTACTGGCATCCTCCCACCGCGGCGCCTTGATAGTGTGCGCCCATCGCATGTGACGCATCCTCAATAATGGCTATCTGATAACGCTTAGCGAGCGCAGAAATTTCGGCCATTGGCGCACTGGCACCGGCCATATGCACCACCACTAGCACTTTGGGTAAGGTGTGAGTAGCGGCCGCTTGCGCCAGTTTTTTCGCGAGCTGCTGGGCGCATAGGTTACGTGTGCCTGGGTCGATATCGATAAAATCCACTTCGGCACCACAGTATTGCCCACAATTGGCTGACGCGACAAAGGTAATGGGCGAGGTCCATAAACGATCGCCTGGGCCTAACCCTAACGCCAGACAAGCGAGATGCAGGGCAGATGTGGCGCTATTAACAGCGACCGCATGCGCAGCCCCGGTGAGTTCGGCGACGGCGGCTTCAAAAGCCGGAACTTGCGGGCCTTGCGTCAGATAATCACTTTTTAGCACCTCAAGCACAGCGGCATAGTCTTGCTCACTAAGATGCTGCTTTCCGTATGGGATCAACGCCATACTCCTTTACTGCTCGGTGTCGAGTTGCAAAATGGCCTCGACAGTTAACACATCTGGGTTAGTGCCTGATTGATACTCAAAGCCCTCTGGCACGGGCTGTCCTTTTTCGCCCAACGCATTTTCTCGATAGTCATCATCGGCGTCGTAGAACTTGATGGTGGGACAAATCACGTAATGGTCGGCAAATTCGAGCGTCAGATGCGCATCGTCAGCCGGACACATCACTTCATGCATTTTTTCGCCGGGGCGAATGCCTATCACCTTGACGGGTGTGTTCGGGGCATAGGCGCTGGCGAGATCCGTCAGACGAACCGATGGGATCTTAGGAACAAATATTTCCCCGCCATACATGCGCGAAAAGTTTTTCAGCACAAAATCCACCCCTTGCTGCAAGGTAATCCAAAAGCGGGTCATTTCAGGATGGGTAATGGGTAAATGATCCGCACCTTCCGCTGCCTTTTTCTTAAACAAAGGCACCACAGAGCCGCGCGAGCCGACTACATTGCCATAGCGCACCACCGAAAAACGTGTCTTTTGGCCCCCGGTCATATTGTTAGCGGCGACAAACAATTTATCTGAACACAGTTTGGTGGCGCCATAGAGGTTATTGGGGCTGGCGGCTTTATCGGTCGAGAGCGCAATCACCTTTTCCACCCCGTTGGCAATCGCGGCACGAATCACATTCTCTGCGCCGTGAATGTTGGTCTTGATACACTCCATCGGGTTGTATTCGGCGGCAGGTACCTGCTTGAGCGCAGCAGCATGAATCACATAATCAATGCCTTGCATCGCTTGCATTAAACGATCGCCATCACGCACATCGCCAATAAAATAGCGCATGCAAGGGGCGTTAAAGGTTTGCTGCATTTCATATTGCTTGAGCTCATCGCGAGAGAGCACCACGAGGCGGCGTGGTTGATAGCGTTCAAGCAGGGTGCGGACGTACTTTTTACCAAAAGAACCAGTACCGCCGGTGATCAGAATGGATTTGCCGTTAAACATAGGACGCCTTGTCACTAACTGTCGGGAATACAGGCAGTTTAACTGATCTGAGCAGGATTTGGCGATCTGCTACGGCCATGACGCGCGATTAAGCGACACCAAGCGGTTTTATTTTTGCTACCTCGTGTTTAATTGATTGCGACGCCTCCCAAAGATCAACGGCCCTTTGCGCATTGAGCCAAAACTCAGGCGAGTTACCAAACAGACGAGCGAGACGGAGCGCCAGCTCCGGGCTCATGGCTTTGCGTTCATCCAATACGGCAGTCATCGATTGACGAGAAACGCCCAAAGCGTCAGCCAATTGTTCTACGCTTAAGCCGTAATCGGGCAGAAAGTCTTCGCGCAACATGGCTCCAGGATGCGTCGGTTGGCGTTGCATTCCAGCTGTGTTGAAAATCGTCATCACTGTTACCTCATTAGTGGTAGTCGCAAACCTCGACGTCATACGCGTCACCGTCTTCAAAACGAAAGCAAATGCGCCACTGTTTGTTTATCGCTATTGCATGTTGCCCTTGTCTGTTTCCTGACAAAGCGTGAAGGCGATTACCGGGCGGTACCTTGAGATCATCGAGTTGTGTGGCGAGATCGATATACTCCAACTTTCTTGCCGCACGTACCGCCAGCTCGGCAGGGAACCTCTTTGACGTTCCATTTGAGTATAGTGCCTGCGTTCGTTTATCTGCGAATGATTTGATCATGCATCAAACGTATTTTGGCATGGGATGGGCGTCAATCAAAGGCGTGTATTATCTCTTAAATTGCGAGTGAGATAACTTGCGTCACACAAAGCGCCGCATGTGGGCGGCGCTTTGAAGGGACTATGTTTAGGTTAAAGTGCGTGGTCGTTAGCCTTGATGGCGAGAGGCGAGGACTTCGGTCACTTGATGGAGGCTAAGCTCTTGGTCTTGTAGCAATACCAACAGGTGATAAAGCAAGTCGGCGCTTTCGTTTAATAGCTCGGCTTTATCGCCTGCCGTGGCAGCGAGGGCGACTTCAACCCCTTCTTCTCCCACTTTTTGCGCGATACGCTTGGTGCCTTTGGCAAATAAGCTCGCGGTGTAAGAGTCATCAGGCTCGGCGTCTTTGCGGCTGGCAAGCACTTGCTCTAGGCTCGACAAAAAGCCGGGGCCCGTGTGTGGTGGTTTATTATCACTGTCAAAGCAGGTGGTCGTGCCGAGGTGACAGGTGGGCCCGTGTGGCGTCGCCGTGACCAACAAGGTGTCTTGATCGCAATCGAGTGCAATGTGCTCTAGGCTTAATACATGGCCGGAGCTTTCGCCTTTTACCCAAAGACGCGATTTACTGCGCGACCAAAAGGTGACGCGACCGGTTTCGAGCGTCGCGTTCAGTGCATCGGCATTCATGTAGCCCAGCATTAACACTTGGCCGCTATCGCTGTGTTGGATAATTGCAGGCACCAAGCCGGTGTTTTTCTCCCAATCGATACGTTCTACCCATGCTGCCGTCATACTCTTACCTCGATCCCTTGTTGTTTTAATGTTTGTTTTAATTCGCTTATCGCGATGATTTGCTTGTGAAACACCGAGGCAGCCAGCGCGCCATCGACATTTGCTTGTAAAAAGGCGTCGGCGAAATGCGAAATTTCACCGGCACCGCCGGAGGCAATCAGAGGCACCTGACAGCGCTCTCTCACCATGTTGAGTTGGGTTAAGTCATAGCCTTGGCGCACGCCGTCGCGGTTCATCATATTGAGTACGATTTCGCCTGCGCCTCTCTGTTGGACTTCCTCAACCCAGGCGGCGGTTTGCCAAGGCGTGGCCTGAGTACGGCTTTCATCGCCGGTAAATTGATAGACCTGATAGTGCCCGGTCGCTTCATCAAAGAAGGAATCAATCCCGACCACCACGCACTGCACGCCAAACTTATTGGCCAGCCGTGTGATCAAACTCGGGTCGGCCAAGGCCGGTGAATTAATGGATATCTTATCCGCGCCGAATTCCAAGATTTGCTGAGCATCGGCTTCGGATTTAATCCCACCGGCAACACAAAAGGGGATATCAATTACTTCCGCGACGCGACTGACCCAGCTTTTATCGACCACCCGGCTGTCACTGGAGGCGGTGATGTCATAAAACACCAGCTCGTCGGCGCCTTCTTCAGCGTAGCGTTTGGCGAGCGGGACGATATCGCCGATGATTTCGTGATTGCGAAATTGCACGCCTTTTACTACTTGTCCGTCGCGGACGTCCAAACAAGGAATTATCCGTTTTGCCAGCATGCGATCGCCTCCTCTGCGCTAAAGTTGCCTTCCAGTAGGGCGCGGCCGACGATCACGCCTGCGACGCCAGTATCGCGTAAGGCGCGAATGTCTTCGAGACTGCCAATGCCGCCTGACGATTGAAACGCAATGCTCGGATAGCGCTGACACAAGTCGCGGTAAAGCGCCACATTACTGCCTTGCAAGGTGCCATCGCGGGAGATATCGGTGCACAGCACATGCTTGAGCCCGACGGACAGATAATTGTCGAGTAGCGCTTCAATGGTGACGCCGGAGTCTTGTTGCCAGCCGGACACCGCCACGCGTCGCGTCCCGTCGTTGTCGATGTGAATGTCGAGTGCCAATACAATGCGGTCAGGGCCGTAGGTTTGCATCCAGCCTTTAACCAAATCGGGGGATTTAACCGCGGTGGAGCCGATCACTACGCGCTGCGCACCCGTGTTCAGTAGCTCAATCACGTCCATTTCGGTACGCACGCCACCGCCAATTTGGATATTGGCAGGCGTTGATTGCAAAATCTCGGTGATTAAATCGACCTGACGCGCAGTTGGGTCTTTGGCACCGGTTAAATCCACGAGGTGCAACCAATCTGCGCCCGCTTGATGGTAACGCGCAAACTGCTCACGCGGGTCAAAACTGTAGTCGGTTTTTTGCTGATAATCCCCTTGATAAAGGCGCACCACTTGGCCGTCTATCAAGTCGAGTGCTGGTATAATCATCCTTGCTTACATCTCCAAAAAATTCTGAATCAAACGCGCGCCCACTTTGCCCGAGCGCTCAGGGTGAAACTGAACCCCGTAGTAGTTGCCTTGATTGATAGCCGCACTGAACGCATGGCCATAATGACATTGTGCCAAGGTGTAATCGCCGACCGGCATCGCGTAACTGTGGACAAAGTAAAAGTGGCTCCCCGCGACAATGCCATCGAACAGAGGATGATCATTAACAGTGGCAACCCGGTTCCACCCCATATGAGGCAGAGGCTGCCCCGCGGTATCCATCAGTTTGGTGGGGGCGGGGATGTGGCCGAGACATTCGACGGGACTGTCGCCTTCATCCGAGTAAGTGCCTAGCATTTGCATGCCAAGACAAATCCCCAGTAGTGGCTGTTCAACCTGTTTGACTAAGTCTATCAAGCCGCGTTCGGTCAAGTTTTTCATCGCTTCACTGGCCGTGCCGACGCCGGGCAAAAAGAGCTTATCCGCCCCTAGCACCACGTCTGGATCGCGGCTTAGTATTGCTTGATACCCCAAACGCTCAACAGCAAAGCGTACCGAGGACACATTGGCGCAGCCGGTATCGATAATGACAGTCTGTTTGCGCATTACAGCACTCCTTTACTGCTTGGCAGGGCGTCGCCCTCGACCTTGATGGCTTGACGCAGGGTGCGGCCAAAGGCTTTAAATAAGCTTTCCACCAAGTGGTGGGTGTTTTCGCCCGACACCGTCAGATGCAGGGTACAGGCCAAGGTATCGGTCAATGAGCGGAAGAAGTGTCCCACCATCTCGGTAGACATATCGCCCACTTGTGGCTGTGGGAAGCTGGCTTCAAATTTCAAATAGGGGCGTCCGGACAAATCCAATGCACATTGCGCCAAGCATTCATCCATCGGCAGGCTAAAGCCAAAGCGGCCAATACCGCGTTTATCTCCCAGCGCCCGTTTGAGTGCGTCGCCCAAGGCGAGGGCGGTATCTTCAATGGTGTGGTGGTCGTCGATGTGCAAATCGCCTTTAACGCGAACGTTGAGCTGAAAGCCGCCGTGGGTGGCGATTTGATCCAACATGTGGTCAAAAAAGCCCAGTCCCGTTTCAATGCGACTGCCGCCACTCTTATCCAGGTTAACATCCACCTGAATATCGGTTTCTTTGGTGGTGCGAGTGACACTGGCCAGTCGCGGCTGCTGGGTGAGGCGCTCGACAATCTGTGGCCAGCCCATCACGTCACGTTGATATTTGATGCCTTGTAGCGCCATATTGTTCGCTAAGGTGATATCGGTGTCGCGATCGCCAATCACAGCCGATTGGGCGAAATCAATCCGTCCTTGCTGTAGATAGTCTTTCACCAAGCCTAATTTGGGCTTGCGACAGCTACAGTCATCGCTATCAAAGTGCGGGCAAATCAGTACGTCTTCAAAATGGATCCCTTGTGAGCGAAACAGGGCCATCATCATGTTGTGTGGCGCATCAAAGTCCGCTTGCGGGAAGCTCTCGGTTCCCAGACCATCTTGATTGCTCACCATCACCAAGGTGTAACCCGCCGCTTGCAGGCTCAGTAACGCGGGGATCACGCCCGGCTCAAAGGCCAATTTATCCAGACGATCCACTTGATAGTCTTCAGGCGGCTCCACAATCAAGGTGCCATCACGGTCAATAAATAAAATCTTGTCTTTCACAGTGGTTGTCCTTATTCACTGAGTGGCTGGCGGATAAAGGCCAACACTTTTTCACATTCGTCACGGTTACCAATACTGATGCGCAAGCTGTTGGCCACGGCGGTCTGGCGCACAATCATGCCTGCACGTCCTAAACGTGCGAACACCGCGTCGGCGTCATCCAGCGTGATGAGTAGATAATTACCAAAGCCCGGGTGCACCTCAACGCCGGGCAGCATACTGAGGCCGGCTTGCAGGTAGGCACGGTTGGCGGTCAAATCCAAAACCTGGTATTTCATCCGCGCCAAACCGGCCTCGGAGAGCGCTTGCTCGGCAATATCTGCCACGGGGACCGGCACGGGATACGGCGGGATCACCTTAAGCATCAAGTTAATAATAGCGGGGCTGGCAAGGGTAAAGCCGCAACGCAGTCCTGCTAGGGCAAACGCTTTGGATAGGGTGCGCAAAATGGCCAGATTCTCAAAGCGTGCGAGCAAGTCGGTGCAGGTCGCTTCTGGACTAAATTCAATATAGGCCTCATCCAGTACCACAATCGCGCGATCTTGAGTGCGGGTGAGTAGCGCCTCAATGTCGTCGCGGTTAATCAGATTGCCGGTCGGATTATTGGGGCTACACACGAAGATAAGCTTGATGTTGGCATCTGCCTCCAAGGCGCTATCAATCCCCGCCATGTCCAGCTGCCAGTCGGCGGTGAGCGGCACTTGGGTAGTGGCGATACCTTGGTTTTCCGCACTGACCGCATACATGCCATAGGTAGGCGGGCAGATCAGCACGCTATCTTGGTTTGGCTCGCAAAAGGCACGAAGCAACAAATCAATCCCTTCATCGGCGCCACGAGTGGTAATGACTTGGTTTGTTTCGACGCCTGCATAATCCGCATAGGCATTGATCAATGCATTGGGCTGACAGCTGGAGTAGCGATTGAGTCCCTGACCGCTTACGGTGTAAGCGTTGTCAAAGGGTGACTCGTTAGCATTGAGCCAGACATCCCCGCTGCCACCGATGCGGCGGGCTGACTGATAGGGAGTAAGCGCTTGTACTTGCTCACGGGCGAGTTTTTCGATGCTCATGCTAACGAGTCCTCTGAAGCTTGGGCTTGTTGTAGTTTAGTGAGACGAATTTCGACTGCTTGGCGGTGTGCATCCAAGCCTTCTGCTTCGGCAATACGCATCACTGTCGGGCCCAATGTTTGCAAACCGGTGTCGCTAAGCTCTTGCACCGTCATTCGCTTGGTAAAGTCGGCCAGCCCAAGGCTGCTGTAGGTGCGCGTATAGCCATAAGTAGGGAGCACGTGATTGGTGCCAGAGGCGTAATCACCCACGGACTCGGGCGAGTATGCGCCCAAGAAAATCGAGCCAGCGTTATCCAACAGGGGCAACAAATCCCTTGGTTGTTGGGTTTGCACAATCAAGTGCTCCGGCCCATAACGGTTAGAAATAGATACGCATTGGGTGAGGGTGTCGGCAATGATAATCACACTGCTGCCCAGCGCTTGCTTGGCAATCTCCGCACGACTGAGTGTGGTTAATTGCTGCTGCACCGCATCCGCCACTTTCTCTGCCATCTCTGGGGCAGGGGTCACCAGCACCACTTGCGAGTCGGGGCCGTGCTCTGCTTGGCTGAGTAAATCGGCGGCAACAAAGTCTGGATCCGCGCCGGCATCGGCAATCACTAACACTTCCGAGGGGCCGGCAGGCATGTCCATGGCCGCGCCATTGGCGGCAAGGCTCACTTGACGTTTGGCTTCGGTGACATAGGCATTACCCGGGCCAAAGATCTTATCCACCTTGGTCACGCTTTGAGTGCCAAAGGCCATCGCCGCCACCGCCTGTGCGCCGCCCAGGGTATAAATTTCATCAATCTCACACAGTTTGGCACAGTATAAGATTTCATCGGCCACCGGCGGTGGGGTACAGAGCACCACTTTTCGGCAGCCAGCAATTTGTGCGGGCACGCCTAACATCAATACGGTCGAGGGTAAGGGCGCGCTACCGCCGGGAATATACAGCCCCACGCGGTTAATCGGGCGGGTAATGGATTCGCACACCACCCCCGGCATGGTTTCGACTTTCAATGGCTGCGCTTTTTGCGCACGGTGAAAGGTGCTGATGTTATCGTAGGCTTGGCGCAGGGATAGCTTGATATCTTCTCCCAAGCGCGCTTCAGCCTCGGCCAAGGTCGCTTTGTCGAGTTTGATGCTATCGAGTTCGACCCCATCGAACTTTTGGGTCAATGCTTTTAAGCTTTCATCGCCTCGCTCACGGACATCGGCGATAATATCCGCGACGCTCGCTTGGGTTTGCGCGCCGGTTGTGATAGCCGGACGGCGCATTAAGCCTTCTTTTTGTGACTCTCCGAGTGATTTCCAGACCACAGTACGCATGGTGATTTACTCCATCATCTTTTCAATCGGCAGGACCAAAATTGAGCTTGCACCCAACTGCTTCAGTTTTTCCATGGTTTCCCAGAACAGATTTTCGGTACTGACCAAGTGCACCGCGACACGGCTCTTTTCGTGGGCTAATGGCAAGATGGTGGGATCTTCCGCGCCGGGGAGTAGCTCGACCACTTGCTCTAAGGTTTCGCTGGGTGCGTGGAGCATGATGTATTTGGACTCTTTGGCTTGGATGACACCTTGCATGCGGGTGAGCAAGCGTTCAATCAATGCGGTTTTCTCTTC
The DNA here is from genome assembly GCF_001996015.1 of Salinivibrio sp. ML198. Classification (NCBI taxonomy): domain Bacteria; kingdom Pseudomonadati; phylum Pseudomonadota; class Gammaproteobacteria; order Vibrionales; family Vibrionaceae; genus Salinivibrio; species Salinivibrio sp. ML198. The sequence goes on from NZ_MUEZ01000009.1 coordinate 128,653, forward strand.
ACTGAAGCTGCCTTCACGCTGGATCAATACTGCTTTTGAGCGGAATATGACTTCGGCTTCTTTCAAGCCATTGGCTTCTAAAGTTGCGCCGGTTGAGACCAAATCACAAATCGCATCGGCTAGTCCCGCACGCGGCGCGACTTCGACGGAGCCATTGAGCATACAGGTGCTAAAGTTTACCCCCTGTTTATCCATATAGGCTTTGAGAATATTGGGGTAGGTGGTGGCAATCCGTTGGCTGGCTAGATCTTGTGGACCGTTATAGCTTTGGTCTTTATCGAGGGCGATAGAGAGACGGCAGCCGCCGAAATCGAGTCGGCGCAGTAGTTGATATTGGCTCGGCTCGCCCAGCTTGATGCGCTCAAGGCGTACTTCTTCTAATTCGTTTTCGCCAATCACCCCTAAATCAACCACGCCGTCCATGATAAGGCCCGGGATATCATCATCGCGCACCAGCAGCAGATCGATGGGCATGTTTTCGGCGTGAACCACTAAACGTTCACCGGTGTAATTGATTTTTACCCCGCAGCGTTTAAGCAGCTCTTGGCACTCCTTGGCGAGGCGGCCCTTTTTTTGGATGGCGATACGTAAGCGTTGTGTTTGCATGTGTGCTTCCTTGTCTAAAAATGAAAAGCTAAAAAAGAAAAAACCCTCGGAAGACGGTGCTCCCGAGGGTCTGAATCTGTTAGCTGGCTAATGACCGACGGAAGCGCTTTTTACTCGTCTTCCAGTCGAAACCATTCCTCCCGAAAGACTAGTCAGGATGATGGTGGTGATGCATTGTCATTAGCGATGAAGTCATTTTTTGATGTCCATTTACGTTGGTCAATCTTATTTCTTTTTTGACAATATCAAAGTCAGCTTAGATTGCAACTACAAACATGGAGATTTTTTCACCGCCTAGCATGACAAGCGGTGACGCCTAGACATAAACATCCAGCGAGCCATCATCTTTTTTGCGAGGCGCGCTCTCTTTTTCAGCCTGCGGCGACGCATGGTGATCCGATGGGTCATCTAAGCGACGCTGCTTGCGCTCCTCAATATGGGCTTGCTTTCGAATTGCCCATACTTTGGTTGGCGGTGCATGTGGTGTGCGATACACGGGACTGAGATTGCCGAGCCAATTCATGATTCATCCTCCTCTGGTCTTACTATCAGTATCGACCAAGGAAAAGAATTCTTGATTGATTTTTAACCAGGTCTTCTCAGAGGAGGGTAGAGGCTAACTGCAACACTTTTTAAACTTACGTCCGCTGCCACACGGGCAGGGATCGTTGCGCCCTGCTTTGACATGGCCGGGAAACACACCATCGATATATCGCCACTGAAGCTGTCCATCGATCGTCTCTTTAACAAAACGAGAACGCTCATGCAGAGATTGGGGCTGGCCGTGCGCGATAAAGTGGGCTTTAAAGGTGACAAAGCCAAGTTCACCTTGTTGCAACACCTCGCTATCTACGACCTCGAGCGACTGCCACTGGTGCTGGGTCATGGTGGTGATGTCATCACGAAACGATTCGGCGCCGCATTCACTGTGGTAGGTCTCAACAATAAAATCCACCAAGCCTTCGGGGTGTGCGCTGTAACGTGCACGCATCAATTGCTCCGGATGGATAGCATTGGCGGGGTTCTGATGAATCGGCGCGCAGCAATCTTGATAGGGTTTATTGCTGCAACAAGGGCATAAATCAGTTTGCATAACTATCTCTTAACCAGTCGCTGAACGGTTTAAAAAGGGGTAAAGTCGCGGGTTTGCAAGTCACAATCTTGTTCATTGCACACCAACACAGAGCCGTGTTGATACCAATCGCCTAGCACAATACGTCGGTACTCGGTGCCGTGTTGGTGCCACTGGTGGATATGAGGGCGATGGGTGTGGCCGTGAATCATATGGCGTACATTGGCGTTATCCAACTGGCGCTGCACCTCTTGCGGCGTGACATCCATGATGGACGTTGACTTTTGTTGGTTGGCATTGGCACTGCCCGCGCGCATTTTGGCCGCAATCTTGCGGCGCCACGTCAGTGGTAGGCTCAGAAATAGTCGCTGCAACCAGCGTTGGTGGACTTTGCGGCGAAATGCCTGATAATCAACATCCTCGAGGCACAAGGTATCTCCGTGCAGGATCAGGGTGGGGGTGCCATATAAATCGATGCATTCAAGCTCTCTTAACAGCGTTACGCCGGTTTCTCTAGAAAAGCGTTGGCCAATTAAAAAATCACGATTGCCATGAATAAAGTACACTGGCACGCCTTGCTCAGTCACCGCGGAAAACGCCGCTTTAATTTGTCGATGAAACGGGCTGTTGTCGTCATCACCAATCCAAACCTCGAATAAATCCCCCAGAACATACAGGGCGTCGGCATTTATCGCCTCTTGCTTCATAAATCGTTCGAAGCAGTCAGTGATATCTTGCCGCGTCGGGCTTAAGTGTAAATCAGCAATGAAGAGGGTATGAGACATGCGTTGGTTTTATCATTAATAGAAAGCGGGTCGCGACGAAAAAGAAAGGGTAGCCTTGGCTACCCTTGCTCGATAGTGTCACTTCAGTCTTCAATAGTCACGCTATTGATCAACACTTCTTCGACCGGGACGTCCTGATGAACATAACCCCAGTTACCGGTGGCAACGCCTTTGATCTTGTTGACCACATCCATGCCTTCAACCACTTCGGCAAACACACAGTAGCCCCAGCCATCTGGCGTTTTAGCTTTGTGATCGAGGAACAGGTTGTCATTGACGTTGATAAAGAATTGCGAGCTTGCTGAGTGCGGCTCCATGGTGCGAGCCATCGACAAGCGCCCCGTCAAGTTGCTGAGGCCGTTATCAGCTTCGTTTTTAATTGGCGCACGGGTTGCTTTTTCTTCCATGCCAGAGGCCATGCCACCGCCTTGGACCATAAAGCCGTCAATCACGCGGTGGAACAGGGTTCCGTCGTAAAAGCCGTCACGGCAGTATTGTAAAAAGTTCTCGACCGTAGCCGGTGCTTCGTCTGCAAACATGCGAAGTTTGATGTCACCGAACGTGGTATGAAGAGTCACCATGATGTAATCCTGTCATTGGCTTGGCTAAAAAGGATCACAGATTTTAGCCGAAAGTACTCGCTGATCAAGCAAAGATCCCCTGGATGTGGAATTAATCATCATTCCTGAGTCGTCCTTATCTCAGGCGAGCCGGGAAAAAGCGATTAAGACACGGGCTCAACATGTGCGAGTAATTTTTTAAGCAACACGGCGAGTTCGGCTTGCTCATCGGCGGTGAGACCCGCCAAGAGTTGGTGTAAATTGTTGGTATGATCCGTCACCGCTTTATCGATTAATCCCATACCCGCGTCTGTCAGTGAGACATAGACGCCACGGCGATCGTTGGGATCAGGGCTGCGAGACACCAAGCCTTTTTGCTCGAGGCGATCGATACGGTTGGTCATCGCGCCCGAAGTAAGCATCAAGGCATCGAGCAGCTGGTTGGGTGTTAATGTATAGGGTGAGCCTGCACGACGTAGGGAGGCCAATACATCAAACTCGCCAGGGTTAAGGTTATATTGGCCAAATACTTGTTGCAGTTTGGGATTAATATTGCCCAAAACCCGTGCGAGACGGCCCGTGATCGCCATCGGGCTGGGGTCGATATCTGGGCGCTCGTCGTGCCATTGGCGTAAGATGAGGTCAACTTTGTCCTCTTGGGGCGCGGAAGGGGTTACGTTATCAGTCATGATTCTGCCACATCGGTTAGTCTCAATAAGATCGGTGAGTGCCAATCAGTCAGTGGGCCAGTTTGCCCAATAAATACTTATCGATAAAGATTCTTTATTGAAAAATAAATGAATAGACTTAAAAAGCTCAAGCGATAATCTCGGTTTTAGTAGTAACTTGTGAGCCCAGTCTTAATGTTTCACAGGCCTTAGCCGGCGTGAGAGGCTTGCGTCATGCCAGTAGAAAAGGTGTAATAGCTGCTTCACCTTACTCAAAGTCACTATTGTAACGAGTCATCAAATTATTATGTCGACGCAAACCCCCCCGTTAAAGATCTACAACTCACTGACGCGAGATAAAGCTGTCTTTCAACCCATCACGCCGGGAAAAATCGGCATGTATGTGTGTGGGGTGACGATTTACGATCTCTGTCATATTGGTCACGGGCGTACTTTTGTTTCGTTTGACATGATTGCGCGCTACTTGCGCTACTTGGGCTTTGATTTGACCTTTGTCCGTAATATCACGGATATCGATGACAAAATCATTAAGCGTGCGGCGGAAAATGGCGAGAGCTGTGACGCATTGACCGAGCGCTTGATCGGTGAAATGTACCAAGACTTTGATGCTTTAAACATGGCGCGTCCTGATATCGAGCCACGTGCGACGGACTACATCGATGAAATCATCGCACTGGTAGAAAAGCTGATTGAGCGTGGCTTCGCCTATGTCGCAGATAATGGCGACGTGATGTTTGAAGTGGCCAAGTTTGATGCTTACGGCAAGCTGTCAAAGCAAGACCTCGATCAGCTACAAGCGGGCGCCCGTGTGGATGTTGAAACAGCCAAGCGCAGTCCTCTCGATTTTGTGGTGTGGAAAATGTCCAAACCTGGCGAGCCGACATGGGAATCCCCGTGGGGGCCAGGCCGTCCAGGTTGGCACATTGAGTGCTCGGCAATGAACTCTGCGATCTTGGGCGAACATTTTGATATTCATGGTGGCGGCTCTGATTTGCAGTTCCCGCACCATGAGAACGAAATTGCCCAATCTTGCTGCGCCCATGACACCCCATATGTCAACACCTGGATGCATAGCGGGATGGTGATGGTTGATCGTGAAAAGATGTCCAAATCCTTGGGGAATTTTTTCACCATCCGTGATGTATTGGCTCATTATGATGCTGAAACCGTGCGTTATTTCTTGCTGTCCGGTCACTATCGCAGCCAGTTGAACTACAGCGATGAAAACCTCAATCAAGCCCGTTCAGCACTTGAGCGTCTGTACACCTCGCTTCGCGGTTTAGACACACAGGCCGTACCTGCCGGTGGCGATGAATACGTGGCACGCTTTGAAGCGGCGATGAACGATGACTTCAATACCCCAGAGGCCTATTCGGTGCTATTCGATATGGCTCGAGAGGTTAATCGACTGCGCGGCGATGATCAGGCGGCGGCATCCGCGCTGGGCGCGCAAATGCGCAAGTTGGCGTCAATCCTTGGTTTGCTCGAGCAAGATGCCGATAGCTTCTTGCAAGGCGATGCAGGGGCTGATGATGAAGTGGCTGAAATCGAGGCGCTCATTCAAACACGTAATGACGCCCGTAAAGCTAAAGATTTTGCCACCGCCGATGCCGCGCGTGACGCGCTCACCGCGATGGGCATTGTGCTGGAAGACGGCCCGCAAGGCACCACTTGGCGTCGTAAGTAAGCGACTGTTATTTGCCATTGAGCCACTAAAAACGGAGCCGACCCGCTCCGTTTTTTGTTATCGGTATCTCGTACTTTTACGCAGGCCTGCCGTGTCACTCAACGTGAAGCCAGTGTTACAGCCCAGGTGTGACCACGCGTTTATCGGCTTCCGGCAGCTCACTGCCACAATGCTTACAAAATGAGGCGTCGGACTCATGGCCGCTTTTTGAGCAGTTAGGGCATTTTACCAAGTTGCGATGCAGTGACATCTGCTGACCGATTTCGGCGGTGATGATCCCTGTAGGCACGGCAATAATCGAATAGCCCATCAACATGGTGAAAGACGCGAGTGCCTTGCCAATATCGGTTTGCGGCACAATATCGCCATAGCCGACGGTGGTGAGGGTGACGATCGCCCAATAGATGGCATAGGGAATACTGGTAAAGCCATTCTCTGGCCCTTCAATCACGTACATAAGTGCGCCGAAGACGGTGACCAGGATCGCCACGGAGAAGAAGAAAATCATCACCTTGCGCGATGACAGCATCATCGAGCGTAACAATATGTTGGAGTCTTCCAAAAAGCGCATCAGCCTCAAAACACGGAAAATGCGCAATACCCGCAACAGGCGTACCACCATCAGGTAAGTGGTGCCTGGGACAAAAATCGCGATATAGGTGGGCAGAATCGCCAGTAAATCTACCACGCCGTAAAAGCTTCGCGCATAAGCAGACGGGCGCGGAGAGCAATAAAGGCGCAGTAAATACTCGATGGTAAAGATGCCGGTAAAGCCCCATTCAATCCAATAGAGCCATTGCGACCATTGAGCGTGAAAGCTAGCGATGGATTCCAGCATCAACACCACCATCGAGGCCAAAATCATCACAATTAGCACCAAATCAAATGCCTTCCCGTGCTTCGTCTCGGTGCCAAAGATGGTGGTGTAGAGATAATGTTGAAGACGGCTTTGTGACTTATTCATTCGCTTACCTTGCTATAAACCTTCCATGATTGAGCCGCAAAAAACCGGCACGGCAACTGCCTGCGTGCCGGCTTGCTAGTACTACGCGCTGCACGGGATGACCGCGCGTTTAGTTGAGGCCAGGAAACAAAGCGCGCATGCCAGAGGCGATAAACTCGATGCCTAATGAGCCCAGAATAAGACCCATGATCCGCGTAATAACGTTGATACCCGTTTGGCCTAAAAATTTCACTACTGCAGGGCCGACTTTAAATAATCCCCAGATTCCTGCAGAGAACAGCACGAGGGTGGTGATTAATGTAATCGTACTCCAGGTATCGGGGTATTGAGAGCCATACACAATGGTTGAGCTGATCGCACCTGGCCCGGCGAGCAGCGGCATTGCCAGCGGCACGACGCCCACTTGTTCACGACTAATGGTTTCGGATTGCTCCTGCTTGTTTTGCTTACCCTCACCCAACTTACCGTTCATCATGGTAAAAGCGATACTGAGCAGCAACATGCCACCGGCCACCCGGAATGAGTCGAGGGAGATACTGAATAAATCCAGCAACATCTGACCGGCAAGCAGAGAAACAATCAAAATGATCGCGACCGCGATGGCTGCGGTGTATGCCGTGCGGTTTCGTTCTTGTTTATCAAGATGTACGGTGAGGGTGACAAAAACGGGCATGATACCGATAGGGTTAACGGCGGCAAAAAGCCCGACAAAAAACTGCACAAAAATCATGGTGTCGAAAGCGGCCATGGTGACTCTCGTAATGCTGTGAGGAAGTCCAGTTTCTCTCGGGTTAAATCAATGGCGCCAGTATAGCGATATCAGTTTAAAAACCAACCACTCAGCCATGTATTTTCTGCATGCAGTGGTTGCACGTTTTGAACCAACTTAAGATGGCTCACTCAAACGATTTGTCGTCATGCAACTTTCGCACGGCAAACTATACTGAGGGTCGGTGTCGTGGGTATAAACAACCATCTTCAGGCGTTTTGTTGAAATTTACATACAGTATCGACATATAGACTTGTCTCATCATGTAAAAAAAATGTTACTTTGATGAAAATTTTAGACACATACATTCTGTGCTACAAAAATATTAAACCCAGTAACTGTGGGGGTTAAGCGTAAAGTTTATTGTGGTTGATTTGATAACAACTGATCGAGATCAAGTTACTCATGCTGTGAAAACTTATACTCAGTTTTGAAAGTTATTTACTAAATGCCACGCACCGAATGGCAACACTAACCAAAGATAAACATGGCTTAGTAAGCAAAGACGCGGCGTTAAGCAATTACTAAATGATTTTCAAATATGAACCAGGAGACGACTATGCCTGTCACTAATATTGCTGAACTCAACGCGATGGTTGAGCGTGTCAAAAAGGCACAACAAGAATTTGCGACCTATTCACAGGAGCAAGTAGATAAGATCTTCCGTGCCGCATCTCTGGCTGCAAACAACGCGCGTATCCCACTGGCGAAACAAGCGGTTGAAGAGTCAGGCATGGGTATCCTCGAAGACAAGGTTATCAAAAACCACTTCGCCTCTGAGTTCATCTACAACAAATACAAAGACGACAAAACCTGCGGGATTCTCGAAGAGAATGACGAATTCGGCACCATGACTATCGCCGAGCCCGTTGGCCTTATCTGCGGTATCGTGCCAACCACTAACCCAACCTCTACTGCGATCTTCAAATCACTGATCTCACTGAAAACGCGTAACGGCATCATCTTCTCGCCACACCCACGTGCGAAAAACTCGACCAATGATGCCGCGAAACTGGTTCTCGATGCAGCAGTGGCTGCGGGCGCACCGAAAGACATCATCGGCTGGATTGACCAACCTTCAGTTGAGCTTTCTAACGCACTTATGAAGCACGACGACATTAACCTGATTCTGGCGACCGGTGGCCCAGGCATGGTGAAAGCGGCATACTCATCAGGTAAACCTGCGATTGGTGTGGGTGCGGGTAACGTGCCTGTGGTTATCGATGAAACCGCTGACATTAAACGTGCTGTCGCGTCTGTACTGATGTCAAAAACCTTCGATAACGGCGTGGTGTGTGCGTCAGAGCAAGCGGTTATCGTGATGGACGAAGTGTACGATGAAGTGAAAGAACGCTTTGCGTCGCACAAAGGCCATGTATTGAGCAAAGCAGACGCCGATAAAGTGCGTAAGGTACTACTTATCAACGGTAACCTTAACGCTGATATCGTGGGCCAACCTGCCACTAAGATTGCAGACATGGCCGGTGTAAGCGTGCCATCAGACACTAAAATCTTGATTGGTGAAGGGCTGGAAATCAGCATCGAAGAAGAGTTTGCTCACGAGAAACTGTCGCCAACCTTGGGTATGTTCCGTGCCAAGAGCTTCGAGCACGCGGTCGATATGGCGTGCAAAATGGTAGAAATGGGCGGTATCGGCCACACCTCTGGCCTATATACTAACCAAGATGTGAACCAAGACCGCATCAAATACTTTGGTGACCGCCTGAAAACGGCTCGTATCCTAGTCAATATTCCAACCACGCACGGTGGTATCGGTGACTTGTACAACTTTAACGTTGCACCGTCACTGACATTGGGCTGTGGCTCATGGGGTGGTAACTCAATTTCTGAGAACGTTGGGCCTAAACACCTGATGAACAAGAAAACCGTAGCGAAGCGAGCTGAGAATATGCTGTGGCACAAACTACCAAAATCTATCTACTTCCGTCGCGGCAGCTTGCCAATCGCACTGAGTGACCTAGAAGACAAGAAACGCGCGATGATCGTGACTGACCGCTTCCTGTTTAACAACGGTTATTCAGAGCAAATCGAGTCAATGCTTAAAGCGCAAGGCATGGACGTGAGTACTTTCTTCGAAGTAGAAGCGGATCCAACCTTAAGCGTGGTGCGCAAAGGTGCGGAAGCAATGAAGAGCTTCCAGCCAGACGTGATTATTGCCCTAGGTGGTGGTTCACCGATGGACGCGGCGAAAATCATGTGGGTTATGTATGAGCACCCACAGACAGCCTTTGAAGAGCTAGCGATGCGCTTTATGGATATCCGTAAACGTATCTACAAATTCCCGAAAATGGGTAAAAAAGCCGAGCTGGTTTGTGTGACAACCACATCAGGCACCGGTTCAGAAGTGACTCCGTTTGCGGTAGTAACGGACGATGAAACTGGGGCGAAATATCCACTGGCCGACTACGAGCTGACACCACAAATGGCGATTGTTGATGCCAACCTGGTGATGAACATGCCGAAGTCACTGACAGCCTTTGGTGGTTACGATGCGATTACTCACGCACTGGAAGCCTATGTGTCTATCCTCTCTAACGAATATTCAGAAGGGCAAGCACTGCAAGCGCTGAAATTGCTGAAAGACTATCTGCCAGCGAGCTATGCGCACGGCGCAAACGACCCAATTGCACGTGAGAAAGTGCACAATGGTGCCACCATTGCCGGTGTCGCATTTGCTAACGCCTTCTTGGGTGTGTGTCACTCAATGGCGCACAAAATCGGTGCTGAGTTCCACTTGCCACACGGCTTGGCGAACGCGCTGCTGATTTCCAACGTAGTACGTTTCAACGCCAATGATAACCCAACCAAGCAAACGGCATTCTCGCAGTACGACCGTCCACAAGCACGTCGTCGTTATGCAGAAATCGCTGACCACCTTGGCCTGGCACAAGACGGCGACCGTACCGCACAGAAAATCGAGCGCCTGCTAGCATGGCTTGAAGAAATGAAGCTGAAACTGGATATCCCAGTCTCAATTCAGGCAGCCGGTGTACCAGAAGCGGACTTTATGGCCAAACTGGATGAGCTAGCGGAAGAAGCGTTTGATGACCAATGTACAGGCGCTAACCCACGCTACCCACTCATCAAAGAGCTGAAAGAAGTGTTGGTTGCGTCATACTACGGTAAGCCTTACGTGGAAGGTGAAACCTTCGAAGGCACCACGGTTATCAAGAAAAAAGATGACCAACCAGCCGCCGCACCGACTAAAGCCGCGAAAGCAGCGAAAAAAGACGAAAAAGCAGACGCCTAATTAACCTAGGTAACCGCTTAACGACAAAGACCCGCTTCGGCGGGTCTTTTTGTATTTGAGAGAGCGATCTTCTACCCACTTGCCTCTAACAACCGGCCGTTAAAAGAATCGTTGGAGACGATGTACTCGGCATTGCGGATAAACTCATCATCGACACCGCGACTCGGCTGGCTTCGGTGACGCGGGACAATACCGCCGACACGAATTTTCAGCGCGGAAAGCTCTTTGGCCCACCGCTGGGTCAAACCGCCAATCATGGCGTTGGCAACCGTATCGGGCGTGAGATGAGTGCCCGCGACATTAATGATCACGCCTGGCCGACCGCGTTGCTGCATGCATTCTGCTGCACGTTGGACGACCAAAAAGTATTGTGACGTGGTATCACTGAGTGTTTTGGGTGTGTCCCATTGATTGTCACTGTCAAAAAGCTTAGGCAGGATATCCCCTTGCCAATGATTAATGAGCACATCAATGCCACCAAAAAGCCGAGTAACTTGGCTGAACGCATCGTGAATAGAGTCAGGCTCATGGTCAGCTAAACAAATAGGCTGAACGCGCCCCGGATAGTTGCGGCATTGATCGGCACTTAAGCGCAGCGCTGGCCACTCGGTATCGAGCAGCACCACGTTGGCGCCAAGCGAGCAAAAATGCTCAGCCATGGCGCGTCCAGACGGTGAACCACCTGCGGTAATGACGACCACTGCGCTATCGATCTTCATGAGAGTTTCCTCATAATTATCAGTCTATTAAAACAACCTGATGCATTTATTTACCCAAGCAAGTCACGAGAAAGTGACAGCTTACTCACACCTTATTCAAGCATGGGAGTGTAATACTGGACCATAAATACGAGGACTGCGAAAAAAAGACTAAAAACGTCAGGTGGAATGGCAAAAAGAATATCGGGAATCTATAGAGGATCACAATTTGATAAAGGATCCACCAATGTCATCAAGATCGACTTGCGATCTGACGCATTATGCGCTCACACGCATTTTATCAAAGCAATGTGAGGTGGTGAGCTTTTCATACAAAGTGGCGGGGTTATACGCAGGGCGCTTGGGCTCGGTATCGGTCAAATGACGGCGCTCGTGGCCAGATAAATTATGATAGACCGCTTCGTCAAAACCGTGTGTACCTTGAGGGGGATAATGCATGGCCGCGGGGGCAAGCTGAAAGCGCAGGTTGGCGCTGGCAATGCCGCCCCGATGAAAGGCATCGGCTTGCGCACTGGCGCGTTGATAGTCTTCTTCATTACTGGCGGCAAGAGGTTGTGGGTCGGGCAGTTGGAACTGCTGACGGAGCACCTGATCATTGCTGACGGGCGCATCAATCGGCGTCAGCGGGGTCGACTCGTTGGCATCACCAGATAATAGCGCCATCATCAGCGCAAAGTCGGAACGACGCCCTTGTACCACCGCATGGTTTAGGTTGTCCCCAAACTGAACGTCGCTAATCAGCTGCGCTTTGTCGATGGTATGGATAGTCACTGTGGTTACCCTAGTTATGACGTGGTCGATACGGTAATAACTAGGCTATCGGCAGCAGACGAGAAACTTTAACGCTTTTCTTTGGTTTGGCTTAAATATCTTTGGTTGGTGACCATGTCTCCTATAAGGTCGAGTGAGCGCTGTACCAACTCATCCTGCCTCCGCAAGCCTGGGTTGCAAGGGCTGCGTACTCTGACCAGCAAAATGTTGCATTGAAAACGCCACTCGGTCTTCCGGTAGAGGCGGATAGCGACAAGGCGGCAGAGATTCAATCAGAGCAAGGCGCGGAAGCAGGCCACATCCATTCGCAATTTGAATGGCGAGGCCTGGTCGTGCATTGAGCTCCAATACCATCGGACCTTTTTCTTTGTCCAGCACCATATCGGTGCCCATGTAACCCAAGTCCGTCATTTCCCATGCACTGGCGGCGAGGGTAAGAAGCTGCTGCCAGTGAGGCACTTGCAGGGTATAGAGATCTTGATGGGTATCTGGATGATGCGTGATAGGGCGATTAAACTGCACCGCTTTTAGTGCTTTGCCCGTCGCCATATCTAAGCCGACGCCAACGGCACCTTGGTGTAAGTTAGCTTTGCCATCAGACGCCGAGGTCGATAGACGCATCATTGCCATCACTGGGTAGCCTTGAAAAACAATCACGCGGATATCGGGCACACCCTCATAGCTAAATCCTTGAAAGCTATCATCAAACGCAATTAAGTTTTCGACCACGGCGACATCGGCTTTGCCTCCTAGCGAGAAAAGGCCTGCCAAGGTATTGGTGATATGGCGCTCCACATCATTATGGCTGACCGCTTTCCCCGAGGCTTTGGTATAGACACCTTGGTGGTTTTTTGTCACCACTAAGATGCCTTTTCCGCCAGAGCCCTGCGCAGGCTTAATCACAAAGCCGGGCCAATTGGCGACCATGGCGTGGATGCGTTTGACATCCGCTTGGCTGTCAATCACCCCAATCAGTTCAGGCACCGTGGCCCCCGCTTGTTGGGCGATGAGTTTGGTTTGTAGCTTGTCATCAACCAATGGATACAAACGCCTGTCATTGTAGCGACCAATATAGCGAATGTTGCGCTGGTTCATGCCCATGATCCCTGCGTGGTTAAGGCGAAACGGAGAGGCTAACTTATCGAGGAGTTTGCGCATCATCGCCTCCTGAGGTGGTAGCTAACCCAAGTGGCTTATTACTCGGCTCCGCTAAGGGGCGGAAGCGCTTGAGTTCAGACAAGCGATAGCCCGTGTAATTACCTAGTAGCAAGATAAGTGCAAGGATAACCAGCTGCAGGCCAATAAAGTTAAAGGTGAGATGGCGAATCAAATCATTGGTCATCGCTAAATATACCAGTACGGCAGTGAGCAGTGAGCCGCCACCTTGAATCACCACTTCTTTTGCCCCTTCTTCTTCCCACAAAATCGACATCCGTTCAATCGTCCATGACAGAATGATCATCGGGAAGAAGGTAATGGTGAGCCCCTCCATTAAACCAATATGGAAGGCAATCACGCTAAAGACGGAAATAATCAGGATCACGGTAATAATCACGGCCGATATTCGTGCTACCAAGAGTAAATTGAGCCGCGATAAGTAGCTTCTGATCACCAGCCCCGTGCCCACAATCAACACAAAGCCCACGATACCGGTGATGAGCTGGGTTTGGACAAAGGCGACGGCAATGAGCACTGGCATAAAAGTACCAGAGGTTTTGAGCCCCACAATCACCCGCAAGAACACCACAATGAGCGCACCGATTGGGATCAGCATGATGGTTTTGAACATCGCCTGCTCTTCAATGGGTAAACTATGGATGGAGAAGTTGAGCAAATCGTCGGCCGACACCTTGGCCGAGGTGGCCTGCTGCGGACTGATGTCTTGCGAAATGATGGAGAAGTGCACCTGGCTGTGCTCACCGCCCATTACTTCTAGCAGCGGCCCGCCATGCTGGTTCCATAACAGCGTGTTATCGTGATGGCCATTTTGTCCGCTGACTAAATCAAACAAGTGCCAGCGACTGTCTTGCCACACTTGCAACATGGGGGAAATACTTTGGCGGCGCCGGCCATCTTCAAGCTCTAAACCGCCCACCACGCGCGCATGAATGCCTTCAAGGGCCAAGGTTTTGCGCAGTGCATCGGGTTTATCAAGCGTGTTGAGCAGCAGTGCCGCGTTTTGGCTATCAGGACTATTTAGCTGTTTGATGAGCTCACGGGTCAGAGTGATGTTATCGGCAGAGCGGGCACGAGCACGGTCAAGCAGCGCGAGTGCGGCGTTTTTCGCGGCATTATCCATGACAGGCGTGGCGACCACGTCATCCTCGGGCGGGGTCATGGTGTAGCGCGCGCTGTCATCAACCAGCATCTGGTTCTTAAAATAAAGCGTTTGCTCACCGCTCGCTTGTCGAGCCGACCACTGTGCTTGGCGGCCATGCTCGGTATCGAGCAAGGAAAAACCGTACCCGGCCGATGAGGTGCTTTCATCAATCAGGGTCAAACCCGGCTGGCTGTCTGGCGCCGCCAAACTGATTTTGACCGGCCCGTCGTTGGCATCGAAATTGATTCTCGCCTCGATTTGCCACACTTGACGCGTTTCGTCAGCCAGCCATGGCACGCCATAGACAAAATGACGGTACGCGCTGAGTGCAATACCTGCGACAACTAAAAAGCCAATTAAAAAATAAAAAGGAACCCGTGAAACCATATCGATTACCTACTTGTTTTGGGGGGTGTCATCGCCTGGTTCCGATGGCGTGTCCGGCTGATATTGCGGATGAATATGGACTTGGCTGACATCAACCACCGCCAAGTCTTTAAAAAATTCGCGGCCGAGCAGCACTGGGTATTCCATGTTGGTGCGATCGGCGAGGGTGAATTCGGTTTTTTCATGGATGTTACCGACACGAATCCAGGCTTCGACCACTGGGCGGCGCTCAGTGCTATCGCTAGACGATTGACGGATACGCACCCAGCGCTTCACCGGCATTTCCATGATCACTGGCTGATCGCTGTTTTCACTATGATTGACGTTGAACTTGACCCAGGTATCGCCGTCACGCTCAAACTCTTGGATATCCACCGCGTTGAGTGAAGACGTTTCGGCACCGGTATCCACACGGGATTGGAAGGTGTTTTCGACCGCATCAAACCAGACAAATTCGCGTCCACCGAGAATAATCTTGCCGTCGTTAACCGGCACCCGCACCACCTTTTCTTTCACTTTGACGTCAGCGGTGTCGGTCGCCACATTGGCGTAAAGCTTGGCTTGGGTACGCTGAATCACGGTCAGTTGGCTTTCGAGCGCACTCACTTTGTCGGCCAACTGATTTAACGCTGTGCCATGTTGAGCGAATGTCTCGGTGAAAGTTTGTTGTTGCTGCTGGTGTTGGGCAGCCAGGTTATCAAATTTACTGAGCGTTTCCTGGTGTTGGTGCTGCGAGGTTAATGTGCAGCCGGACACCGTAAGTAAAAGCGCACTGATCAGTGAGCAACGAAATAGCATCTAAATCTCCACAGCGTAAGAAGGGTTGCGGCTAGCCATGTCACAGGCAGTAAAGCGCTGATCGCGACGGCGAGGGCAAATTCTAAAGGATGCGACAAAGATGGGTAGGGGGATTCTGTCAAATGTTAGTCAGAATTGACTAAACGCTGATTTAATCGACGGTAATAAAGCAAAGTCGTTAGCAAACAAGCACTCAGGCGGTGAAATAAAACACAGCCGTCAATACATGCGTCGCGATTGCGAGCGTGGTGTCAGCGTCAGGTGTGAGGTCGGTAAGCGGCGTTCACCGCCATGTTCACCCTTATCACCGCCCAGTGAGGCGGCGAGTAAGGGCGGTGGTATGGGGGAGCGGTGTCCGGGCTGTTGTTTAATCCGGGTTGCGAGCCACTAAGATCGCGCGTTTGGGGGCCGGATACCCTTCGATGGTTTGCGCCGGATCATCTGGGTTGAGGTACTCAGGCAGCGAGTTATGGGTCATCCACTCGGTACTGCGCTGCTCATCCGTGGTGGTGATGCACTCGTCGACAATACGCACATCGACAAACCCGACTTTCTCCAGCCACACTTTTAACGCACGGGCAGACGGGAAAAAGTAGACGTTACGCATTTGAGCATAACGACCGGCAGGCACCAATACCGCGTTTTCATCGCCATCGATAACCAAGGTTTCCAGCACCAGCTCGCCATCTTTACGCAATTGATCTTTGAGTTGCATCAGATGATCGAGAGGGGAGCGGCGGTGATACAACACACCCATACTGAACACGGTGTCGAACGCGCGTAGCGCAGGCAGTTTTTCAATCCCTAAAGGCAGCAGGTGCGCACGCTGATCGTTACCCATCAAGCGACGAATGGCGTCGAATTGCATCAAAAAGAGCTCGGAGGGGTCGATGCCCACTGTCAGTGCGGCCTCTTCACCCAACATGCGCCACATGTGGTAGCCATTGCCGCAACCGACATCAAGCACATACCGCCCTTTTAGCGGCGAGATATGCGGGAGTACGCGATCCCATTTCCAATCTGAGCGCCACTCTGTATCAATATCAATGCCGTGTACCTGGTACGGGCCTTTGCGCCAAGGGTGCAAGGTACGCAATAAGTTTTCTAATTTTTTGCGCTCGCCGTTGGGCAGGCTATTGTCATCACCCATGCGCACCGCGTCTTTCAGCTCAACCGTCTCGGGCGCGGTGGTTGGGATCTTGTTGAGCACTTTTATCCACTTGGGCATATCGCCATGCGGCTGGTTTTGCCACTCGGCTAATTGTGCTGGCAACACCTCGAGCCAATGGCTTAGACGGTTTTTGGCGATCAGCTGATAAAAATCGGAAAAATCAAACATCAGATTACTCGTACTGTCAGGCTCGTCTTACTTAATCGCGAGCATCGAACCAAAGTTAAAACACTGGAACCACATGGCGACGCTGCTAAAGCCAATGGCATGGAGCCGCGCTTGGTGGGTGGCAATACTGTCCGGGCGCATCACATTCTCCAGTGCACTGCGCTTTTGGCTGATCTCAAGCTCGCTATAGCCATTGGCACGCTTGAAATCGTGGTGTAAATCGATCAGCAATTCATTGGCGGTTTCGTCTTCAAATCGGTACTTTTCGGACAGAATCAGGATCCCACCTGGCTTCAAGCCTTGATAAATGCGAGTGAGTAGGGCTTGGCGATCGTCAGGGCTTAAAAATTGTAGGGTAAAATTGAGCACCACCATCGAGGCATTGGTTATCTCGACGTCGCGAATATCGGCTTCGCGAACTTCAACATCGGCGGCGCCGCGATACGCGTTAACATGCAAGCGACAACGCTCAACCATGGCTTGTGAGTTATCCACCGCGATGATTTTGCAGCTGTCATGAGGAATATGGCGACGCATCGATAAAGTGGCAGCACCCAGCGAACAGCCAAGATCATAAATATGACTATCAGGCGCCGCAAAACGCTTGGCCAGCATGCCGATGGCCGAAATAATATTGCTGTAACCCGGTACCGAGCGCTGGATCATATCCGGGAACACCTCAGCGACATTTTCATCGAAGGTGAAATCGCCCATTTTTTCGATAGGCGCTGCGAAAATTTTATCCTGATTAGCCATGTAAGCCCCTACAAATCAGCCAAGCTGGCAGGCTTTCGTGCGTTGCGCACCCAAAGCTTGCCACAAAAGCGGCGTATTGTAGTGAATTTTTCTGCGTCTGTCTGCACGGTGAGAACGCGTGCCAGCGGCGAGATTAAAACAACGCGCCCTGTTGACTTTGTGCGGCGCGCGTGACGGAAGCCAGTGGCGTTGATAAATCAAGACGTTGATATAATTGTGCGGCCAACGCAGGGGCCTGATCGTTATCTGAGGTATGAATCATTAAATAGGGCGTTTTGCCCGCGGCTATCCATTGAGATAAGCGTGAGATCCAAGGGTCAAAAAACGCGGTATTTTCGGGTAAATCAGGATGACCAATAAAACGCACCATGGGCGCTGCACTGGTGGCGATGGCATGCACGGGCACACGGGGCTTTTTCTTTTGCGCATCAATAATGGCAGGGGTGTCGGGGTTAGCCGCAAATACCGGGCGACTATCCATGATCACACGGTTGGCGTTATGATCGATCAACAGTCGGTTGAGCGCTTTTTCTGCGTTGCCTTTGGCAAAAAAGGCCGGGTGACGCACTTCGACACCGATGGCCAAATCGCGCGGTAGCGTTGTAAGAAACGCGTCTAAGCTGGGCAACCCGTCTGGACCAAAGCGCGCCGGCAGTTGAATCGTCCACTGGCCAATATGCTCATGGAGCGGGGCCATCAGCTTAATGAAGTCGGCGGTTAAGTCTTGCGCATGACGCAGCTGGCATTGATGGGTAATGGTTTTCGGCAGCTTAAAGGTAAATTGAAAACTGTCTGGAATGGCGGCCGCCCAATTATTCACCGTTTGCGGCGAGGGGGAGGCGTAAAAGGTCGTGTTGCCCTCGACGGTATTAAACACCTCGGCATAACGGGCTAAGCGCTCGCCTGACTTGGTGCCTGGCGGATAAAAGTGATGCTGCCAACTGGGATGAGACCATTGCGTCAGCCCCAACCGCAGGGGTGGAGAGGGGAGTTGGTGTAATAAGGAGGTCATGCCCGTGCTGATGCGTTGCGAACCAATAAAGTAATAGCCTAAAAGGATTTGAATAAAAAAACTATCGGTTTTAAGTGCGATCGCTTTACCAAGAGCGGGGCTTTTCCTTTATAATGGCAGGTCTTTGACAGTAACGGCACTCATGGGGGCGTACCGTCAGGTACGACAGACGCTGTTACCCGAATTCCCCTCAGTATTTGGCAGGCTTGTGCCCCAGGGGGCAAGCGGAATCATCAGAACAGATCAGGAATAATCTATGCGCACCCAATATTGTGGTCACCTGAATAAAGCCCACGTCGGGCAAGAAGTAAGTCTTTGTGGTTGGGTTAACCGCCGCCGTGATTTGGGCGGCTTGATTTTTATCGACATGCGCGACCGTGAGGGTCTAGTGCAAGTTGTGATTGACCCTGATATGGGTGATGTTTACGAGCAAGCAAACAAATTGCGTAACGAATTTTGCCTGACCATCCGTGGTGAAGTGCGTGCGCGTCCAGAGAGCCAGATCAACAGTGATATGGCCACAGGCGAAGTCGAAGTGGTGGCGAAAGGGTTGGAGATCATCAACCGCAGTGCACCGATGCCGATTGACTTTAACCAGTTTATTTCCGAAGAGCAGCGCCTGAAGTATCGCTACCTTGACTTGCGCCGCCCTGAAATGAGCGATCGGATTAAACTGCGTGCTAAAGCCACCAGCTTTGTCCGTCGCTTCCTCGATGACAATGACTTTTTAGACATCGAAACCCCGGTACTCACCAAAGCGACCCCAGAAGGCGCACGTGACTACTTGGTGCCAAGCCGTGTCCACAAAGGTAACTTTTATGCGTTGCCGCAATCACCACAGCTGTTCAAACAGTTGCTGATGATGTCCGGGTTCGATCGCTATTACCAAATCGTTAAGTGCTTCCGTGATGAAGACTTGCGCGCCGATCGCCAGCCAGAATTTACACAGATTGATATCGAAACCTCATTCATGAGCGCCGACCAAGTGCGCGAGGTGACCGAGCAATTGATCCGTGAAATGTGGCAATCGCTGCTCAATGTGGACTTGGGCGCGTTCCCCACCATGAAGTATGAAGAAGCGATGCGCCGTTTTGGCTCCGACAAGCCAGATTTGCGTAACCCGCTCGAAATCGTCGATGTAGCAGACATCGTCAAAGATGTTGAATTTAAAGTGTTCTCTGGCCCGGCAAACGATGAAAAAGGCCGCGTGGCCGTGATTCGTGTACCAGGTGGTGCCAGCTTGTCGCGCAAGCAGATTGATGAATACACCAACTTTGTTGGCATCTACGGCGCCAAAGGCTTGGCGTGGATGAAAGTCAACGACCGTGACGCCGGTTTTGATGGCATTCAATCGCCGGTGGCCAAGTTCCTCAATGCGGAAGTGGTAGAAAGCATTCTGTCGCGCACTGAGGCGCAAACTGGTGACATTATCCTATTCGGTGCAGACAAGAAATCTGTGGTCACCGAAGCGCTGGGCGCATTGCGTGTGAAGTTAGGCCTAGATCTTGAGCTGACCGACACCCAAGCCTGGGCACCATTGTGGGTGGTTGACTTCCCAATGTTTGAGGAAGACGACGAAGGTAACTTGCATGCGATGCACCACCCATTCACTGCGCCGACCGACGTGACACCTGAAGAGCTGGTGGCAAATCCTGCGGCGGCGAACTCTAACGCCTACGACATGGTGATTAATGGTTACGAAGTGGGCGGTGGCTCGGTGCGTATCCATAACCCAGAAATGCAAGCTTCGGTGTTTGAAACATTAGGCATTGATGAGCAAGAACAGCGCAAGAAATTTGGCTTCTTGCTGGATGCATTGAAATACGGTACCCCACCACACGCAGGTCTGGCGTTTGGTATGGACCGTTTGGTGATGTTGCTATCCGGCACCGAGAACATTCGTGACGTGATTGCCTTCCCGAAAACCACCGCAGCGGCATGCTTGATGACTGACGCGCCAAGCCTTGCTAATGACGCGGCGCTTGAAGAACTGGCGCTGAGCATTACCGCGGCGGCAGAGCAAAACGAACACAGCGAATAGATTCGCCTGATGACGGGCAAGCAGCCTTGCCCGTCTTATCCTTGCGACCGATAGCTGCCGTCACCAGACGGTCGTATCAAGGCGCAAGGTCAATGTCTCAACGCGCCTCAGACTGAAAAGCCAAGGCGCGTTTTTTCTTATTACTCCTTTCACGTGAGGGGAGCGCAAAAAACGGAGAGTCGATATGGCAGGTCACAGTAAGTGGTCGAACATTAAACACCGTAAAGCCGCTCAAGACGCGAAGCGCGGTAAGATTTTCACCAAGCTTATCCGAGAAATTGTGGTGTCAACCAAAGAGGGTGGCCCCGAGGCGGAAACCAATCCACGCCTGCGTGCCGCAGTGGATAAAGCGCTGTCAAACAACATGACACGCGATACCATCAACCGTGCGATTTCACGCGGTGCTGGTGGGGAAGGTGATGAGAACATGGAAACCGTCATCTATGAAGGTTATGGCCCCGCAGGCACGGCGGTGATGGTGGAGTGCATGACCGATAACCGCAACCGTACTGTGTCAGGTGTGCGCCATGCGTTTTCAAAATCCGGTGGTAACCTGGGTACCGATGGCTCAGTCAGCTTCTTATTCGATAAAAAAGGGGTGATCACCTACCCATCCGGCCTTGAAGAAGATGCGGTGATGGAAGCGGCACTCGAAGGCGGCGCGGACGATGTGGTCACCTATGACGACGGTTCAATGGATGTGTACACCACCCCCAATGACTTTGGCTATGTGAAAGATGCCTTAGACAAAGCCGGGTTTGAAGCTGAGCGAGCGGAGGTGACTCAGGTGCCATCCACCAAAGCGGAGTTGGATGCAGACACGGCACCGAAGCTGCTGCGCTTGATCGATATGTTAGAAGACCTTGACGATGTGCAAGAAGTCTACCATAACGGTGATATCTCGGACGAAGTGGCAGCGAGTTTAAGCTAAATGGCAGTGATACTGGGGATTGACCCAGGTTCGCGGATCACCGGTTATGGGGTGATCCGCCAACATGGTCGGCATCTTGAATATCTCGGTAGTGGCTGTATTCGCACCGAGACAGACGACTTACCCGGTCGACTGAAACATATCTATGCAGGGGTGAGCGAAGTCATCACCCAGTTCCAACCGGATAACTTTGCTATTGAGCAAGTGTTTATGGCTCGCAACGCGGATTCAGCGCTTAAACTGGGGCAAGCGCGCGGCAGCGCCATTGTTGCGGCGGTAAACGCCGATTTACCGGTGTCTGAATATGCCGCGAGGCTTATCAAGCAAGCAGTGGTGGGGAAAGGCAGTGCGGATAAAAAGCAAGTTCAGCATATGGTCACCCACATGTTAAAGCTCAGCGCCACCCCGCAAGCTGATGCCGCCGATGCCCTCGCGGTTGCCATTTGTCATGCCCACACCAACCACACCCTCATCGCCATGGCCGGCAAAGCCAACGCCGCCCGCCGCGGCCGATATCGGTAAAGCCAATCCGACTGGATATAGATCCAGTTATTCTTTATCCTTGGGGCAAAGTAACAAACAGAGATGCGATTGTGATAGGCCGATTACAGGGAACCCTGATAGAAAAGCAACCTCCTGAGATTTTGATCGATGTGAACGGCGTCGGCTATGAAGTGAGCATGCCGATGAACTGCTTGTATCAATTGCCGGAGGTAGGTGAAACCGCTACCGTGTACACGCATTTTGTAGTGCGTGAAGATGCGCAACTTCTCTATGGTTTTAGCGGTAAACGTGAGCGAGCGCTGTTTCGGGAAGTGATCAAGGCCAATGGCGTGGGACCTAAACTGGGGTTAGCGATTTTATCGGGGATGACGGCTAACCACTTTGTCGACAGTGTTGAGCATAATGATGTCTCGACCCTGGTGAAAATCCCTGGGGTGGGTAAGAAAACCGCGGAACGTTTGGTGATTGAAATGCGCGACCGGCTTAAAAACTGGGAAGCGTTCGATCTCTTTACTCCGCACACGGATGCCGCGACGGCTGAGGGCGCAGCCCTACGCGCAGCACCAACCACGATTTCGTCTGCCGCGGATGAGGCGGTGAGCGCCTTGGTCGCGCTGGGTTATAAAGCGGCGCAGGCTGAAAAAGTGGTTAAACAAATTGCAACTGATGATATGAGCAGCGAAGACGTCATTCGTCACGCGCTGCGCTCAATGGTGTAACCCATGATAGAAGCTGATCGTTTAATCTCGGCGCAAACCACCCCTGATCGGGAAGAAGAGGTGATCGACCGCGCGATTCGTCCTAAGTTATTGGAAGACTACCAAGGCCAAAATCACGTCCGTGATCAGATGGAAATCTTTATCCATGCCGCGCGCAAACGCCAAGAAGCGCTCGATCATCTATTGATTTTTGGCCCGCCAGGTCTGGGTAAAACCACCTTGGCCAATATTGTTGCCAATGAAATGGACGTCAATATTCGCACCACGTCAGGCCCTGTATTAGAAAAAGCCGGCGATCTGGCCGCCTTGCTCACCAACCTTGAGCCTCATGATGTGCTGTTTATTGATGAAATCCATCGCTTAAGCCCAGTGGTAGAAGAAGTCTTGTATCCCGCGATGGAAGACTATCAGCTGGATATCATGATTGGTGAAGGGCCTGCCGCGCGCTCAATCAAAATCGATTTACCGCCGTTTACCCTGATTGGTGCCACCACCCGCGCTGGCTCGCTGACATCGCCCTTGCGTGACCGCTTTGGCATTACCCAGCGCTTAGAGTATTACAGCGTGGGGGATCTAACCGGTATCGTGAAACGCAGCGCACATTGTTTGGCGTTATCAACCGATGAGGAAGGGGCGATGGAAGTGGCGCGCCGTTCTCGCGGTACGCCACGCATTGCTAACCGCTTACTCCGTCGTGTGCGTGATTATGCTGAAGTAAAAGGCACGGGTGACATTAGTGCTGACATTGCTCAGCGCGCGCTCGATATGCTTGATGTTGACAGCCAAGGGTTTGACTACATGGATCGCAAGCTACTCAATGCCATTATTGAGAAGTTTGATGGCGGGCCGGTCGGGCTCGATAACTTGGCGGCGGCGATTGGTGAAGAAAAAGACACCATCGAAGATGTGATTGAGCCTTATTTGATTCAACAGGGCTACCTGCAACGCACACCACGTGGTCGAATTGCCAGCCAGCGTGCGTATCTGCATTTTGGCTTTGATTTGCCGAAAACCTAATCGGATAGACTGCGCTGAAAATCCTCGCAAACCTTAATCAAGATCAAGACTTTTTTTGCTAAAACTGCCCCATTGGCCGACAACCAATGGGGTTTTTTGATCTAGATTAAGGTTATGTAGCACGTGAGCCCTTATCGTAACCCCATCTGCTGGCGGTTGCCGGTGACAAGGCAATGAGAGATGGCTTCCGTTAATGCCGCCATCTCGCCTAGTTTCTTCGTGGTTAATCACAGTTTTGTCTCTCGGTTGGTTCGTCTTGCTGTTTTTGTCGCCTGGTCGACAAACCGAGCAAAACACGATTAACACCCAATTGTTGCGCCTATAATATTAGTTATACCTTAATTAGATAAAATTTAACTATAGAATAACCTTGGTGTTTCAACTGTGTAACATGCAAGCAGTCAATTAAGAAGTGTGTAGCTTTCCCCGCGCCAGCCAGCTGTTTTGACTGCCGTGCAGGGTGAGAAAGTAAAACGAGCGATACGCCAGTATCGGCACCGAAAGCGGTGTAAAGGAGTGACCATGATTACCGATATCGTCGATTTATCGCGGCTGCAGTTTGCGCTGACCGCGATGTATCACTTCCTGTTTGTTCCCTTAACGTTAGGCATGGCATTTTTGCTGGCCATCATGGAATCGTTATACGTGATGACCGACAAGCAAATCTACAAAGACATGACCAAATTTTGGGGCAAACTGTTTGGGATTAACTTTGCGCTTGGGGTGGCCACTGGCCTCACCATGGAGTTCCAATTCGGAACCAACTGGGCCTACTATTCCCACTATGTAGGGGACATTTTTGGCGCCCCGCTTGCCATTGAAGGGCTGATGGCCTTCTTCCTTGAATCCACTTTTGTGGGCCTGTTCTTCTTTGGTTGGGATCGTCTTAGTAAGCGTCAACACTTGGTCACCACTTGGCTGGTGGCGTTAGGCTCTAATTTTTCTGCGCTATGGATTTTGGTGGCCAACGGCTGGATGCAAAACCCTGTGGGCTCAGAGTTTAACTTTGAAACCATGCGCATGGAGATGGTGAGCTTTGCCGATGTGGTCTTCAACCCCGTGGCGCAGGTGAAGTTTGTTCACACCGTTGCCGCTGGCTATACCACAGGGGCGATGTTCATCCTTGGTATCAGTGCTTACTACCTGCTCAAAGGCCGTGATATCGCCTTTGCCCGCCGTTCGTTTGCGATCGCGGCCTCGTTTGGTATGGCGGCCATTTTATCCGTGATTGTGCTGGGTGATGAGTCCGGTTACGAGCTGGGTGATGTACAAAAGGTCAAACTGGCAGCGATTGAGGCCGAGTGGCACACCGAAGAAGCGCCAGCGGCGTTTACCGTGGTGGGCTTGCCGAATCAAGAGGCCATGCAGACCGATTATGCGATCAAAATCCCTTATGCGATGGGGATCATTGCCACGCGCTCACTGGATAAAGAAGTAACCGGCTTAACCGATTTGATTGCTGAGCACGAAACCCGTATCCGCAATGGTATGCAGGCATACGCATTATTGGAAAAACTGCGTGCCGGCGAGAAATCACCAGAAACCAAAGCCGCGTTCAATGAAGTGAAAAACGATCTTGGTTACGGCCTGCTTCTTAAGCCGTACACCGATAAGGTGGTGGATGCGACCGAAGGGCAAATTCAGCAAGCGGCGAAAGACTCTATTCCACAAGTAGCGCCTTTGTTCTGGAGCTTTAGGATCATGGTAGCGTGCGGCTTTGCGATGCTGTTCATTTTTGGCATGGCGTTCTGGCAGACCTGCCGTCAGCGTATCGATGAAAAGCCCTGGCTACTGAAGCTTGCGCTGATTGGTATCCCGCTACCATGGATCGCGTGCGAAGCCGGTTGGTTTGTTGCCGAGTATGGCCGCCAGCCTTGGGCGGTGGGGGAAATCCTCCCTGTACACGTGGCCGCATCGAACCTAGCTGCAGGGGATATTATTTTCTCGATGGTGGCGATTTGCTCGCTCTACACCGTTTTCCTCGTCGCTGAGCTTTATCTGATGTTCAAGTTTGCCCGCCTTGGGCCTAGCAGCCTTAAAACCGGCCGCTACCATTTTGAACAAAAAGGCAATCCAGAAGCGGATTTCAGCCGCCAGATTGAAGCATAAGGAGAGAGAGCATGTTTGATTATGAAACGTTACGCCTGATCTGGTGGGTGCTGATCGGTGTGTTACTGATCGGCTTTACCGTCACTGATGGCTTTGACATGGGGGTGGGCGCCTTGCTCACCCTGATCGGCAAAACCGACAGTGAACGTCGGGTAATGATTAACGCTGTCGCGCCCCATTGGGAAGGCAACCAAGTCTGGTTAGTGACCGCAGGCGGGGCATTATTCGCCGCTTGGCCGTTGGTGTATGCGGTTTCCTTTTCTGGTTTTTATATCGCGATGGTGGTCACACTGGCGGCGCTTTTCTTCCGTCCCATGGGCTTTGACTATCGCTCAAAAATCGATGACCCACGCTGGCGCACCGCATGGGATTGGGGCTTGGTGCTGGGGGGCTTTGTGCCACCGGTCATTTTCGGGGTCGCCTTTGGTAACCTCTTACAAGGGGTGCCGTTCCAGCTTAGCGATCTCTTGATCCCAACCTACACTGGTGGCTTTTTTGCACTGCTTAATCCCTTCGCACTGGTGTGTGGATTGGTGAGCCTGTTTATGGTGGTGTTGCAAGGCGCAACCTGGTTGCAACTAAAAACTACCGATGCGCTGCATGTACGCGCACGTAATGTCGCGCAACTGTGTGCATTATTGACCACCGTACTCTTTGTGGCAGCAGGCTTCTGGGTACAAAATATAGATGGCTTTGTGGTGGTCAGTGAGGCAGCGAACCAAGCAGCCTCTAACCCACTGGCGAAAGAGGTCGCGGTACAAAGCGGCGCTTGGATGCGTAACTATCAAGCGATGCCAATCCTCTGGTTAGCACCACTGGTCGGCGCCGTCATGCCATTGTTGGCACTGCTGGCGTC
Organism: Salinivibrio sp. ML198; assembly: GCF_001996015.1. Classification (NCBI taxonomy): domain Bacteria; kingdom Pseudomonadati; phylum Pseudomonadota; class Gammaproteobacteria; order Vibrionales; family Vibrionaceae; genus Salinivibrio; species Salinivibrio sp. ML198. The sequence continues at coordinate 155,335 of NZ_MUEZ01000009.1, forward strand.
ACGTCTTGAGCGCGGAGGTTGGGCTTTCTTGTTCTCGAGTTTAGCCGTGGCGGGCGTGATTTTGACCGCGGGTATCGCAATGTTCCCCTTTGTGATGCCATCGAGCACTTTCCCGGGTCACAGCTTGACCATGTGGGATGCCACCTCCAGCGAGCTAACCTTGTCGATCATGACCATCGTCGCGGCGGTGTTTGTGCCGATTATCTTGGCTTACACCCTGTGGTGCTACATTAAGATGTTTGGTCGTTTAGACGCGCAATATATTGAAGACAACACCCATTCACTGTACTGATTAAGGAGCCTGCATATGTGGTATTTCACGTGGATTCTTGGTGTGCTGCTGGCATGCGCCTTTGGCATTATCAATGCCTTATGGTTGGAGCACACCGAAGCGATGGATCACGACAATGAGTGAGCGCCAACCTGCTCCCTTAGGCCAGCACTTTTCTGGCCTTTGGCGGCTGCTCTCATTGGCCAGTGCCCTGTGCTGGGGCGGCCAAGTAATGTGGGCGCCAGAAGCCTTTGCTCAGCGCATGGGCGGTGTCACGTTTCCGATGGGCGTGGGGCTGCTCTACGCGACCTGTGTCGGGGTGATCCATGCCGTCGGTTTCACGGCGCAAGGCAAATGGAGCCGGTGGCTCACCTGGCCGCCATTCGGGTGGGGCGTATCCCTTCTGTTGCTCGCCTTGATGTGGCTGCGCTAGTTGAGTTAGGCGCTCGGTGAGCAAGCGCAAAGTGACAAACGAATGACAAAGGCACCCGAGTGGTGCTTTTTTCATCACTCTAGCGTGAGTAATTGCGCGTTTTTTGCAGCACATCACTTCTCGACGGCTTGATGGGCGACCAATGCGCCAGCCGCGCTGTCTCAGCATTTCTATACATCCACAACTTAGGTATAGTAATTGCCTATCGTAAACCGATCATGGGTAAAGACATGACAGAATCAACGCCGTTTCGCTGGCCCATTCGTGTGTATTATGAAGACACGGACGCTGGTGGAGTGGTTTACCACGCCAATTATCTCAATTACTTTGAGCGGGCACGCACTGAACTGTTGCGTGAGATCGGTGTCAATCAACAAGCGCTCTTTGCCGATCGCACCGCCTTTGTTGTGCGCCATATGGATATTGACTTTCACCGCGGTGCACGGCTTGATGATGCACTGGAGGTTGTCACCACAGTGTCAGCCATGGGGCGCGCCAGCATGACCTTTTGTCAAAGCTTGGTGAATTCTGATCAAAAAGCATTGTGTGCGGCGACGGTTAAGATAGCCTGTGTCGACCCAACAACCATGAAACCCAAATCGATTCCAACACAGATTAAATCGGAGATGATGACGTGACCGCTGAACTTTCCATTCTCGACCTGTTTTTGCAAGCAAGCTTGCTTGTCAAGGTAGTGATGCTGATATTACTGGGTATGTCAGTGGTGTCTTGGGCGATGATCATCAAGCGCTCCAAGGTCATGCAGCACGCGTTTAGCAAAGCTGAACGGTTTGAAGACAGATTTTGGTCTGGGATCGATCTTTCTCAACTATTCCAAGAAGTGCAAGCGCGCAAAGACAATTTGACGGGCAGCGAGAAAATTTTTTACGCCGGCTTTAAAGAATTCGCGCGTTTGCATCGTAGCAACGACAAAGTGCCCGACGCCGTGATGGAAGGGACTTCGCGGGCGATGCGCGTGTCGTTATCAAAACAAGTGGAAGAGCTGGAAACCCATCTGCCATTTTTGGCGACGGTGGGGTCGATCAGCCCTTACATTGGCCTGTTTGGTACCGTATGGGGGATCATGCATGCCTTTATCGCCCTAGGCGCGGTAAAGCAGGCGACGTTGGCCATGGTCGCCCCCGGGATTGCCGAAGCCTTGGTGGCGACAGCCATGGGTCTGTTCGCTGCGATCCCAGCGGTCATGGCGTACAACCGTTTGACCGCCAAAGTCAGTAAGCTCGAGCATAACTACATGAACTTTATGGAAGAGTTCTCTAGCATTCTTCATCGTCAAGCGTTTGCGGCAACCCAGGAGTGATCCATGGCGTATCAACCTAAACGGCGCAAGATGACGGCGGAAATCAATGTTGTCCCGTACATTGATGTGATGCTGGTACTGCTGATTATCTTTATGGTGACCGCCCCATTTGTGACCCAGGGAGTGGATGTCGATCTGCCACAAACGGCCCAAGCGAAAACCGCCGCAGAGCTGGCAGAAGAGGAAGACAGCGGCGCCTTTATCATTGTGGAAGTGGATAAAGACGGGCAATTAGGGCTCAGTGTCAATAATGGCGATATGACGCGCGGTTTGAGCTTGGAAGAAATTCTGGTGCGCGTTAAAGCTGAGCTGCAGCTCAATCCTAAGTCCCCTGTGCTAGTGGGCGGCGATGGCCGGGTGCCTTATTCAGACATCATCCTGACGCTTGATGCATTAAACCAAGCTGGCGTGTCGTCAGTGGGGTTAATGACTGAGCCGTACGAGTCGTAGGTGAGGGTGATGAACGAACCAAGCGATAAACCAACCCATAAAAAATCAGGCAAAGACTCGCTGATGCCCGCGCTGGCAATATCTGCCGTGTTGCATCTGGTGTTGGTGATTGTGCTGTTATGGGGGGCAGACTTTAGTTCTGACTCAACGCCAACCCCTAAAGCGGGTCGCGCGATTGATGCCACTGTCATTGATCCGGCGGTAGTGAATGCGCAGGCGAAGAAAATTCGCGAGCAACGCGATCAGGCTAAACGCGAAGAAGCGGAGCGACTCCAACGGTTAGAGCAGCAAGCGAAACGCCTTGAGCAACAACGTGAGCAAGAAGAGCAGCGCCTTCGCGAAGTGAAGCGACAAAAGCTAGAAGCCGAGCGCCAAGCACGTGAAGAGCAAAAGCGAATTGCCGAGCAAAAGGCCGAAGCGCAAGAGCAAGCGCGTATTGCCAAGCAACAGGCCGAACAGGCCGAACGCGAACGTCAGCGTAAATTAGAAGAGAAGCGCAAAGCGGAACTCGCGGCGGAGAAAGCGGAAAAAGCACGGCAAGAAAAGCTCGCCGCGCAACGTAAAGCCGAGGAAGAAGCGAAAAAAGCCGAAGCCGAGCGACAGCGCAAGCTTGCCGAGCGTAAAAAAGCGGAAGAAGAAGCACGTAAAGCCGAACAAGCGCGCCAAGAGGCAGAGCGAAAAGCCCAGGAGGCGAAGCGACGACAACAAGAGCAAGAGGCGGCGCTGAACGATTTGTTCTCGGGCCTCGAGTCGGAAGCCAGCCAACGGCAAACCGCGCGCGGGCAATTTATTCAAGATGAAGTGGCGCGGTTCGGCGCCATTTTTACACAGAAGATCCAGCAACGGCTTATCGTCGATGATGGCTTAAGTGGCCAAAAGTGCGTGGTGAATATGCGCTTGTCATCGACCGGCCTGTTGCTTAATGTGGAAGAAAAGTCAGGCAATTCCCGGCTGTGTCGCGCGACAAAAGCCGCGGTGGCGTCTGTGTCTCAGTTTCCAATGCCGGAAGATGAGGACATTATTGCCAAACTACGTGATATTGAGTTGACCGTTAGACCTAACTAAACGACAGGATACCAAACATGATGGAAGTGAGCCCCTGCGGTGGCACAAGCAGTGTGACAAGCAAGAGTCAGGATCGTTTGCGAACATGGCGTATCGCCGCGGTTGTGATGCTTTTAGCCTGTCTGTCGATACTGACTCAACCGGCACATGCCGCGCTGAAATTGGTGATCACCGAAGGGGTGAATACCGCGCGCCCGATTGGCGTGATCCCGTTTCAATGGAAGGGACAAGGCGAATTGCCGGAAGATATTTCCGGCGTGGTCGGCTCCGATTTACGCCGCAGTGGTAAGTTCAACCCGCTGGCGGTCAGTGACATGCCGCAAACCCCATATAGTGATGCGGATGTAGATTACAACGCTTGGACCTCGCTGGGGGTGGATGCGGTGGTCACAGGCACCATTACTCCCACATCTGACGGGCGTTATCAGATCGACTATCAGCTGATTGATATCGTTCGAGGGCAACTCACTGGCGGTGACAGCAAAGGCCTAGGCGCCGATGGCGAGTTGGTACAAACCGATGATCACTTACTCGTGAATAACCGCGCCACGGTCAAAGAGAGCGACTTGCGCCGCTATGCGCATCGCATTTCCAATATTGTTTATGAGCAGCTCACCGGTGAAAAGGGCGCGTTCTTAACGCGTATCGCTTATGTGGTGATTGATAAAGAAAACGACTACCCCTACCAGCTGCGTTTGTCAGACTATGACGGCTATAACGAGCGCTTGATCCTGCGTTCCAAACAGCCATTGATGTCGCCGTCTTGGTCACCGGATGGCCGACAGCTCGCCTATGTCAGCTTCGAAAATGGTCAGGCAGAAATCTTCATCATGAACATTTATACCGGCCAGCGCGAGAAAATTGCGTCATACCCTCGTCACAATGGATCGCCACAGTTTTCTCCTGATGGCAGCAAGTTAGCCTTGGTACTCTCCAAAACCGGTAGCTTGCAGGTGTATACCTTCGATTTGAACAGCAAAAAATTGACGCAAATTACCCACGGCCGTGCCAATAGCACCGAGCCATTTTGGGATCCTGATGGTAACTCGCTCATCTATACCTCTGACCGGGGTGGCAAACCACAGATTTATCGCGTAAATTTAGACGACGGAACTAGCCGACGGATCACGTGGCAAGGCAATCAGAACATGGGTGGGCAACTGACACCGGATGGCCGTCACTTGATAATGGTAAATCAATCATCGTCTGGCTATAACATTGCAAAGCAAGACTTAAACAGCGGGGCGGTGCAAATCCTAACCAAAACCTTGTTGGATGAGTCGCCAAGCATTGCGCCTAATGGCAGCATGGTGATTTACAGCTCGGTATATGGACGTAAGAATGTGTTGTCACTCGTCTCTGTAGACGGCCGCTTTAAAGCGCGGTTACCGGCAACTAACGGGCGCGTGCGTGCACCAGCCTGGTCACCTTACCTGTAGTTTTTTAATTTTAAACAACGTGCGCTAACTTTCTAGAAAAGGAAAATAGAATGCAAATCAATAAAGTACTGAAAGGTCTGGCGGTGGCACTGCCGATGTTTACTCTGGCTGCGTGTAGCTCACACGATAGCTCAACAGGCAGTGGTTCTGGCCAATCAACCAACCAAAACGGCACCACGGTTGTTTCTCCTGTTGACGGCCAAGGCTCAATGACAGAGCAACAAATTCGTAACCAAGAACTGCGTCAGTCGCAAACCGTTTACTTCAACTTTGACGACTCATCAGTACTGCCACAATACGAAGATATGCTGGATGCCCACGCCACTTACCTGCGTGCTAACCCAGCGATGGAAGTGGTCGTAGAAGGTCACGCTGACGAGCGCGGTACCCCTGAGTACAACATCGCACTGGGCGAGCGTCGTGCCGAAGCGGTTTCTAAGTACCTGCAAGCGCTGGGCGTACCGGCGAGCCAGATCTCTATCGTGAGCTACGGTGAAGAAAAACCGTTGGTGCTTGGCCAAAGCGAAGAAGCTTACGCCAAAAACCGTCGTGCGGTATTGGTATACTAATCCAGCCTTTTGGTAATGGATAAAGGATATGACAATGAACAGTAACTCTGTGCGAACCCTCGCGCTGGCGTTACTGGTGAGTGTGGCAGCCCCCGTGGCTGCCACACCTGCTCCGGTGACAGAAGTAGGGGCGGGCGGCACCGCCGTCGATCGTTTAGAGCGCATGCTCCAAGCACGTAACCAAATGCAGCTGGATATGCAGCGCCAGCTTGACCAAATGGCGCAAGAGCTGAGCAATTTACGCGGCAACGTTGAGCGTAACAGCTATGACATTCAACAAATGGTTGAACGTCAACGTGACCTATATCGAGAAATTGACACCCTAAGAACAGCCAAACAATCGGCCCCCGCAGAGCCAGAGAAAGCGCCAGAAGATAAGCCAGCGGTTAACTTCACCGCCGATCAAACCGAGAATGCAGCCTATGAAGCCGCAGTCAACCTGATCTTAAAAGAGAAAGATTACCAAGGCGCAACCAAGGCATTTCAAGCGTTCCTTTCAACATACCCAGAATCGGTATACACCGCTAATGCCCACTATTGGCTCGGCCAGCTCTATTTCTCCAAACGTAAGTTTGAACAAGCGAGCCAAGAATTCACGGCAGTGAGTGAGTTTGAAGACTCCAATAAACGCCCTGATGCCTTGCTGAAACTGGGCCTGATTGCACAAAAACAAGGTAATGGCGACCAAGCCAATCAATACTTCCAACAAGTGATTGATACCTACCCAGACTCAACCAGCGCCAAACAAGCCAAAAATGCGATGTAGGACGATGGTGCCATCGGCGACGGTGGTTCCATTGGCGACGATGACACACGGCGCGTTAAAACTTAATTTCGATGATGCCATTGGCGTAGGTGACACAAGCCCCTGCGAGATGTTGGATAGGCGCACATTGCCAATGGGCGCCTGTCACGATTGGCGTTAATTTTTGGCTTTGATGTCGGAGGCGCCGTGCAACGGGCGCGCGAGTTACACCGAGGCTTAAGGTTGACATCGTCCCGGCGCTTGTCCGACCTACGCGTACTTTAACGCCGGTGAGGTATTGATCCCGTGCCATGGCGCTTATCTGATCCTCGTGCGAATTTGTTTCTCCCCCCACTCACGTTATACTACCCGGACTGGAAGCCCCGGACTGGAAGTAAGCATGAGTAATCCCATGAGCCAAGTGATTGAAACGTCGCAAAGGGTCTACCCCTTTCCGCCGAAACCTGTGGCATTGACTGACACTGAGAAAAAACAACACGTTGCGCGCATCAAACAATTGTTAGAAGAAAAAGACGCGGTACTTGTTGCTCACTATTACACGGATCCAGAGATCCAAGCCCTTGCCGAAGAAACCGGCGGATGTGTCGCTGATTCGTTGGAAATGGCTCGCTTTGGCAACCAACACTCAGCAAGTACCTTGATTGTCGCTGGTGTACGCTTTATGGGGGAAACCGCCAAAATTCTCACCCCAGAAAAAACCGTGCTAATGCCGACACTAAACGCGGAGTGCTCGTTAGACTTAGGCTGCCCAGCGGACGAATTTACCGCGTTTTGTGATGCCCATCCGGATCATACCGTGGTGGTATACGCCAACACCTCAGCCGCCGTCAAAGCGCGTGCTGATTGGGTGGTAACGTCGAGCATTGCGCTGGAGATTGTCGAGCACCTAGACAGCCAAGATAAGCCGATTATCTGGGGCCCCGATCGCCACCTTGGTGCCTATATCGAGAAAGAAACCGGCGCAGATATGCTGCTATGGCAAGGTGAGTGCGTGGTGCATGATGAATTTTCAGCTCAAGCGCTGGAAAAAATGAAGCATCTTTATCCTGATGCCGCGATTCTCGTTCACCCGGAATCACCGGCGAGCGTGGTGAAAATGGCCGATGCGGTGGGCTCGACCAGCCAGCTGATTAAAGCGGCGCAAACCTTGCCGAATGAAAAGCTGATTGTGGCTACCGATAAAGGCATTTTCTACAAAATGCAACAAATGGTGCCAGACAAAGAATTAGTCGAAGCCCCAACCGCCGGCGCGGGTGCGACCTGTCGCAGCTGCGCCCATTGCCCATGGATGGCGATGAACGGCCTCAAGGCGATAGAGAGCGCACTTGAAGTCGGTGGTGAAGAGCATGAGATCCACGTTGATGACAAGGTGCGCGAAAAAGCGCTAATCCCGCTCAACCGCATGCTCAACTTTGCCGATGAAATGAAGGGGTAACCTGGTTAAAATTGGCGCCGATCGTGACAGGCGCCCGTTGACAATGTGCCCATATCCAACAAAGCCCTGGGGCTTGTGTCACCTACGCCAATGGAATCACCGATATATAAACCAGGCGTAGGTCGGACAAGCGCCGGTGCGAACTCAATCATTATCAGGATGTGTGCCGCGCGCCTCCGACATTGGCGGCCAAATTTGGCACCGATCGTGACAGGCGCCCGTTGACAATGTGCACATACCCAACAAAAGCCCGGGGCTTGTGTCACCTACGCCAATGGGATCATCGATATATAAACCAGGCGTAGGTCGGACAAGCGCCGGTGCGATGTGAATCATGAATACCCAAGCCAAAGCGGCCTCCGACATTGGCTGTTAAACTTGGCGCCGATCGTGACAGGCGCCCGTTGGCTCAATGTATCATATCGACATCTTACCGGGGCTTGTGTCACCTACACCAATGGGATCATCGATATATAAACCAGGCGTAGGTCGGACAAGCGCCAGCACAATGCCAATCATTATCACGATGTGTGCCGCGCGCCCGTTGCACGGCGCCTCCGACATTGGCGGCCAAATTTGGCGCCGATCGTGACAGGCGCTCGTTGACAATGTGCCCATATCCAACAAAGTCCCGGGGCTTGTGTCACCTACGCCAATGGGATCACCGAT
>NZ_MUEZ01000081.1:0-292 GCF_001996015.1 Salinivibrio sp. ML198
GCACCGGCGGACGAGCCAGCTGAGCCAGAGGCTACTCGCGAGGCAGATGAAACGGCTGACGAGGACGCTGATGACGAGCCGCAAGCAGAGCTAAACGAAGACGACGCAGTGGCGGACGAGCCAGCTGCACCAGAAGCGACTAGCGAGGCAGATGAAACGGCTGACGAGGACGCTGACGACGAACCGCAAGCCGAGTTAAACGAAGACGACGCACCGGCGGACGAATCGGGCACGCCAGAAGTTAGCGGCGAGGAAGATGAAACGACTGACGAGGACGCTGACGACGAGCCGC
>NZ_MUEZ01000082.1:0-283 GCF_001996015.1 Salinivibrio sp. ML198
CCGAAGCTTCAATACTGCCGTTTCCGCTCGACTTGCATGTGTTAGGCCTGCCGCCAGCGTTCAATCTGAGCCATGATCAAACTCTTCAATTTAAGTTTTTTCGAAACCGAAGTTTCAGCTCAATGAATACTGATTACTGTTTCTCTCCGAAGAGAAAAACGAATTGACTGTGCCGAACAACTGTAAAAGTTGTCGTTTGGTCACTCAGTTCATCGAATAAATCTTTTTGTCTATTCTCAACGAGTGCCCACACAGATTGCATAGGTCAAATTGTTAAAGAGCG
>NZ_MUEZ01000083.1:0-251 GCF_001996015.1 Salinivibrio sp. ML198
ACATGGGGAGACCCCACACTACCATCGGCGCTGCTTCGTTTCACTACTGAGTTCGGCATGGAGTCAGGTGGGTCCAAAGCGCTATGGTCGCCAAGCAAATTCGGTAATCTAGAAAGCTGTTCGTTCTCGCCACAATCAACTGGCTTTATTTTAAGTCCAACCCAAAACCTCTTGGGTGTTGTATGGTTAAGCCTCACGGGCAATTAGTACAGGTTAGCTCAACGCCTCACAGCGCTTACACACCCTGCCTA
>NZ_MUEZ01000084.1:0-237 GCF_001996015.1 Salinivibrio sp. ML198
TACTGAGCACGAAGATCGCCTTCCGCTGCGAGTTTTTTAAATCCCTCGACTGCTTTTTGGTAAATTTCCTCAGTGCAGTATTTATTTTCATAGGAGGTATCTAAGCCAAGATCTTTCGCTACTTTATTACCAAGACTACTCGAGCCTAGGTGTGCTCGACAGCGATAGCTTCTATTAGAAAGCCAATAAGCTGCATAAGGATTTCCCTCGCTCATTAGCTTCGCTAGACGAGATACT
>NZ_MUEZ01000085.1:0-228 GCF_001996015.1 Salinivibrio sp. ML198
AGGGTTTCTAAGTAGTGGCGGAGTGGACGGGACTCGAACCCGCGACCCCCGGCGTGACAGGCCGGTATTCTAACCAACTGAACTACCACTCCGCACCAATGCTGTATGACTAAAGACTTATATCTCTTGGCTTTAATCAATTGTAATCAAAGCCTGGCGATGTCCTACTCTCACATGGGGAGACCCCACACTACCATCGGCGCTGCTTCGTTTCACTACTGAGTTCGG
>NZ_MUEZ01000086.1:0-224 GCF_001996015.1 Salinivibrio sp. ML198
GTACGGAAGTAGAACTGTGGACGATAGCCTTTGAAGAACGGCGTATGACGGCCACCTTCGTCTTTGCCCAGTACGTATACTTCTGACTCGAACTTGGTGTGCGGAGTGATTGAACCAGGCTTCGCCAGTACTTGACCACGCTCTACTTCGTCACGCTTAGTACCACGCAGAAGAACACCAACGTTCTCACCCGCACGGCCTTCGTCTAGAAGCTTACGGAACAT
>NZ_MUEZ01000087.1:0-206 GCF_001996015.1 Salinivibrio sp. ML198
GTAGACATTATGCGGTATTAGCCGTCGTTTCCAACGGTTATCCCCCTCGTCAGGGCAGGTTCCCAGCCGTTACTCACCCGTCCGCCGCTCGACGTCCAGTAAATCCACCGAAGCTTCAATACTGCCGTTTCCGCTCGACTTGCATGTGTTAGGCCTGCCGCCAGCGTTCAATCTGAGCCATGATCAAACTCTTCAATTTAAGTTTT
>NZ_MUEZ01000010.1:0-156159 GCF_001996015.1 Salinivibrio sp. ML198
TTGTTGTGTGTTATCGCTTGCGGTGAGGGTGATGGTGTCGGTCACCTGATCACCGGCATCCAAGTTCTGTACGGCAGACTGATCGAGGGTGTAAGTCCAATTGCCGTTGACCAGCTCTAGCGAGCCATAGGTACCGGTCTCTGTAGTATTGGCAAAGGTGGGATTATCGTCGCTATCCACATCACTGATCGCAATGGTACCCGTGGCAGTTACCGCGGTATCGCCCGCGTCACCTTCGGTCACTGAGCCGGTAAAGCTACCGGTGACTTCAGGTAAGTCATCGGTGCCGGTAATGGTGATAACAATATCTTGTTGTGTGTTATCGCTTGCGGTGAGGGTGATGGTGTCGGTCACCTCATCACCGGCATCTAAATTCTGCACGGCAGACTGATCGAGGGTGTAGGTCCAGTTGCCGTTAACTAGGTCTAGCGAGCCATAAGTCCCCGCTTCAGTAGTATTCGCAAAGGTCGGGTTATCGCCGTCATCAACATCCCTGATCGCAAGGGTACCCGTGGCAGTGACAGGGGCATCGCCCACGTTGCCTTCGGTGACAGAACCTACAAACTCACCACTTACTTCAGGGGCATCCTCTGTCCCCGTAATCGTGATGACAATATTTTGTTGCGTGTTATCGCTTGCAGTGAGGGTGATGGTGTCTGTCACCTCATCACCGGCATCTAAATCCTGCACTGAGCTCTGATCGAGGGTGTAGGTCCAAGCACCATCTACTAGCTCCAGAGAGCCGTAAGTGCCAGCCTGTGTAACATCGGCAAAGGTCGGATTATCGCCGTCATCAACATCACTGATCGCAATGGTGCCCGTGGCAGTGACAGGTGCATCACCTTCGTTGCCTTCGTTCACGGAACCAATAAACTCACCGGTGACTTCAGGTAGGTCCTCGCTACCGGTAATGGTGATGACAATATCTTGTTGGGTGTTATCGCTTGCTGTCAGGGTAATGGTGTCGGTAACTTGATCGCCGGCATCCAAATTCTGCACCGCAGACTGATCAAGGGTGTAAGTCCAGCTTCCATTGACCAGCTCTAGCGAGCCATAGGTACCGGTCTCTGTAGTATTGGCAAAGGTGGGATTATCGTCGCCATCAACGTCACTGATTGAAAGTGTGCCACTTGCAGTTACAGGCGCATCGCCCACATTGCCCTCGGTCACGGAACCGATAAAGCTACCAGTCACTTCTGGCGTATCCTCACTACCAGTAATGGTGATGACAATAGCTTGCTGGGTGCCATCAGAGGCGGTGAGAGTAATGGTGTCGGTCACTTGATCGCCAGCATCTAAATCCTGCACGCTGTCTTGATCAAGCGTATACGTCCAATCACCGTCTACTAGCTCGATCGAACCATAAGTCCCCGTCTCAGTGGTATTGGCGAAGGTGGGCGTATCGTCGCCATCCACATCACTGATCGCGATGGTTCCCGTGGCAGTTACTGCGGTATCGCCCACGTCACCTTCGGTGACAGAACCTACAAACTCACCACTCACTTCTGGCGCATCGTCGGTCCCCGTAATGGTGATGACAATATCTTGTTGCGTGTTATCGCTTGCGGTGAGGGTGATGGTGTCGGTCACCTCATCACCGGCATCTAAATTCTGCACGGCAGATTGATCGAGGGTGTAGGTCCAAGCACCATCTACTAGCTCCAACGAGCCATAAGTGCTAGACGCTGTGGTATTGGCAAAGGTTGGCGTGTCGCCACTATCGACATCACTGATCGCAATGGTGCCGGTGGCAGTGACCGCATCGCCTTCGTCACCTTCGGTGACTGAGCCAACAAACTCACCACTCACTTCTGGCGCATCGTCGGTCCCTGTAATCGTGATGACAATATCTTGCTGTGTATTATCGCTTGCAGTGAGGGTGATGGTGTCCGTCACTTGATCGCCGGCGTCTAAACCTTGAACAAGACTGCTGTTGTTATCCAGCGTATAAGTCCAAGTACCATTCATCAGTGATAACTCACCGTACTGACCGGACACATTGCCATCGGAAAAGCTCGGCGCATTGTTACCATCTGCATCCGAAATACTGAGAGATCCTGTCGCTTCTAAAATGCTGTCTTCGACAACATCGCCAAGGGTTTGGCCGCTAATCACAGGATCATCATTTGTACCTGTGATAGTTATCGCGATCACTTGGCTGCTGCCGTCTGATGCAGTCACAGTGAAGTTATCCGAAACCGCATCACCCTCGCTAAGAGATTGCACAGCATCGCTGTCTGCGGTGTAGGTCCAGTTGCCATTGGTGAAGACGAGCTCACCATACTGGCCGGATTGCGTGCTATCGATCCACGTTGGGCTATCGTCCGGATCGGTGATCGACAAGGTACCGGAAACCGAGTCTCTGGCTATCAAACTTCCATCAGAGCCATCGATTTCCCCCTCCGAGAGCGTGCCTGAGGTATCACCTGTGATGGATGCGGGATCGTCAATACGTTCCACTGCTGAGGTGAAGGTTTGAGAGGTGCTCGCTTCGCCGTCTGAGGCGGTGATTGTAAATGTCAGCGAGGCGATATCTAGTGCATCGTTATTGATTGCATCGACGCCTGCCTGAGTGAGAACAACATTATTACCCTGCAACTCGACATAGTTTTGTCCACCGTCAGTCAACGATAGGGTGAGGACATCGTCTTCTATATCCGTCGCCGTTACAGTGCCGACGGTATCGCCGGCCGCGACCGCATCCTCAGTGACCGATATGGCAGAAAATTGCAGCGTCGGAGCATCGTTGACGGGATTCACGGTGACCGTGATATCGGACGGGGTTTCTGCTTGGCCATCGGAAACAATGACTGTGAGATCAAGATCGCCATTGAAATTGGGCGGTGGTGTGATGACGATATTACCAGACTCATCTTCGTCGATTTCGACATCTGGATTGCCACTGGTGATGGAAACAATGGTGAGGGTATCGCCGTCTGGATCGTTGATTTGCTGCAGTATTTGATTGGGCGTCAGCACCAGGGGTTGATCTTCGTCGGTACTGAAGGTGAGCGATTCGGCGCTCGGCGCTTCATTGGTATCTGCGGCAGGGAATACGGCGTCAGCACTTGCCAATCTTAGTGCGGTTAGAGCAAAAAGCTGTTCGTCGGTAATGCCACCATCGGGGTTGGTAATGCCCTCAGTTTGGAAACCCGCAATGATCTCGCCAATACGGCCGTTCGCTTCAATGATTGCCATGGCCGTGATCGCAGAACCTGAAGCCGCCGCACCGGCTGCGGTGGCGGCATCTTCAATCGCATTGGGATCATCACCGCGTTGGATGGCTTCAATGATTTCAAGCACATCCTCAGGTAAATCTTGTACCAGCGTATCGTCTTCATCTTCGCCGACAAGCAAGGCAGATAAGGCGAGGTTGGTATCGACACCATTCTCAAGGCGCACTGAGGCAGGCTCGTTGCCCACCGCGGTGACGAGCTCTCCCGTCGAAACTGTTTGATTTGCCTCTATCTGACGCACTTGGCCATCAGGTTGAACGGCAGCAACCGTTCCTTGTGTCTCGGTGACTTGTGTCTCTGTCGCCATGCTGTCGGCTCTCCTCGGCAACTGCATCACGCCAACGTTTTGATTTATATTCAATTACGTCACTTTATCAACGCGCTGGACACAGTTTGGTGCACGATCGTTACATATTCCCTTTATAAATATAGTTAATAGTTGGCAGTGGCGTATAAAAATTGAGCGACTCAATTGAGAGGTAAGGAGAGAAAAAGCCCTTGCGTTGGCAAGGGCTGGGCTGTTTTAACAAAGTAAGGCTTAGAGCATTGGACGATGAAGGGTTAAGTACCGATTACGCCACCGTCTTCTTTGGTGATCATGATGACCGAAGAGCGAGGAATGGCGTCACCGCCTGCAGGGAAATGGGCGCCTGGGTGTTGTACACCCACAAACATAGTGCGTGAGTCAGGGGTAAAGGTCAGTCCCGTGATCTCACACGATGTTGGCCCGGTAAGGAAGCGACGAATTTCCCCCGTTTGCGTGTCGGCACACAGCATTTGGTTATTGCCCATGCCAGCGAAGTCTCCCTCGTTGGAGTAATCACCGTCGGTTTGAATCCAAAGACGACCGGCACGATCAAAGCCGATACCATCTGGGCTGTTAAACATGTTGTCTTTATTAATGTTATCGGTACCCGCCATCAATCCAGATTGCTTTTCAGGATGGCCGGCCATCACGAAAATGTCCCACTCAAAAGTAGGCTGAGTATGATCGCCTTGGGTCGGTGCCCAGCGAATAATATGGCCATACGGGTTTTTGGTGCGTGGGTTGGCCGCATTTAATGGTTGGCTGTCTTTCACGCCACGGTACTTGTTATTGGTGAGGGTGCAGAAGACATGCTTGTTGTCGGCGTGCACGGCGACCCACTCAGGACGATCCATGGTGGTTGCACCCACTTGCGTCGCGGCTTCGCGGGCAAAAATGAGCACGCTGGCTTGGTCGGGAAAGCCATTTGCTGGGGTCAGGCCATTTTTACCAAAGGTGAGCTCTAACCACTCCCCTTGACCTTTGAGCTCGTCGTCGCTGCCGGTAAATTTGGCGACATATAAGGTACCGTTCTCGAGCAAATCGCGATTAGCGCTACCTTTACTCGGATCGTATTTTCCCTCAGAGACAAATTTATATAGGTGCTCGCCACGTTCATCATCGCCCATATACACGACAACATGCCCATCATCATTGACCGTTAGTGCGGCATTTTCGTGCTTAAAACGACCCAGTGCACTGCGCTTTTTCGGGGTCGAATTGGGGTCCATAGGGTCAATTTCGACCACCCAGCCGAAGCGGTGGGGCTCATTGGGGTGCTTGGCGACATCAAAGCGCTCGTCGTGCTTGTACCAATCGTATCCCCAATCGGTATCGCTGATGCCGTAGCGCTGATAGGTTTTGCCCAAGGTGACGGTTTTTTCGCTAGCAAAATAGCCATTAAAGTTTTCTTCACAGGTCAGATAGGTGCCCCAAGGCGTTTCGCCGTTGGCACAATTGTTAAAAGTGCCGAGGATCAATTTACCCGACGGATCAGCCGCGGTTTTGAGCAGTGAATGGCCGGCGGCGGGACCTGTCATTGCCATTTCTGTATAAGCGGTAATACGACGGTTTAAGCGACCTTGCGGATTGATTGTCCAGCGACCATCGACTTTTTTGAGTTCAACCAAAGAGACGCCATGCGCCGCTTGCGATTTGCGCGCATCATCGGCTGAGATGTTTTCTCCACCGTGCGTAAACAAATACTCATCGTTGATATACTCGTTATTGACCGCGAGCAGGGCGCGATCATTGGCGAGCGGGAAAAATGTCATGCCATCGTTGTTGTCGCCAAACTGCTGAGCTTGCGCATCGGCATTGTTTTGTTGCGAAAAAGCAGGCGCATTAGTAAAGATAGGATCGCCCCAAGACACCAGTACGTCTGCCTTATAGCCAGCAGGCACCTTGACTGTATCAGCGGTTGAGGTTGGGATTGCGTCAAAGCCTATCAGTTCACTTTTGCTCATGCTGCCAGCCACTGCTTTGGCAACAGGGTTAGCGGCAAAAAAAGCGACCGTACTAGCGGCGCCCGCGCCTTGTAAAAAGCGGCGACGACTTACGGCGGCATCAATAAAGCGATTGAATTCGGGTTCTGCGTCCAGCGGACGTTGGTCAATATGCTTGCTCACGACAATTATTCCTTTCTGTTCGTTATCGTATTTATGATTTAGGTGATAGCGATGCGCCAAAAAGTGCATCGCAAAGCCGGTCGAAAGTGTGGCGAGGCAATATGAAAACGGGGTGACTGCTGGGTGACAGTCTTGGGACAGTGAAGGAAGCTGGTATCAAGATCACGTATTGGTTGGTACAGGCCAATTAGTGTTGGTCAAAGTAATCTTTGCGTCGGATGTATTTATCCATGTAATGATACGCGATGGGGCGTGCGAGCCAGCTAAATAAGACCCTGAGCACGCGAATCAGTGATGACGTGTCGGTATAAATTTTGTTCTCATGTAGCCATAGAAGCCGACCGACATGCCAATACAGAAATGGAATCCCGGGTAAGAAGGTAATGATGTCGACATCACAACAGATACGATAAGTTTTGGTATGAAAGGGATAATGCCGCTTAAAACGCCACATACCAGCGGCAGGCTGACCAAAGGTGACGATGCGTTTAATAGCACTGCCCATTTGTGGTTGAAGCATCGCCGCGGCAAGAACCGCCATCGCGCCGCCTGACGAATGACCAATAAAAGAGACTTTTTTGTTGGCCTGAACCAAAGGCGACAGGGCGGAGCAGAGTTTATCGAGCACCGTATCGCCGTCTAAGGAAGCCATATCCGCCGCTTGTGCGACATCAGCAAACTGGCTCGTGGTCATAGCTTGGTAACGACGCTTGTGCTGTTGCCAGGGTAAACTTTTTTGTGTCAGTAAGTAGTGAAATCCCCAGTGTACGTAACAATAAGTGTTTGCCATGCGAATACGCTTAGGACCACAGGCACAATTTACTAGCCAGTCCCACAAGGTTTGCGAGCCGCGAAATACCACCACCACATCGTCATCATCTCGCCAGAGTACACGAATAATACAACGCCCCCAGCGGTCGTAAATATCACGTCGTCCATTCGGACTGAAGCCGTATTGCGTGTGATTAAAAAAGGTAGGATAAGAGGCGCGGCATAAAATGGCATACCGCTCGTATTGATACCGCTTTAATCGCTTCATGGTGAACCTTGTGTCATCGTCATGGGCCTAGGCTAGCGAATAAACGTGACGAAATAGCGAAAGCAGTGTGGGATGATCAATCAATAGACAAACTGGGATCTCGGTGCGTGCCTGGATGATTAATAATTGGTGAGAAAAGGCTCGAGGTGTGTATCGTAAGTCAGGGCTTGGATAGGGCCTCGGTGTGTGATCAAAAATTCAGCATTGGTACAGTTCCCGACACCGATAATGACTTGTACCAGCAAACGTAAATCCTTTAACCAACGTTGAGACTGCTCTTGGCTCCAATCGTCACGATACAGACTCATATGATATTCCACCCACCAGTAGGCGCCACGAATAAAGGCTTTCATCACTGATTCGGCAGCCAATATTTGCTCGGCGGTACCAGAGAAATCAAAATCAGGCGAAATGGGCTTGCCTTGTGTAAAAGCCACATAGTTACGGCAATGACGGAATAATGCGAGCTGAAGCCCTGCAGCGGAGTCGTAATGGGTAAGCGCCAAAGTGGTTACGGGGAGGTGTTTAATTGACCGACGGAATAACGCGGCAGTGCGCTTTCCGGGCATAAGGTGCTCAATGGCATAAAACAAATCTAAACTGATAAGCTGATTACGCAAAGCAACTCTTCTCTCTCTGATTCAACCGCATCATCCTGCCTGAAATGGCGTGTCGAGTATACAGCACTGTGGACTGAAATGAAGAAATAAACCTCAATCACTCAAGCCCATAACGTGCTTTTAGTTCAGTAATCTTGGCTTGGTTATCAGCTAAAAATTGGTTAAATTCTTTAATCAGTTTTGGATAGTGAATTGTTGAAAGGTGACGAGTTCCTTTCACATGTGGGAGGGTATCATCAAACTTTACCGAGCCTTTTTTGAGGCCCATTTGGTCAAGATAAAACTGTGCGACGTCAATATTGGCGTAGCCGCCATCAACGCGACCACTGATTACCTTCATTAACAGCGAATCATATTGATAGCTTTCATCGACACGTATTTTTCCGGCGCTGATACGTGATTGATAAGGGTGGGGAGTGAATCCGGCTACCACACCGAGAAAACGGAATTCATCCAAAGGCCGGCCATAGTGTTGGTCAATAACCATGACGCCATCCGTGTAGCTCACCACAGGATCACTGTATGTCACACTGACCTTTTTTTTAATGTCTGGGCTCCAATCTGGACTGTCTGGATATTTCAGATCGACAGCGCCCTCGACAAAGCGGTGGTAAAGGCGTCTTAGGGGGAGCGCTTTGTAGACGAAACGGTAGTGGTATTCATTGGCAAACATATCCAACAGCTCTCGGTTAAAGCCAGAATAGTTACGGTTAGAGTAGGCTGAATACGGGTAATACTGTGAAAAACTCTGTACGCCAACCACATACGTGGTCTTAGCGCTCACCGGCCATGCAACCGCTAGTGTTAACAGCAACGCCCACACTCTTTTCATCACTTACTTAACCTCTTATCAGTTCTGCCTCTATTCATTGTAGCCATTGCGTTTGAACCTGTCTTTGAGCCTTGTTCTGTTATTTTACAACACCCACTTTCATCCTCTTTTTTCTTCCGACGCTTCCGTGTTGAGAAATCATTCGGTTATCGGTCACATTTTGCCCGAAAAAATTTGAATGAACATTCGGTATGTTTTATTTTTTCATCTGGACTTTCACTTTTGATCAAAAAACGATGAACAAAAACGAAATTGCGTCGCGTGCTATGCGCCAACACATTCTTTCGACAACGCTAGAAATCGTTGGAAATGAGGGGCTTGCTGCATTAACGGCGACAAAATTAGGGAAGAAAGCCGGAATCAGCAAAGGGGCGCTGTATCATCATTTTGACAATCTTGATGCCGTCAAATATGCAGCGGTTGATGAATTAATCTCTATGTTTCTTGCCGTGGCCGAGCCTGCAAATTTTGATGATTTTGAGAGTTATCTCGAAGTGACAGGGGATACCTTGTACCTCACCATGCAATGTGAGCCTTATGCGATGAAAGCGATGTATAGCTTTACAACCCAAGCCTTATTTGATGAACAGTTTAGGGTGGCTATTCAGCGCTTTTCTCAACATGGTTTAACGGAATACACGCGTGCGATTGAGTATTTTTATCAGGGGAAGATTCCGCAGCATCAGATTGATACGGCAATTCGTGTCGTGGATGCCTTTTTCCTTGGTGCTGGTTTGCAAAGTTATGTACTGCAGGGGGATGATAGATTTCGTCAAAACTGGGCGTTATTTTCGCAAATGCTACTCACGCAACTGGGTGAGCGATAAGGCGCCATGATGACATGGCGCTTAGTTATTGTGCTTAGATTAGCTCTGCGTTGTGGTAGACATTTTGGACGTCGTCGCAGTCGTTAAGCATATCGAGGAACTTTTCAAAACGTTCAACATCCTCGCCGCTGACCTGAGTGTCGATTTGAGGCACAAAGGTGATCTCTTCAAGATCAATCGGCGTGTCGCCAAGATAGTCACTTAGCGCATTTTTCACTTTGAAAAACTCTGTGTGAGGGGCAAAAATTGTAATGATACCCTCGTCTGCTTCGATGTCTGACACATCCACATCAGCCATGACCAAGGCTTCAAGCGTGCCTTCCTCATCATCTCCTTTAAACTGGAAAACAGCTTGGTGCTCAAACATATGAGACACCGCACCGGGCGTGCCAATTTTCGCATCGTTTTTCACAAAGCACTGGCGTACGTCCATATAAGTACGGCTGTTATTATCCGTTAAGCAATCAACAATCACCGCGCAGCTGCCAGGCCCAAAGCCTTCATAACGCGCCACTTCATAGTTTTCGCCACCTGTGCCATTGGCTTTATCAAGCGCTTTGTCGATCACATGACCTGGCACCTGATCTTTTTTCGCTTTCTCAATCAAACGACGCAGTGATAGATTGCTCTCAGGATCCGAGCCGCCATTTTTAGCACATACGTAAATCTCTTTACCGTACTTTGAATAAACCTTAATTTTCGCGCCCTGGGTTTTCGCCATTGACGCTTTACGAACTTCAAAACTTCGTCCCATTCGGAATCTCTCTTAATAACGCTTACGCAGAAACGGGTTGATTCTACCAAGAGAGTGATCCTTTACACCAGTAAATGCACTGACCTTGAACAAAGTCAGTGCGATTAGTACTCAGAGCACGTTATGCCGCTCAATTAAGCTTGTTTGCACTGAAATTTTTGCGTGTGACCTTTTAGTGTATGAGACAGCTTGCTGAGGTTGTGTGTGGCTTGAGTGATTTGGTCCATGGCTTGACGGTTTTCACCGGTCATGGTGTTAATTTCTTCTAAGTTCTGATTGATTTCAGTTGCCACGAGAGACTGCTCTTCTGAGGCACTGGCCATTTGCATCGCCATGTCTGCAATTTCGTCCACCGCGTTCACCGCTTGTTTGAGCGATGATAAGCTTGCTTCTGCACGTTCCGACACATAGTTGGCGGTCGTCGCACTCTCTGAGATAGCCTGCGTCGTGGTGTTGGAATTGTGCTGAAGGTTTTCAATTAGCTGTGTGATTTCGCTTGTGGCTTGTTGCGTGCTTTGCGACAGCGTTCGCACCTCGTCGGCGACGACGGCAAAGCCGCGACCTTGCTCACCCGCGCGTGCCGCTTCGATGGCAGCGTTCAATGCTAACAGGTTGGTTTGATCAGCAATTTGGCCAATAGTTTGCAATATGCTGGAGATATCCTCAGCGCTTTGCCCGAGCGCATCCGTTTTTTCTTTGGCGTGATTGAGACGCGTGACAAGATCTTGCATCGCATCGACAGACTCGGTCACTTGTTGGTCTCCGCTATGGATAAGTGAACGCGCCTTTTCGGTGGCATCGGCTGTCGAGGCGGAGCTGGAGGAAATTTGATTGGCAGTGGCCGTCATTTCTTCCATTGCCGCCGCCACTTGTTCTGTTCGTGCGTTTTGGGCTTCAAAGTTAGTGAGTGTTTGCACGCTCGAGGAGGATAATTGCTCTGCCGCTGCTGCTTGTTGGTTAGTGGCGCCAATAATATCGCACACCATGGTGGTGAGGTTTGTTGCCATCGCACGCATGGAGCGATAGATCCCCGTTGCGTTGGGGCTAGCGTCAAAGCTTACTCTTAGATCGCCGTCGGCAATCGTTTGTACTATCTTGGCCATCTCAGCCGGTTCGCCACCTATCGGGCGGGTAATCGAACGTGTTAACAGAATGGCAGTGACTGCGATCATGGCCACCGCAATTACCAACACGGTGACGATGAGTCCTTGTAGTTCGTTGAGTGCTGCAAACGCCTCTTTGACGTCCATTTCCGCAATGATTGCCCAGCTGAGTCCACTGACGGTTAGCGGTGCGTAGGCAGAGAGCACGGGGTTACCGTTGTAATCGTTAATGACATCAATGCCTGTTTCGCCTTGCATCGCACGCTCAACGGCAAGCGTCTCAACGCGACCTTGTGCGGGGTGCATAAATGAGGCGAAGACCGATCGATGCTCGGCATCTAAGAAGGAGTCTGATCGCATCAAGTTATCAGGGCCAACGAGATAGGTTTCGCCTGTGTTTCCCAGTCCATCTCGCTCTGCCATAATGGCACTGAGCTTATCTATCGGGAATTGATAGGCGAGCACGCCAATCACGCTACCGTTGTGATAAATCGGCGATGCCATAAACCCTGCCGGCGCGTTGTTCGAGGCTGTGTAGGGCGAAAAGTCAATAATCACGGTATCGCCATCCGCTAAGGTTTTCGCTTGACGGAAAGCGTCGGCCAGGCCAGAGGTATTAAACAGACCTGTTGTTAGCGACGTGCCGAAATCAAGTTCTTTGGAGGCGGAGTAAAGGATGTGTCCTTGGCTTGCTTCGATCATAAAGATGTCGTAGTAGCCAAACTTTTCCTGAACATCACGTAGATAGGGATGGATGGCTTGGTGAGCTTGATCGTACTGAGGCAATTGGCCACTGGTTTGGTATGCGCCTTTTTCTCCCATGGGATAAGGGTTGTCGACTAAGTAGGCTTGTTGTAGCGCCACTACTTGTGGCGTTAGGTTGTTCACCAAATCTCTCGCCTTGGGGAGTGATTCTGTGCTGATCTCATCAAGTGGGTCAATGAGGTGACGCTGATAATAGCTGGTCAGTTGTGAACGTGTTTGGGCGGTACGAGAAGGAAGTGTGTCCATGGCATCAATCATGCTGGCCATGGCGTTGGACACGGAAGGGGTTTCCGCGGTGGTAATTATCTGCCCTTCAGCGGTTTGGAAATAGCGTGTGACCGCTGATTTTTTTACCTCTCTCAACGCTTCAAGCTGACTAAACGTTTGATGCTCGAGTGACGATGAGGCGGTATGAAGAGAAAGCAAGCTAATGATTAACGCGGGGAGGCAACCCACACCCAGTAAGCTGACTAGCATTTTATATTTGAGCTTCATGATCTCACCTCAACGCCACATTGGCTAAAAAACAAGCAGTTTATTGAGTAAGGATAGAAGCTTTTGGCAAGAGTGCATGGAAATCTAGTCTTTTTGTCTCCCGCTTACGAATAAAAGCCCCGCATTCGGCAGGGCTGTATTAAAGCTACTCTTGGCTTAAATGGCTGGCATAGAGCTTGGGCCTACGGTGTTTCAAGTTCGTTACCGAACCTCGTTCATGCAGCATTTTGAGCTTGTCCAAATCGACGTCTGCGAAAATCATCATCTCGGTATTGGCATTGGCTTCCGCGAGTGTCGCATCGTGCGGAAAATAGACATCCGAGGGTGAAAATACCGCAGACTCAGCGTACTGGATGTCCACATTATCTACCCGAGGAAGGTTGCCCACGCTGCCGCCGATCGCGACATAACACTCGTTTTCAATCGCTCGTGCTTGAGCACAAAGGCGCACGCGTAAATAACCGTTCTTGGTATCGGTCCAAAAGGGCACGAATAGGATCTGTACACCTTGCTCTGCAAGAATACGCCCCAACTCAGGAAACTCGGCGTCATAGCAGGTGAGAATACCAACCCGGCCCGCATCGGTTTCAATGACTTTGACCGTATCCCCGCCATCTATCACCCAGTCACGTTGTTCGTGCGGCGTAATATGGATTTTGTATTGCTCATCAATGCTACCGTCGCGGTGCATTAAGTAGGAGACGTTATACAGTTTGCCATTTTCCAACACGGGCATACTGCCAGCGATAATATTGATGTTGTAGGTGACGGCCAATTGCGAAAAACGTTGCTTAAT
This sequence comes from Salinivibrio sp. ML198, assembly GCF_001996015.1. Lineage (NCBI taxonomy): Bacteria > Pseudomonadati > Pseudomonadota > Gammaproteobacteria > Vibrionales > Vibrionaceae > Salinivibrio > Salinivibrio sp. ML198. The sequence goes on from NZ_MUEZ01000010.1 coordinate 12,901, forward strand.
CGCCTGGGTAAATTCACTGAGAAAGCGAATTGCCTCGACGGAGCGCTTATCAGGTGCAAGCCCCATCAATGGTGCACAGAAAAACTCGGGAAAGAGCGCGAAATCTGACTGGTAGTTGGCTAAGGATGAGACAAAGAATTCGGCCTGATTCAAAAGATCATCCACTGAGAGCACATGACGCATCTGCCATTGCACGACCCCGAGGCGGACGATGGTTTTTTCAATATCATGCACGGAGGATGCATCTTCTTCATAGAAGAAGTTATCCCACTCCAACAGTGTGGCATAGCCCGCCGACTTATCGTCTTCGGGCAAATAGCGATTCATCAAACGCTTAACATCAAAGTCATTAGATAGCTGGAAAGAAAGGATCGGGTCGTGAATCTCTTTTCTTCTGACTTTATTAATATAATCCGTCACCGAAACATCATTGTGTTTGTGATAACCAGGTATACGGCCGCCGGCGAGGATCGCTTTTAGGTTCAGCGCCTGACACAGATCTTTTCTCGCTTCGTAAAGTCGACGGCCAAGGCGATGGCCACGATAATCAGGGTGTACAAACACGTCGAGGCCATACAGTGCATCCCCTTTTGCGTCGTGGAATACCACACCGTCATCCGTGATAATGTCGGCATAGGTATGCGGCAGTGAAAAGCGGTTGTAGGATACTTTTAGCGTTAACGCGGCGGCGACGATTTTTCCATTATCTTCAATGCATATCTGGCCATCCGGGAAAGCGGTGACCAGTTGCATGATCGTGCTCTTAGGCCAAGCACCGCCGACATCCGGGAAGACGAGATCCATCAACTCTGCTAAGGGTTGATAGTCGCTGACTTCAATGACACGCAGATTCAGTAGCGTGGCGGTGTTCTCATCCATTACACGTTCTCCTATTACGGGCTGAACGCCTATTATGACAAAGATTGACGCTCGAGATAACGTTTAGGCAGAGAAGGATTATCAGTTTCTTGGCTGATGGGCGATTGGTTGGATGTTGGTGACACACTGGAGGGCGCATCACGATGTTCAGTTAACGCAAATTCTACACGGTTTCGCCCGCGGGCCTTGGCTTCATATAAAGCCGTATCTGCGCACTCAAATAACTGGTTCATCGCAACATATTGTATTTGGCGCTTGATGCCGACGCCGATACTCACCGTAAACTGGATGTGATGGCCATGTTCGGTCGTCACCTGGCATGCCTCGATTTGTCGTTTCAGCTGTAGCGCTATTTCTTGTACGCGACGCACAGACTGGCCACTGAGTAGCAAAATAAATTCTTCACCTCCCGTTCTGGCGCAAAACGCCCCTTCTTGTTGGGTGATCCGTTCTAAGTGTTGGCTGAAAGCGACCAATACCTGATCGCCAGCAAGGTGACCATATACATCATTAATACTTTTGAAGTTATCCAAATCAGCAAGGATAAGGGCATTCGGCTGGTTAGAAAGGAGACACTGTGCGGATTGCGTCATAAAGGCGCGTCGATTCGGAAGCTGTGTCAGAGTGTCACGGAGCGCAAGTTGACAAAGTGTGTACTCCAGTCGCTCAAAACAAAGGTAAATGAAGGTCATAAACTTGACGAACTCGGCCATTAAGATCAAGTAATACACGGCGATATAACGTTGAGATAGGCCGGTGTTTTCCATCGGTGTGTCAAAGGCGAAGTAGGCACGAAGTCCATAAAGTATCAGTAAGAGGAAGAGCACGGACGCATAGAGAGTAAAACCTATCCGCTTTCTCTCTGGGCTCTCAACAATGAGTTTTAAAACCGCAAGGTGCATTGCCACGTAAAACGCACAGTACCAAGTAATACGGAGCGCAAGCGGAATATGATTGGCAAGAATCAGTGTATAAACCCCTACACCCAAGAGTGCTGCCAGCGAAGCCGTCCGCCACGACGAGGACGTGCCCACGAAGGATTGCGTGCCTAACCACACCAGAATATGAGAGCAGATCGCGGCTGTGGTGCCAATCCAGACGAGCCCCGACGTTTCGGTGACATTGCCAATGTTATACACCGACGTGCCCGTTGAGATCAGCAGACAAGCCAGTCCCCAAAGCTTGATATCTTTGTGCTGATTAAACTGCCACCCAATCAACAAAACGCCAATGGTGAGTAGCCAGAACACACTGATGTAAGCCAGAGTCAGTGTGGGAAGGTGAAGATTAAACACGTGACCGAATCCATCCGATAAAGGCAAGGGCGTTAGACGCCACCAACGAACCAAAGTCAGTTATACGACTGACAGCGGTATAATATATCAGACAACTGTCTGACTTTTTATCGCTCAACGTCTGGTTCGTCGGTTTTTTACCCAGCTAAGTGGATGGATTACAACGACTGTTGGGTAAAAAGCCAGACTGCGAGTGCAGCAAAAACCAATGCCATGATTTTATGCTGATACATTTGGACACGGGTATTGGTGAGAATTGCACTGCCAAGCTTGCCGACTATTGCCACTAAAAGCAGATTAAACGCGAGCCCTAATAGGTTGAGGAGAAGACCAAGCGTTAGTAATTGCGTGCTGGACGAGGCTTGAATTTGATGCGAGATAAACTGCGGTAAAAACAACACAAAAAACAGTAACGCCTTTGGGTTCAATAGGTTGGTCATGACCGCGCGTTTATAGAGGTATTTGCCCATGCCTTGATGATGAGCGAGCTCGGCGCTGTCTGTTGGACGGGCGCGCCACGTATCGACACTCATTTTGAGTAAATACGCTGCCCCCACGTATTGCAGAATGGTTAAGGCCGTTGGCGACATCGCAATCATGGCCGATACGCCGGTTGCGGCTAACACGGTAAGGATCAATCCTGACGTTGCATTACCCAAACTTGCGGCCATACCAACCCGTCTGCCATAGCTGAGACTTGCGCTCACGATTAGCAACATATCCGGTCCGGGCACCAGCAAAAGTGCGACAACCGCGGTTAAATAAACGGGGAGCATATTGGGGTCGATCATAAAGGCACTACAGCTATCAAGATAAAGTGCGGAATTTTACCGTTTAGTTAGACTTTATCAACATTGATAAGTGATTAAGTTGGTTTTTAATCGCAAGGAGGGGGTTTAGGTTAGCTTATAAAACCATACCCCCTTAGGTAAGGGGGTATGGTTTTTCGCTTGTCATATGCACCAGGGTCTTAAGCGGCCCGAATGGTTGGCTTAGGCGTAGGCTCTTCGATAAAACAAGCGTGTAGGGCGCAGATCGACGCGTGGTAGAACTTATCAAGTACTACGTATTGCACGTCCACATCGCGCATCGATGAGTGAGCTGCTTTAGGGTTTATTTCTGCGTCAAGCAACGCCAGCATACCCTTGCTCATGGTTTGGTTTGAGTCGATACGACTACCAATGACAGAAATCAGTGCGACCATTTCACCCGTAATCTTCGCTTTCGGGTAGAGCTTCTCAACACGATTAATCACCTTATCTTGACTGGCTGTCTTGCCGTCTAAGTAGTAGGTGATTGAGTTGGCATTCATCTCTTTACTGATGAGCTGCACGTTCTCTTCGCGAATGATTTCCATCACGTCATAGCTGACCTGATCAACATGCCCAACCATTGATTGGTCAAAGATGTGGAGAGCTAGCACCTTATCTCGACCGGCGATGATCTCGATCTCTTTGTCTTTTGGACGATATTTGTGAGAGATCACCGTACCCGCATGCTCAGGCTCGAAGGTGTTTTTCACAACCAATTCGATACCCACAGCGCGCATACCAGAGGCTGCATTCGGGTGGATGGCTTCCATCCCTAAGTTAGCAAGCTGGTCAGCCACATCGTAGTTACTGAGGCCCATTGGCTGTACACGCTCTGGACCTACAATGCGAGGGTCGGCACTGCTTAGGTGATATTCTTTGTGGATCACCGCGCTACTTGCTTTGGTTAACACGGCAATCCGGCTGAATGTCATTTCACTGTAACCACGGTCATAGGTCTTCATCAGACCTTCATCACAATAGACGTAGCCGGTAACGATGGGCAGCTCAGTACTGAAGTCAATGTCTTCCATAGCATTGGCGATCACCGTGTTGAGGTCGCCTTTGCCTTCATCGGGGTTATCCCAACCAGAGAGGTCAACAAATCGTGAGTTAATTCCCACACTTTCGAGCAGTAGCGTTGAGTTGTGCGCACTGTGCGCCTCGCCGATAGAGGAGAGGAACTCACGAATTTGTGGTAGATAGCTTTCCAGAGAAAACTGCCCATAGTTACAGGTTTCGAGTATACCTTCGATACAGCTATGTGCTTTTTCCATGCGTTGGCGGATAAAGTTATCAGCACGCTCACGGTATACAGGATCGGGGAACATATTGCTGTTAATGAGCAGCATACGTTGCTCTAACTCGTCCATCGCATCACGCCATTTAGGGTTATTTGCCGCGAGAAGGCGATAAATGCCGGGCTTACCCGAACGCTTACACTCCAGCAATGCATCCGTGATGCCAGCGTAAGCAGAAACGACAAAAATGCGGTTGTACGGGTTTGACGGGTACAAAAAGATATTATCCATGACAGCGTCGTAGGCTGACATCGACGTACCGCCGATCTTTTCAACGGTATGATTCATGTGAGCTCCTTGTGGGCTTTTATGAATTAGGGAGTCGATTGGGTTTACAGGGGCAGCATCCGGCTGCCCCATGACGGTTAATCGACTAATGGATAAACACCGTTCTCATCGTGCGTTTCCTGCCCAGTAATAGGTGGGTTGAACACACAGGCCATGACCATATCAACACCTTTGTTAGCACGAAGCTGGTGTTCGTCATGTTTGTCTAGGATATACAGTGTGCCAGGTTTAATAGGATAAACCTTGCCGTCATCCGTGGTTTCAATTTCACCTTCACCCGACATACAATACACAGACTCTAAGTGGTTCTGGTAGTGAATGTGCGTGTCAGTGTTGGCATAGATGGTGGTAATATGGAAAGAAAATCCCATATTATCATCGCGTAGCAGCATGCGTACGCTTTCCCAGTTTTCAGCCACCACACGGCGTTCAGTTTTCTGGCATTCTTCTAATGTACGAACAATCATGTTTATTCCTTCAACGTCTCTTCGTTAAGCGGGGATCGCCGTCTTCGCGATTACGATGCTTTCTTGATCTTCTGTTTTTTATACTGCTCAACAGACTTAACGAAGATCTGCAGGCCTTTTTCCATCTCTGCTTCACTGACTGTCAGTGGCGAGAAGAATTTGATGACTTCATCATCTGGACCCGCGGTCTCGATAATCATGCCATTGTCAAAACACAGGCTGGAGATCTCATCTGAAATATCACCATTTTGGCACGCAATGCCTTGCATCAAACCGCGGCCTTTGATGGTCTCAAAAAGATCACCGTGCTTGTTAAGCATCTCTTGCAACACTTTGTTCAATTGATCGGCACGTTCTTGAATATGCGTTTGGAATTGATCATCACGCCAGTATGTGTCAATCGCTTCCGCGGCAGTCACAAACGCGTGGTTGTTACCACGGAATGTACCGTTGTGCTCACCCGGTGCCCATTGATCCAGCTCAGGTTTTAGTAGGACCACAGCCATTGGCAGGCCATAACCACCAATTGATTTGGACAGCGTCACAATATCGGGCTTAATGCCTGACGGCTCAAAGCTGAAGAACGTACCCGTACGGCCACAACCAGCCTGGATGTCATCTACGATCATCAAGATATCGTGTGCCTTACAAATGTCTTGCAGGCGCTGCAACCACTCATTAGAGGCTGCGTTTAGGCCACCTTCGCCTTGGACGACTTCAAGAAGCACGGCAGCAGGTTTATCACCGCCTGTTAGACCACTTGATGCGTCATTCAGCATGGTTTCGAACAAAGTTAAACCATCAACGTCTGCATAGCCATCATACGGAAGACGTGTCACAGCGTTGTTGACAGGGATGCCGCCACCACCGCGGTGATGATGATTACCCGTCACTGCCAATGCACCATATGTACAGCCGTGGAAGCCGTTGGTGAAAGACACAATATTTGCGCGGCCTGTTACTTTACGAGCAAGCTTCATTGCCGCTTCAACTGCGTTGGTGCCTGTTGGGCCAGTGAATTGGAACTTATAGTCCAACTCACGCGGTGCCAAGATGTGCTCTTTAAATACTTCGAGAAAGCGTGCTTTTGCACCTGTGTACATATCCAGGCCGTGTGTAATGCCATCTTTCTCGATGTACTCGATCAGTGCTTTTTTCAACGTTGGGTTGTTATGCCCGTAGTTGAGCGAGCCGGCGCCAGCAAGAAAATCGAGGTAGCGCTTGCCGTCTACGCCCGTGATCCAGCAACCCTTAGCGCTTTCAAACACAACGGGGAAGTTGTTGGCGTAACATTGAACATTTGACTCCTGCGATTTAAAGATATCCATAACTCATCCTGTTATTTTTTGAGTGGAATTCGGAAAAGGTATTCGGTGTCATGTTCACCGTTGAAATGCTCCTGTTCGTCGAGGAACACGGAGCGCTGACCACCTGTACCGTAGAGGCGGTCTACCTTTTTAAACAGCGCCCAAGATCCGGCGTTGTCTTCTGTGATTGTGGTTTCAATGAAGCGAATATTGCTTGAGACTTTACGTGCCATCAGCGCTTCGATCATCGAGAGGGCAAGCCCTTCACCACGTGCTTTGGGTGACACTGCAACTTGCCAGACAAAAAAGGTGTCTGGCTGCTCAGGGCGAATGTAGCCCGAGATAAAGCCTTGTACATCACCCTCTCGCTCTGCAACGACACAGGTCTCTTTAAAGTGTGTCGCCTGTAGGAAGTTGCAATAAGCGGAGTTCACATCCAACGGTGGGCACTGCGTGATTAATCGATAGATGTTGCCGCCATCCTTGATGGCTGGCTTACGAAACACAAACTTCGTGTTGGTCTGGGTCTGTTTACGGTCACGTACCTTGGATTCAAGTACTGCCGTGTCTGTCGTTTTTGATCGCCACATAATTGTTTTGTGCTCTAACGAATTCGTTTTATATAATAGGCGATGAATTTGGTTTATCAACCCCAGATTTTACTGTTGGACTTGTTATATATAATTAAGTTTATGAAATATATGAATTTATTTATTGTTAAATTTTTTGTGAAAGTAAGTGTTTTGAGGAGTAACATTTACTGGCCTAAAGGTGTGGGCAGGTTCCCACATCGAGGGGATGGGCTGAAGGTATGCCTGACGGCCCTAGAAAGGCCGTCTTGGAAGACAATGTAGGTACACTCTCACGTATTAAGGACCTTGCAGTAAAAAATCGCGATACTGAGTATCTTCACGAACGACATGGTGAATCCACCAATAACGCAAAAACTTAAAGAATTCAGAGCGGTATAGCTCTGGGTCGGCTTGGCACTGTAGCAGCACATATTGCGCTTGCCGGGCGAGGCGTTGATGAATCGCAGCATGCTCTTTGTATTTGGGGTAGGCGCGTGCTTCGAGAATATCTTCCTCTAGCTGAAAGTGAGTGTCGATATAGTCACGAAAGCGTTGCGCGAGGGCCTCAAAATCCGTCTTAGTCTCGTCCTCATGGTGATAGGCAATGGCCTCATACGTATCGTTGATGATAGAGAGCAGTTGCTTGTTACTCTCATCCAATGATGGATCCCCCACTGTATACTTTTCTTGCCATCGAATGAATTTTCGATCTTTCGACTCTCCCTTGGGTGAGGGCATGGATGGCTCTTTTGACGTCAGGCCAGGTTGCGCTTCGCCTTGTGGCTCGTTGATGCCTTCTATTTTCTGCTGCTCTTCTTCGGTAAAGACGATGGCCCCGTTATGCTCAAAATCCGTTGATTTGGCGGGGTCTGACTGATACATCTCAAAGTAAAATTTGGGGGGCTTTTTAGCTTTGGTCTGTTTAGAGAGCTGCTTGACACGGTTTTCTAGATCTTGTTTTTTCACCGGTTTAACCATAAAAGCATCGACGTCATAGCGAATGCACTCGCTGATCACTGCCTGAGATGCGTTAGCGGTTAAAATGATAATGGGCGTGTCATGACGCAAATGATAGCGGCCGCTTCGCATGAGGCGTAACATTTCCAACCCGTCAATGGGATCCATTTGTAAGTCGGTAATGATCAGATTGGGCTCTTCATGGTACGCCTTTGATATCGCTTCGGCACCATCTGCGGCCGTGATCACCGACTTAATACCAAGTGCTTGGGCCATCAATCCAATGGTGTCACGAATCATTTCATGATCGTCAACAATTAAACACGGAGATAGCATACGTCCTCCTGACAATGTCTATGTTTTCAGCCTAGTGGATGGTGGCAAGAGCGTCTATAGCGAGTGTGAAAGGAATGCGACCTTGATGAGGTTTCGTTTAAAAAATGATGGGGTAGACTAAAGCACAAATGATAGCGACAAAAAAGGCGCCCAACTGGGCGCCTTTCTCTTAAATTTGGTTTGGCTTACAGACGAACGACGTTCGCAGCCTGTGGGCCTTTCTGACCTTGCTCGATATCGAACTCAACCTGTTGGCCTTCTGCTAGTGTGCGGAAGCCTTCACCAACGATAGCACGGAAGTGAACGAATACGTCTGGACCGTTCTCTTGCTGGATAAAACCGAAACCTTTCTCTTCGTTAAACCACTTAACGGAACCATTAGCTTTGGACATGGTGTCTCCTGAATATATTAACTAGGTGTTGCAGTGACGCGAGTGCCGTTAATCGACTCTATGGGCAAATGTAGCGAATATCTTCAGGACAACTAACTTTCCAGCCTAGCGGTAGGGTGTTTCGATGTATCTATATTCAATTGCTGCATAAATTTCCGATTATCAAAGCTGCCAAGCAGCTTCAACAGGACCACGCGTTATTTGCGCGTCAGTTTACCATTGGTTGCAACATGGTGTGTCTACGACCAATAGTTCGTCAACCAACACGGTTGAACATTATCGAGAATACACCCAAAAGAGAGTGAGGTAAATCTATTTTGCGGATGAAAGAGGCAACTTTGTGTGAGCTTGTTGTGAAAATGAGAGCATGGCCTGATAACTGTGTTGTATCGACGCAAAGAGCCTCATAGAAAAGCGATCTAGATTGCGAGGAGTGTCAAATTAACCGTTGGATGATGTCTTTTTATGCTGACAATAACGTATCATAAAACGCGATGAGTAACGCCGTAAACACTTGTGTGCGCGCGTTTGTGTTTGTTTATGCGAGTCATGATTGTGACCCGCAGTGATAGGGCTTCTCCATGGATACGATTTTTTTAGAAACGTCGAGTTTTATTGGCGTCTGGGTAGTGCTGGCGGTCTTAGTGATCGTGGTACTACGCGGTGCGATTAAGTTTGTGCCACAAAACACGGCTTATGTTGTAGAGCGATTTGGTAAGTATTACAAGACGATGGAAGCGGGTCTCAATTTCATCGTGCCATTTATCGATCGTATTGGTTATACCAGAACATTAAAAGAACAAGCATATGATGTACCCAGTCAATCCGCGATCACGCGAGATAACATTTCGCTCGTTGTCGACGGTGTCTTGTACATCAAGGTATTGGATCCGTATAAAGCGTGCTATGGCGTCGATGATTATGTGTACTCCGTGACTCAGCTTGCGCAAACTACCATGCGTAGTGAAGTGGGTAAAATGGAGCTGGATAAAACGTTTGAAGAGCGCGAAAGCTTAAACACCGCGATTGTCTCTGCCATCAATGAGGCCGCTCAGCCATGGGGCGTTCAGGTGCTGCGTTACGAAATCAAGGATATCGATCCACCTCGCTCTGTTCTCGATGCCATGGAACGTCAAATGAAGGCTGAACGAGAGAAGCGTGCGGTTATTCTTGAGTCAGAAGGGGCGCGCCAATCGGATATCAACGTTGCTGAAGGTCAAAAGCAGGCCCGAGTCTTAGCGGCGGAAGCAGAGAAATCTGAGCAAATCTTGCAAGCGGAAGGTGAGGCGCAAGCCATTATCGCGGTTGCCGAGGCGCAAGCCGAAGCACTTGAAATCGTAGGGACACGAGCAATAACAGAGGAAGGCCAAAAAGCCATCCAGTTGGAGCTGGCAGAAAAAGCGATCAAGGCGAAACAGGCGATTGCCAAAGAGTCCTCAGTCGTACTGTTACCTGATTCTGGAACGGGTGCAGCGAATGTGGTTGCAGAAGCGATGACAATTATTGATACACTCAATAAGAGCAAAGCGTAAAACAGGATGTTTAGTGTGAGTATCTACCTCGCAGAATTAACCGTGATTGTGGGCTTGTTACTGTTAGCCGTCGAAGTGTGGCTGCTTGGCTTATCGACCATTGTTTTATTAGCAACCGGTGTTGCTGCCATTTTAGTGGGACTGTTGGCGATGGTCGGTGTTGTGCCAGAAACCGTTACGGCGTTATTTAGCAGTACTGGGATCGGTGCAGGCTTGTTAACTGCCATGCTGTGGCGCCCACTTAAACAGCTACAACGCGGCGGACGACGTCCGGATAATCGTCATAGTGATTTTATCGGGTTGATATTGACGCTCAGTGAGCCGTTGAGCCGAGAGCAGCCTTCGACGATTAAATACTCAGGTGTCACTTGGCAACTGCGACTCAGCTCGGCCGCCGGTGATTGTACATTGCTGGCTGGCGAACAGGTCAAGGTCGTGGGTGTTGATGTTGGACGATTTACGGTCGAGCCCATATTGCCGGAGTAAGAGACACTCTCAGTATCTCGTCATGACAAATAGACGTTGATGGCATGAAAAATAAAAAGCTCGGTCGCAATGCCGAGCTTTTTTATTGCGTATCAGCCTGTGATTTAGGCTTTTTTTAGTTGCTTTTTGAGCTTCTTCAGCTTGGTTTCCTGTTTTGCAACTTTCGCTTTTGCTTTCTTAATCGATTTTTTCAAATCTTTTTTTGACGCTTTTGCCATGGTTTCTCTCCTTAATGATGATTTGCCGAAGCGTTTGCCACTGCAATACAGCTTCAATGCTGTGGACGGGGCCGGCATGTCCACCCCAAGTGTGATCACGATGATTTATTCGTTTCGTGGTCTTTTAAAAACTGTTTAATAAATCGGCGTATTTCCCGTGCTGCGGACGTATCCAGTTCGTCACAGGCCTCTAAGAATGCATCCCGTTGCTCACTATTGATTCTTATCAGTAACTGGCTATCTTTCTTTGTTTTTTCTTTTTTCGCCATGCTAATGCGCCTATCTTTTAGATATACAATGTATATACGTTTTTATGGTAGTGCTAGGAGAGAATGGTGAAATTGTGATCTACTTAGTACTGTAAACAATAGTCAACACGGGTATCAATAGGCTGAACGAGTTAGTGCTGAGCGCTATGACATATAGCCAAATCGATGTCATAAAATTTTATTTGGCCATCTAAATGTCTTTACTGCCTTTATGTAAATCCGTAGGCTATTAGTCAGTCAATCTAGGATGAGTGAAGTGAACGATGGAAAAGAAACACAGTCGTACGCAGCTAATACATGCCGGACGCCGTAAAGCCTATACCCTTGGTGGGGTCAACCCAGTCGTACAGCGCGCCTCTTCAATTGTTTTTGATACGTTAGCCGAGAAAAAGCACGCGATTGCCAACCGTCACCAGCAAACCTTGTTCTATGGCAGACGCGGAACCACTACCCATTTTGCGCTTCAAGATGCCATGACCGAGCTTGAGCAAGGAACGGGGTGTGCACTCTTTCCCTGTGGTGCGGCGGCCATCGCAAACAGTATTCTCGCGTTTGTAAAAGCAGGTGACCACATTTTGGTCTCAGGATCAGCGTATGAGCCGACTCAAGATTTTTGTCAGAAAATTCTCGCCGATATGCAGGTGTCGGCCGAGTATTTTGATCCTCTCGAGGGCGCGGAGATTGGTCAACGTATTACGCCAAATACACGCGTTGTGTTTCTAGAGTCACCAGGTTCTTACACCATGGAAGTGCACGATACGCCGGCAATCGTTCAAGCGGTAAGAGAAAGAGCGCCAGATGCGATTATCATGATGGATAACACGTGGGCAGCAGGTCGCTTGTATCAACCGTTAACGCAAGGCGTGGATATTTCGATCCAATCTGGGACCAAGTATATTATTGGTCATTCGGATAATATGATAGGTACCGCTGTTGCCAATGCGCGCTGCTGGCCGACCTTGCGCGAGCGCGCCTATTTAATGGGACAAACGGTCGATCCTGATACCGCTTACCAAGCCGCTCGCGGATTGAGAACCTTGGATGTACGCCTTGCCCAGCATCAGGATAATGCGTTACAGGTAGCCAATTGGCTGAACGAGCAAACCGAAGTAGCCAGTGTGCTCCATCCTGCATTTGCAGATTGTCCTGGGCACCGCTATTTCGCGCGAGATTTTACAGGCAGCAATGGGCTCTTTTCGTTTGTGTTTGATCAGCGTTTGTCTGATGCGCAATTGGACGCTTTCTGTGATCATTTGCAGCATTTCAGTATGGCTTACTCATGGGGCGGCTTTGAGTCGTTGTTGTTGGCCAATCAGCCAGAGCAACTCAATCGCATCCGGCCTGTGGGTAAGGTGGATTTTTCCGGCACACTCGTCAGGCTACATATTGGATTAGAGGACGTTGACGATCTGATTGCCGATCTGGCGGCCGGTTTCGCACGCATTAATAATGTCTAAGCCACATAGCTCCTGTGAAAAAGGGGCGTCCTCGATACGCCGAGAAGCGCCCTTATCACATCAAGCTATTAGGTTTGAAATTGGTCAGTTAATTGCGTCAACGCGCTGGATTGGTGGCTTAACTGACCACTGACATTACTGGTGGTATCGATTGCCTCGGTGAGTGATTGGCTACCTTGTTTGAGCGCGCGACGCTGCTGGGTGAGGTGAGCAATTTCTTTATGCTGAGAGCCCAGGGCTGCTTCAACTTCCGCGCTGAGTTGTTCAAGCCCTTGGAAAGTGGTATGCATCTCGCCTAAATAGCCCTGCAGTCGGACACTGGCTTGCTGATTGTCGGCACTGGCTGACTGTGTTTCCGTTAGTAGATTATTGGCGGTATCAACTTGGCCGAGTAAGTCATTGATCCAGTTTCGAATATCGCCAGTTGATTGTGCTGTGCGTTGAGACAAACTTCTCACTTCATCAGCGACGACGGCAAAGCCTCGCCCATGCTCACCAGCGCGTGCCGCTTCAATCGCGGCATTGAGGGCCAGCAAATTAGTTTGCTCTGCAATGCCCTCAATCACATCCATGACGCCGGCAATTTGGTTACTGGTTTGTTTCAAGGTTGCCATGGTACTCGACACGTTTTCCACCACCTTGACGCTATGGGCAATTGAGGCTTCTGTCGCACTCATTTGCGTTTGAATTTCATCATTGTCCTGAGAGACTTTGCCGATGTACTCACGGGTATCATGAATGGCGTTGGCGATTTCTGTGGTTGCGCTTTCCATAACGGTCAGGGATTGCGCGACATCGTTAACGTTTTGCCGTGTTTGCTCGTTAATCGTCGCCACTTGCGTGCTTTGTTGGTCTAAGGTATCTGACTGTTGATCAAGCGCTGATGTCCGCGATTGTATATCGGTGACAAAGTGACTGAACTTATCGAGCAGGTTATTAGATGCCCGAGCGACGGCACTGACTTCATCCTGATACTTATCGAATAAACGCACGGAGAGATCGGAGCGCTTATCGATATCCGTCAGGGATGTGGCAATATGATCCAGGCGCACCACCACGGTTTTTCGTAGCCAAGTCATCAGCACTAAGGCCAGCAATAGTGTGATCCCACAACCGACATAGACGATGTTCGATTGCTGGTGCAAAAAGGTAATAAGCGCGCCGGCAGAGTTTTTCGCGTTATCTTGACGCTCGGTCAGCTTTTCGTTGATGGCCGCTAACATGGGGTCAACGGCAGGGTAGAGATCAAAGTCCACGAGACGCCCGGCATCGTAAAAGCTTTTACTGTCGACCGTTTTAGCAAGCTTGGTGAGGTATTGGTCGAACTTCTTTTTACCTTCTAGCTGTTCGGCACGCCAGTCCGACAAAGACGGATACTGTGACAACGCTTGCCAGCTCTGTTGATAGCGTTGTTGAAGCTTTTCAAACTCAGGGGTGATCTCGTTCCAGAATAAGACTTGTGCTTTGATTTTTTGCGACAGATTGACGAGGTCGCGGTGATCACGCTCAAGAGCTAAAAGCGCCCATACTTCGGGAAGTTGATGATTTACATATTCGGCTGAGGCATCCGCGGAGCGAGCCGATATCCAAAGTGCGAGACTACCGAGTCCGATGGTCGAGGCGATAAAGAGGGTGAAGGCGATCAATAACCGCTGTCTTACGCTCATGGTACTTCCTGTCAACTGCCTAATCTAAATATGCGCCGCAGCTTAAGGAGCCACTGTTTCAGTAGAATGACAGGTGTCTCAGTAATGTGATTTGCGAGTGAAATCACTGTTCATTTTTATGAACATGACGCGGATAGCGTCAGTGACGAGGCTGAAAAATGGTGCAGAAAAGTGCGACAACAAAAAAGCGCCCCGCCTGAGCGGGACGCGTTCACAGTCAGCGAGAGTGCGTTATTGGCTAACTGGCTTTTTTCGTTGAGTCTTTGTCGTCAGGTGCGCCTGCGTGTTTGTGGCCACTTTCACTGAGAATACTGGCCACTGTTTGCCGTGAGAGGTGCCCAATTAGCTCGCCTTGATTATCAAAGACGGGTAGCGGCCATTTTGACTCCAACGTATCTGGGATGACGGTTTCCAATAACGAGTCTTGCTCAATGGCAGGCACGTCTTCGAGAAGACTTGCCTCGATATCACCGCTTGGATCTTTGTCACTGAGGTTTTTTTGACTCAGGGTGCCTTGATAGCCTTCTTCTGTGATGTAATAGCCATAGTTGGCCTTTTGCTGACGCATCTGCTGAATCGCATCGCCAATCGTGTTGGCACTGATACGACAGATTTGTGGCTGCATCACGGTTTCGACCGTTAATGCGCGAGCACGGTTAACGTCTTTCACGAAAGCCTCGACATAGTCATCGGCCGGTTGGAGCAATATATCGACAGGCTCTCCGACTTGTACGAGCTTACCATCACGTAAAATGGCAATACGGTCACCTAGCCTCAATGCCTCGTCCAGATCGTGAGTGATAAAAATGATGGTTTTGTGTAATTTTTCCTGTAATTCAATCAGCTGGTCTTGCATCTCGCTGCGAATGAGGGGGTCAAGGGCAGAAAATGCTTCGTCCATCAGTAAAATTTCTGCATCCGTGCAGAGGGCGCGTGCAAGGCCGACACGTTGTTGTTGTCCACCAGATAGTTGCGCCGGATATTGATCGGCGTAGCCGTCAAGACCCACAGTGGACAACCATTGTTCCGCTTTTTGATCGCGTTGCGCTTTTCCCTCTCCTTGGATTCGCAAACCAAACCCAACATTTTCTCTCACTGTACGGTGCGGGAGTAGGCCAAAACGTTGAAACACCATGGACATCTTATGGCGTCGAAACGCCTGCAACTCTTTTTGCGAGTGCTTCATGATATCGGTGCCTTCGACGCGGATTTCACCCTCGGTGGGATCAATCAAGCGATTGAAATGACGAATTAAGGTCGATTTTCCAGAGCCCGACAGGCCCATGATCACAAAGACCTCACCGCGGCGAATGGATAGATTAATATCACTGAGTCCAATGGTATGCCCTGTTTCTTGTAATAAGGCATCTTTACTTTTTCCTGCTTTGACCGCAGGCATTACCTTTTGCGGGTGGTCGCCAAACACTTTATATAGGCCTTGGATCTCAATTAAGGTGTCCTGGACTGGCTTAGTCATGATCGCCTCCTTTGAGATGCTGCTGGGAACGTTTGGCGTAGCTTTGAGACACACGATCGAAAATAATCGCAATCACCACAATGGCGAGACCATTGAGAAGGCCCAAGGTAAAGTATTGGTTAGTAATCGATTTAAGTACAGGCTGTCCAAGGCCCGAAACACCAATCATCGAGGCAATGACCACCATCGCCAGTGCCATCATAATGGTTTGGTTAATGCCTGCCATAATGGTTGGCATTGCTAGGGGGAGCTGGATCTGGAATAAACGCTGAAAACCATTGGCGCCGTAGGCTGTAGCTGCCTCTAACACATCTTTGTCTACTAACCGGATCCCCAGGTTTGTCAAACGAATCACCGGAGGAATCGCATAGATAACCACCGCGATCACCCCGGGAATCTTGCCAATACCCAGCAACATCACCACTGGGATGAGATACACGAAGGCGGGCATGGTTTGCATAATATCCAGTAACGGCGTGACCACGGCTTGGGTACGATTGGACTTGGACATGGCAATGCCTATCGGCACACCCACGCCAATAGCGACCAGTGTACACACCAAAATGATACTCATGGTGCTCATGGTATCTTCCCACATACCCAAATAGGCAATCAGGGTGAAGGAAACAACCACAGCCGTGGGGAGCTTCCAAGAGCGACTGGCGAGGTATGCAATACCGGCAAGTACGGCAATCACCAGCCACCAAGGTGTGGCGAGGAGTAAGTCTTCGAACCAAACGAGAAAGTGGAGGAGGGGGTCAAAGAAGGCTTCAATACCTTCACCATATTCGCGGGAGAAGTCGCGATACGCGCCGTCGAGTGTTTGTCGAATAGCGAGCAGATCACGCCTGCTCATTTCTGGCACTTCCGTTAGCCATGAATCAGCCATTGTTATTGTTCCTATACTGCTTAAGGAGAGCCAGCGCAGCGGCAGCTCTGCGCTGGCTGTTTCAACGTTACAGGGCGTCTTTTACTTTTTCAGCGACGTCACTGGGTACCCACTGGGTCCAAATATCTTCATGATTGATGAGGAAGTTGGTCATCGCGTATTCCCCATCGGCCTGGTTTTCTTCCATCCAGGCGAGTAAGCCATTCATTTGATCGTTGGTGAAACCACGCTCTTTCAAGTAAGTCAGCGCTTCGGGGGCGCGAGTGGCAAAGCGTTCTGTTACCACGGTATCAACGTCAGCCGCCGGATACATGGTTGCTTGCGGGTTCATACAATCGTTCGAGGTAATACAGTCCTTGTAGTGCTGTACGTCTGTTCCTGTCTCAAAGTCCACTTTTACCATGTCATATTTGCCCAACACAGCAGTGGGTGCCCAATAATAGCCAAACCACGCTTCTTCTCGTTCGTAGGCTTTGGCGATTGAACCTGCAAGGCCTGCACCAGAGCCCGGATCGACAATTTCGAAGCCGCTGTCAGCCAACTCTAAAGCTTCAAACTGGTTTTCTGAGGTAATTTGGCAGTTCCAGCCCGCGGGGCAGCCATAAAAAGCGGATTTGGAGGCATCTTCTGGATGGGGAAACAAATCAGCGTTCGCTTTGATCCCTGAAATGGTCTTCAATTCAGGATGTTTTTCGACCATGTAGCGTGGAACCCAAAATCCTTCTTCGCCGCCTTCAACAAATGCACTACCGGCGTAGCGAACTCGACCCTCGTCGATACCGCGCTGCAGGCCTTCACGCATCGAGTTACTCCAAAACTCAGGGGCAATGTCGGGTTCACCTTTTTCAATCATCGAGGTGCCCGTTGGCATGGTATCACCAGGGACAAGCTCGGCATCGCAGCCGTAGCCATGCTCTAAAATAAACTGATCGATGTTGGCAATCAGGCTAGCAGAGTTCCAATTCATATCGGCGATAGTGACTTTGCCACAGTGGTGGTCGTCTGCGCTGGCCGGTAATGCCGATAGCGACAGGATAGCGGCTGAGAGTAGTCGTTTGTACATATGCTTCCTTTCCTTTTCAAACATGCGTCCCAAATAATATTAGACCACTAATTAAATTGTTAGGAGGCAAAATGAGGCATAAGTCTCACTTTACCGTTTTGCAAATCCGAAATTTGCTCATTGTGACCACCACTACGTGATATCAATCATTAGAGATCTACTGAGTGCTTACTTGATGAGTGACAAAAACGCTTTAAAGTCCGGCCCCCCTGCGTGTTGTTGCCACTCAAACAACAAGGCTTCGACCACGGTGATCCAAGCACCATGCTGCTGCATCATTGCGATGCCACTTTGATGGTGTGCAGGGTGACAGGATGACATCCCGTCCGTGACAAGATGCACATGGTAGTGATGGCGAAGCAGATCACAGGCGGTTTGATACACACAAATATGTGTTTCAATGCCGCAAAGAATTACCTGTTTACGGTTCAGTGAACGCAATGTCTGCGCTACACGAGGCTCGGCAAAGGCACTAAAGGTGTGTTTGGCAATGGGCGTGTTGTTTGGCATCAGGTCGGCGAGCGCCGACGTTGTTGCACCAAGCTTTTCAGGCAGTTGTTCTACCCAAACGACAGGCACATCGAAGTGTTCGCAACCGCGCACTAATTGGGCCACTTTTTGGTGTAATTCCTCGCTACCCACCACTTTTTGCGCCAGCTTACCTTGTATATCAATCAACAAAACGACGGCATTTTCGGTATTAATCATTCTAGTATCCCCCTGTTTTACCAATAAATAAGCATAGCAGCTCCACTTCATTGCGCTGGCGAAGTTCGCCCTCAACTATTTATCTTTCAATAAAGATACTTGATGTTGATCAATGTGTCGGCTAATCTATCTTCACATAAAGATAAATGGAGACAGGTTATGCATTATTTCATCGCGATTCTCGCCCCCATTTTTTGGGGAAGTACTTATTCGGCGGTTGCATTGTACTTGGGGGATCTTTCCCCTTACTGGATGGCGGTCTGGCGGGCGCTGCCTGCAGGGATCTTAATGCTGTTGATCAGTCGCCGTGGTTTACCCTTGAGTTTGCCGAGAATGCTCGCAGTGAGCTTTTTCAATATTGCTGCTTTCTTTTTACTGCTATTTATCGCGGCATATCGACTACCGGGCGCGGTGGCGGGGACGTTAGGAGCCACCTTACCGCTCGTTCTGATGCTGTTGCAGTGGTTAACCGAAGGAAAACGGCCAGAGCCTAAGCTGCTTAGCTTGGCACTACTCGGGCTATTGGGAGTGGGATTGTTGCTGAATCCATCCACAGACATCGATTGGGTGGGAGCGGGCGCAATGCTATTAGCAACCTTCTTTGTCGCGCAGTCAACATTGTGGATGAAGCGATGGGAAGCGAAAGATATTTTTGGTTTGACCGCATGGCAGTTGGTTCTTGGTGGTGTGATGCTCGTGCCGTTTGCATGGGGCTTGGCTGGGCCGCCGCAAGCGCCAACACTTGACGCTTTACCAGGTCTAGCGTGGATAATCGTACTGAATACCGCCGTTGGCTATTGGGCTTACATTCGCTCAATTACCGTGCTGGGGCCCAATCGTCAGTCGATCATCATGTTCCTCAATCCGCTTACGGCCGTGACCCTGGGGGTACTTTGGATTGATGAGACGCTACAACCGCTGCAATGGTTGGGTATTGCGATGATTCTCGCGTCTTTGTTGTGGATGAAATTCTCCGATAAATTGGCGCTACCGCGCAGTGCGAAAACGGCGGCGGCTCCCTCAAGATAATGGAAAAGGGAATGACACTATCGCTAATAGCGATAGTGCACGGTCCAAGACACGTAACTGTAGGTGTTATCGATCGCTTGTTCATAATCTTTGGTATGCAGTACGACACTGATATCCGTGCCCCAGCGAGGTTGATAAAACGCTACCCCAGCTGCGGCACTGGCTTGCCAATGCGTCATATCGATGTCTGCATTTTCTGGCGGCTTATCGCCATTGATGGTGATGTCATTGGCACGGTAGCGACCTTGGATAGCCGTATACAAGAAGGCACCTTGTTCACTGGCCTCAAATAAGCGGCTATCGAGGTGCCGGCCGGGCTCATAACTGATTCCTCCATACGTGTTGGCGAGATCCAGCCCCACTCGGTAGCTAAGGCCTGCTGACAGCTCACTACGGAAGTTGCCAATATCCGCACGTCCAGTCACTCCCCATTCTTGATGCTCGCTACGGTGTAAAAGCTGGTGCCGCTCATAGGCAAGCTGTGCCACTGGGGTATTTTCCACTTGATAGTCCCAGCCTTTAGGATCGGGAGAGTCAATGACATCATGCACATAAGACTGCCCTTCTTCCGTTTGTGACGCGGGACCAACCATACCAAGCATCAATGACCACTTATCGACCCGTTCTGGCGTCTGCTGGTAGATACCGGGCTCGATAAATATCAACCCTGCATAAGGGCGTTCCTCGGGTTGAGGTGTGGTATAGGTAATATCATTGGGCGTCCACATCATTTGCCCAATATCCACACTCCAGCCTTGCCTTGCCGACTCGTTGAGCGGAAGTTGCTCGGCAAACCAACGAATAGGCGTGACAGACGCACGAGTGAGATCATCTGACCAATCCGCATGCCAATGCGCATAAACACCACTGGTGTATTGGTTGTCGACCCCTAATGGGCTGTCGTTTTCAATCGTTAACCCAAAGCCAGCCGCCAAGGCCGTGCTAGGCGCGAGTAGCAAAGTGGGAAACAGTAAAATAGTGCCACTGATCACGCGAGACGGTGTCATTCACATCCTCATTTAGTTGCATCTTCAATGCGAGGCTCTCAGTATGAGTAAAAACGCAGGCTGACACCAGATGAGAAAGGTCAATATCTTGTGAAAGAGTGGTAAGCCGTCAATCAACGATGAAAAGGAACCGTCAAAATGTCAGTGTTTGTAACCGCCGAATGGCTGGCTCAGCGCCTCGATACCGTGATCCCTGTCGACGCCAGTTGGTTTATGCCTGATGTGTCGAGGGATAGCGTTCAAGAGTGGCAACAACGTCGGATTCCGGGGGCCGTTTTTTTTGACTTCGACAGTCGTATCAAAGACCCCACGTCTAGCCTACCCCATATGTTGCCTGATGAAGAGTGCTTCGCCCAGCATATGGGCGCATTAGGCATTGCGTCGCAAGATACCTTAGTAGTGTATGACACCCAAGGATTGTTTTCAGCGGCGCGTGCTTGGTGGATGTGTAAAGTGATGGGGCATCAAAATGTGTTTATCCTGGATGGTGGGTTACCTGCATGGATGGCCTCAGAAGGGCTGATTGATAATACCCCGCCGCAGCCACGTGTCGAAGCGACCTATCAGACGCAGTTTAAACCGTACCGCTACATGGATGGTGCCACCTTGGCAGACAAACTCGCCGTGATGAATGTGATTGATGTTCGTCCTGAAACACGCTTTTATGGCGACGCCCCTGAACCGAGAGAGGGGATTCGTAGTGGTCATATGCCTGGCGCCACGAATCTTCCCTTTGCCACGTTGACCGACCCACGAGGCTTTGTGATCAGTGAGCGTGAAGCGCGATCGACCGTGTTACCCCACTTAAGTGATACGCGGGTTAACGTAGTAAGTTGTGGCTCGGGGGTTACCGCGTGCATTTTGGCCGCTGTGGCTGAGCACTACTTCGCCTACCCTGTGGCGGTTTACGATGGGTCATGGACTGAGTGGGGTGGCCACTCACACTGGCCCGTAGTGAAAGCAGGTTAATTATCAAGCAATGACAAGAGGGGGTGTCGCAAGATTGACTTGAGAGTGATCTATGTCACTATCTGACAAGTGCGCTAATGATATATCGATACATTAATTAATATTGGTTTACATAATAGCGTGTTTTTTGTGCAGTTGGTCAGCTGGTTAATGGCAAATAGCGCTTGGCTTGCCATGATTAATCAACAAGCGCTTCGTGGTTATCAAGCACAAAAATACCCTGTATAGCGATAAAAATCGGAGTATCACTTGTCTCAAAATCTTGCCACCGTCAGTCAACGTGCTTTGCTACCTGAGCGTATAGCCAGCCTCATCAATGCGCTTTCCAGTGGGGTGTACGAGCGCGAACATACCATCAAGATGTGTCTGTTGGCCGCGCTTGCCGGTGAAAGTATCTTCTTACTTGGCCCACCCGGGATTGCGAAAAGTTATATCGCTAAACGATTGATCGAGGCGTTTGATAACAGCCAGTTTTTTGAGTATTTGATGACCCGGTTTTCCACGCCGGAAGAAGTATTTGGCCCGCTCTCGATTCAGGCGCTGAAAGATGAGGGCAAATATGTACGCTTGACCGATGGCTATTTGCCTAACGCCGACGTTGTCTTCTTGGACGAAATATGGAAAGCAGGGCCGGCTATCCTCAATACCTTGCTGACCGTGGTCAACGAACGCACCTTTAAAAATGGCGAGCATGTTTATCCTGTTCCTATGCGTTTATTGGTGACAGCGTCCAACGAATTACCCGAGCCGGACAGTGGGCTCGATGCCTTGTACGATCGCATGTTGCTACGAGTGTTCGTCAATCGGATCCAAGAGAAGAAAAACTTCAAACTGATGCTTACCGAGCCCAGCCAGGATGAGGCAACGGTGGCCGATAAGTTGAAAATTAGCCATCAAGAATATCAGCATTGGCAGACCATTATTCCCACACTGGATCTGCCTGATGCGATATTCGAAAAACTCTACACCCTAAAACAACGGGTAGAAAATGCCGGCAGTGAGCAATCACAATTCGACCCAAGTGAGCTTTACGTGTCGGATCGCCGGTGGAAAAAGGCAGTGCGTTTGCTAAAAGCGGCCGCTTTTTTCAATGGTCGTGACGAAGTCGCGCCACTGGACTTATTGTTACTGGAAGACTGCCTATGGCATAGCCCAGAATCGCGCGATGTGGTGCAAACGGTAATGCAGGCATTTGCCAAAGAAGTGCTGTTCGATCAACAAGAAGTACTCGCCTTGATCGATGACGTCAAAGTGGCATTAGAAGAGATTGAACAAGATACGGCTGAGGCGCTGACCTATCGACAAGATACGGCCACCGCTGGACTCACGCGCAAAGCAATGATTGACGTGAGTCAGTCGCCTCGCTTCACGGTCAACCAAAGTCGAGATTTGGTTCGTTTTGTCCTACTTCGGGCCAACCCATCGGTTTCAGAGCAAGAAAAAGGTGACAGTCGCTGGGTGTATCTCGATGCGGCCGACATTGAGAAAAAGTTGAAAACAGGCAGCACAG
Source organism: Salinivibrio sp. ML198 (assembly GCF_001996015.1). Taxonomy (NCBI): domain Bacteria; kingdom Pseudomonadati; phylum Pseudomonadota; class Gammaproteobacteria; order Vibrionales; family Vibrionaceae; genus Salinivibrio; species Salinivibrio sp. ML198. The sequence goes on from NZ_MUEZ01000010.1 coordinate 35,785, forward strand.
ACTTGTATGGCTATGTGAATAAAAACAATCATCTGTGCCGGCTCACGTTAGAGTGGGATGCGCAGCACGCCTTGGTCATTAAAGATATCGCTAATCGACCTGTACCTATGGCTTTGGTGGGGGTTAACGATCCGAGCGAATCGCAGCTAGCAGATTGGAAGCAACAAACCGATCATGCGCTTGAACAATTGCAGCACGCGCAGTTTTTAATTCGTCGCGCGCGCAGTCAACTCAATGCCGGATTACCGCATTTATTTGCGCAACCGGATCTGCTGGAAATCGCATCAGCGAGTTTGGTGGATGTGGAACATGAGGTAAAAACGCAGATTGATAACCTAGAGCGTCAAGTTAATCGTTTAGCGCGCTTAGGTGAGTTCTTCTCAGGAGCAAGCCATGCTGAGTGCTGAGAGCTTGAACATGGGGTTGATGCTCGCGGAGTCTGGGTTACTGGATGCGGCGATGACAGAGTTGATGTCTCACCCCCAGTTACTCGTGTTGACGGAACGAAGCCCAGCGATTAAGCGAGCCGTAAAAAAACAGCTTCAGCGCTGGCGAGGGCAAACGAAACGCAAGCTGGTGCAGCAAGGGCTGTCAGCTTCCTTGAAGCAAGAAATTCAATACTACGAGCAGGCCACCGAAAAAACCGCGCGCGCGTTTGAAAAAGAGATTGATACTTTACTGAGCCAATTAAAATCGGTTTCTTCGTTCTATCCGCAGGCGGAAAAGCTCGCCGCCCATCAAGCTCAGCACGCCGATCCCATGTTTCAGTCGTACTTTTGCAATAAATGGCACGCGCATTTAAAAGCCGAAATACAAAAAAATCAGTCCGACAGTGTTGAGGCGCAAAAACAAAAGCTCTTGGAAGATTTGTACCGCCGGATTTCAACCTATCAGCAAATGGATGGTGTTGACCAGTCGGGCGATATCAGCAAAGTGGGGCGGCTGTGGGATATGGCGGCGAGCTCTCTTTCTCAGCAAGACGTCACCTTGCTTAAACGGTTTATTGCTTTTCTAGAGAAAAATCCAGAGCTTCAGGCAATCGCGGAACAACTCGGGCGCATGGCCAATCAGGTGAATCTTTCTGGGCCAAGCCAACAGCCCACTGAAACACTGAAAACCAAACCAGAGCGTCAGGTGGATGTGCCGGACGATATCACGGGGATTTGCCAAAGTGATCGGGTTGATCGCTTGTTGCCCAATGAAGCCGTGTTGCTCGCGGATCCGGCGCTTGAAGTGGTGTTTTACAAGCAACTGGTAGACAAACAGCTCCTCAATTATCAGTTTTCTGGTAAGGCCTACCGTCGTAAAAAAGTGGAGACGCACGCGCCTAGTCAATCTATGCCTGAAAAAAAGAAAGGGCCGTTTATCATTGCGGTGGATGCCTCTGGCTCCATGAGCGGTTTTCCAGAGCAGTGTGCTAAAGCCCTCGCGTATGTGTTGATGCGGATTGCCGCCACTGAGCACCGAGACTGTTACGTGATGCTCTTTTCCACGGACCATATTAGCTACGAGTTAACCGGTGAGCGCGGTTTGCAAGAGGCGATGAGCTTTCTCTCCTACCGTTTTCATGGCGGCACAGATATGACGCCAGTCATTGATAAAGCGCTCAACCTGATGGAAAGCGATCGCTATCAAAACGCCGATCTGGTGGTCGTGTCAGACTTTATCGCGCCTAAGCAATCGGATGCGATGATCAACAAGGTTGAGGCACTGAAAGCCAACCACAATCGCTTTCATGCCGTTAGCTTGTCCAAATATGGCAACCCCAGCCTAATGGCCATGTTTGATCACTGTTGGCGGTATCAGCCGTCACTCGGTGGCAGGCTGCTGAGTCAGTGGTGGCCGGGCAAATCATTTACAGCGCAGAAGTAGGTCTGGCACGCGCTTTTAGTCCCAACCAGCGACCAATGCGCCGACCCAACACAGACAGGCTCAAGCCAGAGACAATCAAGGCCGCGCCAACCCACTCAATCATCGATAAGGTTTCTCCCAACCCGATTGACGCTGCCGCCATACCGACAATTGGGATCAATAGCGCAAACGGGGTGACCGAGGCTGAGGTGTGCTGGTTGAGCAACCACCCCCAGATAGCGAATGCAACTAACGTCGACAAGTAACCCACGTAGGCAACAGAGACCCAACCTGATAACGGTGTGGCTTGCAACAAGGCAATAGGCTGGTGGGTCTCAAACCAATACGAGAGGGCAAACAGTGGTAGCGGTGGGATTAAGCTCACCCAAACCATAAAATGCATCAGGTTAACGCCTGGCATTTGTTTCATCACCATGTTGGCGACTGCCCAGAAAAAGCCAGCGGCAACAATCATCGCCACGCCCGTGAGTGTCGCGCTTCCCGTAGAGGCAACAAAAAATAGCCCAAACCCGGAAAAAGCCACGATAAGTCCGATGCGTTGCGGCACGGTAACATGCTCTTTAAGCACCAGAGCGCTTAGCCCGATAGTAAAAATGACCTGTGACTGTAAAAGTAGGGAAGCGATGCCGGCTGATGCATCGTCTTGCATGGCAATAAACAGCAAACTAAATTTAATGACGCCTAGGCTCAGTCCCACGGCGAATAGTTGCCACAGTTTTACCTTAGGACGCGGAATAAAAAATACCGCCGGCAAGGCGACGATAAAAAACCGTAACCCTGAGAACAAAATGGGTGGCAAGGTTTCCAGCCCAACTTTAATGACGGAAAAGTTGACGCCCCAGATCAGTACGACCAATAAAGCGAGCAGAACGCTTTGGATGTTCATAGTCAGTCCCTTACTAAGATACCGCTACCCTAGCATGGAATACTGGCTATCACGAAAAATCTGGCAATAAGAATAGAAAATTGGGCGCTTATTCGAAAATAAGCGCCGTCTGTTTTCCTTGATGTGAAAGGCTGAGTCAGCTGAGCAGCAAACTGTCGTCGGCAAGGGTTTCGCCACGGACTTTATTGAACATTTCCAGCAGATGCGGGACATCCATATTTTTGCGTTCATCACCGTGCACATCGAGAACAATATTGCCTTGGTGTAACATCACGGTGCGATCGCCACAGGCCAAGGCATCTTTCATTGAGTGAGTGACCATCATCGCCGTGAGGTTAAACTCATTGACGATGGTTTTGGTCAAATCAATCACGAATGCGGCCATACGTGGATCCAGCGCTGCGGTGTGTTCATCAAGCAGTAAGAGCTTACTGTCTGACAGTGTTGCCATGACCAAACTTACCGCCTGGCGTTGGCCTCCTGAAAGCAGGCCGATGCTGTCACCGAGCCTATCTTCTAACCCTAACCCCAAAATCGCAATGCGCTCTTGGAATAATTGACGCCGTTTACTGCCAAGCGCACGTGTCCAGCCCCGGCCTTTTCCACGCCGATAGGCTAGGGCTAAGTTTTCCTCAATGGTTAACGAGGCACACGTACCCGCGAGTGGATCTTGAAACACCCGAGCGGCGAGGGTGGCTCGTTGGTGAACGGCTTTTTTCGTCACATCGATGTCGTCAATCATGACCTGACCACCAATCATCGGGGTTTCACCTGTCACTGCACCCAACAAGGTCGACTTCCCCGCGCCATTGGAGCCAATGATGGTGACGAACTCTTTTTCAGGAATCGTGAGATTAACGCCTCGTAACGCGCGGTTCTCCAGCACGGTCCCAGGATTAAAGGTGACTTGAATGTTGTTAAGCGAGATCATCCTGACACCTCCGCCTGTTTCGCACGTTTTGACTTTTGATATTGCTGGCGCATTTTAGGCGCAATGAGCGCAACGGCAACCAGTACCGCGGTCACCAAGTTGAGATCAGAGGCTTGCAAGCCAAACATGCCACTCGACAGCGCGAATGCGACGGCGAGACGATAGAGGATAGAGCCTAAAATCACCGCGATAACGGCTACCCAGACTTTACGCCCAGGGATGAGCGTTTGTCCCAATATCACCGCGGCGAGCCCCACCACAATGGTGCCGACGCCAGAGGTTACATCCGCAAAGCTATTGGTTTGCGCAAATAGTGCCCCCGCAAAGCCGACAAAGGCGTTGGATAGCGCAAGACCAAAGTAGGTATACATCGCGGTACTCCCACCTTGGGCTTTCACCATCCGTGCGTTGACCCCGGTGGCACGTAGCCCAAGACCGAAGTCACTGGCCAATAAGCGGATGACGAGGAGGCCACTAATAATCACTAATACGCCCACCACTAAGGGGCGAAGATAGGCTGGGGCAATCCCGAGTGATTCGAACGGGGTGAGGATGGTTTCTTCCCCGAGCAAAGCGATATTGGGGCGCCCCATGATACGGATGTTGATAGAGAAAGCGGCAATCATGGTCAAAATACTCGAGAGTAAATTGAGGATGCCGCATTTTACGGTCAAAAAAGCGGTGACGAGCCCAGTGATCCCCCCGGCCAAAATAGCCACTGCCGTCGCTAGCCATGGGTTATAGCCAGCGACGATCATGGTTGCTGCGACGGCAGCACCCATTGGGAAGCTGCCGTCAACGGTCAGATCAGGAAAATCCAAAACACGGAATGTCAGATAGACCCCGAGAGCGACCAAGCCATAGATCAGCCCAACCTCTAAGGTGCCGAAGAACGCAATTGCAGTCATTTACTACTCCAAGACTGATACAAACTAGTCTACGATGCGTGAGGCGCGATCTAAGATAGACGCAGGCACCTCGAGGCCGAGTTTCTTAGCCGCTGCGCGATTGACAGCAAGGTCTGACCCTTCCGCCACTTTAGCTGGCAATGATGAAATCGGTTTGCCTTCCAGCACTGCGGCAACATAATCTGCGGTTTGTACGCCAACCGAGTAGTAATCAAAGCCTAATGCCACCACGGCACCATTAGGGGTATAAGAGGTGGAGCCGCCGATGACGGGTTTGCCGGCTGAATTGGCCGCTGCCACTAAGCCGTCAATGGCACTGGCGACTGTATTGTCTGTTGGGGCATAAATCACATCAGACTGTGTCGCAACGACTTGTGCGGCAGACTGGACGTCGGCACTTTTTAGTGCTGTCCCTTCGACCACTTTAATCCCATGCTGTTGCGCCGCTTCTTTGAGAAGTTCGACTAAGGTTACTGCGTTTGCTTCGCCCGGGTTGTACACCACGCCAATAGAGGAAAGGTTGGGTAAAAGTTCTTTGGCCAGTGCGACGTGTTGGGCCACAGGGGAAAGATCAGACAGGCCTGTCACATTGCCGCTCGGGGCATCCATGTTTTTGACCAGCTTAGCGCCGACAGGGTCGGTTACGGCGGTGAAAATCACTGGCACATCACGGGTAGCGGCCGCGAGTGCTTGTGCAGAGGGCGTCGCAATCCCGACAAGTACATCCGGTTGTTCGCCGACATACTGGCGAGCGATTTGTACCGCAATAGCGGGGTTACCTTGTGCAGTTTGATATTTAAAATCGAGATTCTCGCCCTGGGTATAACCCTTGGCAATTAGCCCATCCAATAGACCATTGCGGGCGGCGTCAAGTGCCGGGTGCTCCACAATCTGAGAGACGGCGACACGCGCCGTTTCAGCCAGGGCGGAGGTGGTCGTTCCCACTGACAGCGCAGCCGCGCAGACGATGGCCGCGAGTTTAGGTGCTTTCATAGTGACTCCCTTCTTCGAACTATGCATCCCAGCAAGATAGCAATGATGCGTTTGCGATGTTGTGTAAGTGTTATTTTTTGGTTTTTTCAATGAGGATGACTAAAATCATTCACTTTTTATTTAAATCTAGTCGATTTTTGCTGACTATGACAGCGATTACCAACTAGTAAGTTGATATTATTAATCTTGACAGTAACCCATGTCACCTCTTTTTTACGGTTGAAACGTGCTTAGTAATAGACGTTAACGCCATATTTGTTAATATTATGTTCGCTTTTGTTCTGCGGTGACCTATCCGTGCAAAATAAACAATTGATACATTGCACGATTGCCACAGAGCACGCTTTTTAAACTGTCTTTTAATGGTGAGAAATGTGTCACCACGCCGAGGCGACGCGATTTGTCTCTATGGCGGGTGGTCGGTCAATAAACAGTCGGAAACAGGCTGATTAACACGACGTAATTGTCATATCAGAAGTAAGGAAACAAAATTTGGAGGCTCAAGGATGAAGCGTTTGGTTGCGGCGTTGGCAATGGTATCGCCAACGGCTTTTGCCGCTACGACAGGAGAAGGACTGGATTTAACTCAGTCTTGGGTGGGCTATGCGTCTTTGGCAATCTTTGCGGTTGCTTACAGCTTAGTGATGCTAGAAGAAAAGCTTCACTTGCGAAAATCGAAGCCTGTTTTGCTGGCGGCTGGCTTGATTTGGCTGCTCATTGGTTTTGCTTACTCTCAATGGGGCAATATGGCACCGGCGCATGCCGCGCTGGAGCACAATCTGTTGGAGTACGCCGAGCTATTGCTGTTCTTGTTGGTGGCCATGACCTATATCTCGGCGATGGAAGAACGGCGTTTATTCGATGGCTTGAAAGCGTGGATTTTGAGTAAAGGCTACGATTTGAGAAGCCTGTTTTGGATTACTGGGATCCTATCTTTCTTTATCTCGCCAGTGGCGGATAACCTTACCACTGCGCTGTTAATGTGTACCATTGTGCTAAAAATTGGCGGTGATAACCCTCGGTTTATTAATCTGGCTTGTATCAACATTGTTGTGGCGGCAAACGCCGGCGGTGCATTTAGTCCCTTTGGCGACATCACCACCTTGATGGTGTGGCAGGCGGGTAAAGTGACCTTTGCCGAATTTGGGGCCTTGTTTATTCCGTCTGTGGTCAATTACATGATCCCCGCCTTTATCATGTCGCTATTTATCCCACGTACACAACCGGATGTGATGCAAGAGCATGTCGAGCTCAAACGCGGCGCTCGCCGCATCATGGTCTTGTTCTTGCTCACTATCGCCACGGCGGTTGCTTTCCATGGCTTTATCCATTTCCCGCCGGTGATGGGGATGATGATGGGTTTGGCTTACCTGCAGTTCTTTGGTTTTTATCTGCGCCGCACACTGCCGCGCTCGTTAGCGCGTAAACGTGCTATCGCTGAGGCGAAGAATGACGAAGCGGCATTACGTCGACTGGGGTCAGTGGTGCCTTTTGATGTCTTCCGCCGCATTTCCCATGCCGAGTGGGACACCTTGCTTTTCTTCTATGGGGTCGTGATGTGTGTTGGCGGCCTTAGCTTGATTGGTTATTTATCGCTCGTCTCGAATGTTATGTATCTCGAGTGGAATCCTATTTGGGCGAATACACTGGTTGGGATTTTATCTGCGGTGGTGGATAACATTCCGGTCATGTTTGCGGTATTAACCATGAGCCCTGAGATGTCCCACGGTAACTGGCTATTGGTGACGTTAACGGCGGGTGTTGGTGGGAGCTTGTTGTCGTTAGGCTCAGCGGCCGGGGTGGCCTTGATGGGACAAGCTCACGGCAAATACACCTTTTTTGGCCACCTAAAATGGGCACCGGTGATCATGCTCGGTTACCTTGCCTCTATCGGTGTTCATCTGGTACTAAATAGTCATTATTTCCACCTACAATAAAAGCGCTGCAAACAGTGATAAAAAAGGCCAGCATCTTTCGATACTGGCCTTTTTCTTGTTGTGATGAGAGTGCGTTACAACGCGGAAAACGCCATCACGGGTGATTAAACCACCATAGTGGGACAATGTGCCCGCCCTGCCACACGATGGGAGACACTGCCGAGAAACATACCGTCTTTGTCTGAGTGGGTGCCATGCGCGCCCATCACAATCAAATCCACCTCTTTGCTTTTCGCAAACTTGATGATGGTTTTGGAAGGGCGCCCGCCTTTGACAAATCCGCGCACACTCTCGCCACCGTTTTCGACTGCATGTTGTTTGGCTTGCTCAACAATGTTGCGGGCGTATTCGCTCAGGGTCTGGTCTGGGATCTGCAACCGATCGGGGCGAACCATCGATAGTGATGCCTCAAACAAACTGTGATGTTTAAACACACACAATAAGTAGAGCTCAGCATGGGTGAGTTGTTGCAACTCAATCGCTTTATCTAACGCATTTAACGCAGAATATGAGCCATCGACGGCAACCAGTATTCGTTTAAACATCCAATCACTCCTGTTGTTTAGTTACCCAAACGCAATATCACGCAGGAATAACGCAATCTGAGGGAACATCACCAGTAACGCCGCTGACAGAAGCAGCATTGCAATAAATGGCCCCGTTCCACGGATAACTTCCCAATAGGGTTTTTTGAAAATCGCAATAGCGGTGAAAATATCACAGCCAAACGGAGGCGTTGCTGAGCCGATCGCCACTTGCAAGGTGATCACAATCCCGACGTGTACAGGATCAAGACTAGTGGCTTCTATCGCAGGTGCAAATATAGGCGTGAGCACCAAGATAACCACAATCGGGTCAACGAACATACAGGCGACAAAAAAGGCAATTGAAATGGAGGCCAATACGCCCATCGGGCCCATTTCACTTATCCCCACTGCCTCGAGAATGGTTTGCGGAATTTGCGCAAAAGAAATGATCCAAGAGAAGCCATTCCCGACACCGACAAGAATAAAGACCACAGCGGTAATTAAGCCGGTTGAACGCGCGATCGTGAACACATCTTTGCTGCTTAGTGAACGAAAGACACCAAATTCCAAGATCATCGCATAAAGCACACACACCGCGGCCGCTTCTGTGGGACTAAAGACGCCGCCATAAATCCCGCCCACGATAATCAGTGGGAACATCAGTGGCCATAACGCTTTTCGTGTAGCGGTAATCCGTTCACTCCAGCTCGCTTTAGGCTCTGTCGGCACTTTGTGGACAGTGGCGTAATACAAGCAGTAGAGCGAGAAAAAGGTCAGAATCATTAACCCAGGACCAATCCCGGCAATAAATAGCTCGGCAATGGAGGTTTCTGAGATCACCCCGTAAATGATCATCCCGATGCTGGGTGGGATCAAAAAGGCGATATCACTGGAGTTGATGATCAACGCGAGCGAAAAAGAGTCGCTGTAGCCTGCGCGAAGCAGCTTTGGACGCAATGCCGAGCCAACCGCAACGACGGTTGCCTGCGTTGAGCCAGACACGGCACCAAACAGAGTACAAGAGGTGGCGGTACTGATCGCCAACCCACCGCGGATATGACCAATAAAGGTCATGACCATATCAATCAAGCGGTTAGCAGATTGCCCCCGCGTCATAATATCGGCGGCGAGAATAAACATAGGAACAGCAATCAGTGAGGCAGGACGGATCCCTCCCAGCACTTGCTGAATAAAAGTATCCATTTGATCAACGCCGCCAAACATCATGTAAAAACCGGTTAGCGCGGCAGCAATCAAAGGGACCATCATTGGAAAGCCAAGCACGAGCAAGACAATCATGATGAGCATTAACGTCATGGCCATAGTGGTAGGTGCCTATTTAAACTTCACTTTCTGTCTCAGCGTAACCATCGAGGACGCCAGCGGAGAGGTAAACATCGGGCGAGGTGAGATTTTTATAGACAGTCAACCAGTACTGAATGCCGGTGACGATAAAGCCGAGTGGTACCCAGATATAAATCCACCAAATCTCGAAGCCAAGTGCTGGCAAGATACGACCGCGGTCATAAACGGAGACAATATATTGATAAGAAAAATACGCCAACACCAGCATGATAAGGCCTGTGATCAGCGCAATGCTTGTCATTAAAATTTTTCTACCTTTGAAAGGCAGGGTGTCATACAGGGCAGACATACGGATGTGGCGACCATGACGCGCCGCGTAGCCAATCCCTGCAAAGGTGATTAAAACAATTAAAATGCGATTGATTTCGCCAGAAAAAAACAAGCCCTGCCCAAAGCCAAAGCGAGCAATGACATTGACACAGGTATTAAGGGCCATTAGAAGCACACCTGCGGCCAACATAAAGGACTCGATTTTACAAATCAGGGTATCCAGTTTGCCAAGGAGGCCGGGAAGCTCGGAGTGGTACGTGAGAGAGTCGGAATCGGTCATTACGTATTCCTCGGGTAAACAGGCACCGCATGACACGGTGCCTGAGTGATTAGCGACTAGTTAGTAACAGCGTCCAAGTCTTTCTTAAACTGGTTAAGAAGTGCTTTACCGCTTTCACCGGTCATTTCGTAGAAGGTTTCCTCTACCTGTGGCGCACGTGCTTTAAACTTCTCAATTTGCTCATCAGTCAGGCGTGTCACAGTGACTTCATCACTCGATGATTTGATTTTCTCGAGCGATTTTTCAGCCAAGCCGCGGATGTGTTCAACCGTTTCGTTAAACGCATAGTCAGCGGCATCGCGGATCATCGCTTGCTCGTCGGATGACAAGCCGTCAAAGAAGTCTTTATTTGCCATTGAGGCGGTGGTAAACCAGCCGTGGTGCGTAAAGATCAGGTTAGGTGACACTTCGTACAAACCGCCTGACTCAATCCAGAAAATCGGGTTTTCTTGACCTTGAATCATATTGGTTTGAAGTGCGCCGTATACTTCACCCCATGGCAATGGCGTTGGCGTCGCACCAAAGGCTTCATACGTTGATGAAAGCAGTGGGTTAGTCATGACGCGAATTTTCTTACCTTGAAGATCGGCAGGCTCAGTCACAGGCTCGTCCGCCGTCATCACCATTTCGCCTTCAGGATACATTTTGAGCAGCTCAAGGCCTTGCTCTTCATACAGCTCGGGGAAGTCTTCATTCACCGCTTTACTCTGACGAAAGAATTCAATCACGGTTTCCATATCCGTCGGCATCAGGTAAGGGATAAAAAAGATTTGTGCTTCTGGGATCAACGAACCGGTAAAGCCAGGTGATTGGTTTACAAACTGAAGGATACCTGCCTGCGTTTGTTCCATGATGTCGTCGGATTCACCGAGTTCACCGAAACGATAAATTTGCAGTGTGTGCTCAGAGTTCTCCTCAATATATTCTTTGAACTTATGTGCATAGACGTCTTGCACGTCACCTTCGTACTCCTCGTGGGCATAACGCCAAGTGTCGGCATTGGCCATGGCTGAGAAGCCTAACGCGGCGGCAACGCATGAAATTGCAGTCAATTGCTTAAGGTGGCTGTAAATGGACATCATGTCCCTCCGATATGTGGATTAGCTTTCACTCGTGGTTAACGAGAGTGTGATTGAGATCGGTTTCTCATCGAGTGAGGTGGCAGCAAGTGCCTGTCTCTCCTATACCCGTAAAAGCATCTGCCGATGTTTCTAAACAAATAGCAGATAATACAGACAGCTTAACCATCAGAGGTGTAAATATTAAAGTCAGATGAATATCAACGTGCCAGCAGTGTGATTTAGATCTCTTTTTGATACTTTTTATGACGATAAACGCGGTACTCCATAACGTGTTCTTTTGCATCAAAATGCGATCAAATCAGCGTTTTAGGGGGGTTGTTGCAATAGCGACGGATAGAAATCAAACGTGATTGAGCATGAGCAAACTCAATAGAGCTGGCATTAAAAAGGCTGGGGGAAGACGCTTTTTTCTAGTTTATGCTTCCACCTCTAAGGAATCTGTGCTTATTTTTCGCGCTAATCGTCATACTCGCCGACATCATTGCTTAGACTCCCTTCGCGCGCTTCGGCGCTGGTCGCTGGTCGACGCACCATTCTTGTTATTCAGTTAAAGAAATCCGGTATACTGAGCGGCTTTAATTTCATGAGGCATCCCGATGGCCAAGAAAGCAGCAGCCCTTCACATACTGGTGAACGATAAGTCGCAAGCAACCTCTTTGCTTGATCAGCTTAAAAAAGGTGCAAACTTCCAAACGCTCGCGAAGAAGTACTCGCAATGCCCCTCGGGTAAGCGAGGCGGGGATTTAGGCGAATTTCGTCGCGGTGACATGGCACCCCCTTTCGATAAAGCCGTATTCAGTGGTGAGTTATTGCGCCCGCTTGGGCCGATAAAAACCAAATTCGGCTGGCACATTATCAAGGTCTTGTATCGCAACTAATCCTATCGCTCACGATCTATGGATAGCATCGGCGCGAGGACGCTGAAACTGTCATAAAGATTAACCGCCAGAAATTGAAGCCGCGCACATTGATTGGCGGTAAACGGCCACGGATTAAGTGGTAAAGTTAAAGCACGCCCTAATTAACGTATCTCTGATGTTTAAACTCGATGCACCGACACTGCTCATTACTCTGACTGCAATCCAATGGCTGCTAGCGGGTTTTCTATTAGTACAAAACCGCAAAGAACCAGGGATTAACGGATGGGCACTCTCGCTTTTTATTCATGGCTTTAGCAACCTATTCTTGTTTGCCCGTCCTCACCTTCACCCTTATTTAGGGATCGTTTTTTACAATGCCTGTGTGATGGTGGCATTTTCGTTCAGCCACTGGGCGTTGGGGCAAATTTTTGCGCGCGACGTACCGCGTTGGCAGTTGGTGCTACCTGTTATTCTGTCTGTTGTATCGATGTCGTCATACCTTGATGACATCGGGAGTCGTGTGGTTTACGCGAGCTTGATCGTCAGTTTGCAGTTAGGGCTGATGACACAAACTATCGCGAGTAGTACGAACACAGGGGGCCAGCGTTTAAAGCATTGGCTCATCATGGTGATGGGTGGATTCAGTGTTGCCTATGTAGGCAGGGCGACATTTGCACATCTCTATCCTGATCTATTTACGCAACTGCTGGGCACCTCGCTGTTACAAGCAGGGCTGATTTTGTCGGGCATCGCCTATAGCGTGATCAATACCCTGATTATCTTTCTTTATAAGCTGGAGCGCGTGCACGAGAAACTCCACCGCGAAGCGACTCGAGATAGCTTAACGGGGCTGTTTAATCGCCGCGCCTTTTTGGCAAGAGCGAAACGACGTGTTGATACCGCCGCTTTTCCAATCAGTGTGTTGATGATTGACTTGGATGATTTTAAAGCCATCAACGACTCATTCGGCCACTCGGTTGGCGATAAAGTACTGATCCATTGTGCTAGCGTTTTCGAACAAGTTATTGATGACCAAGGTGTTGTTGGACGTTTGGGGGGAGAGGAGTTCGCAGTCGTGCTGCCTTACTGTGACAGTGCTAATGCGCAACAGTTGTCTGCAGAGTTGCTGAATGCTATTCAGAACAGTGGCTCAACGCTTGAAATGAGCTTGTCTGCCAGCATTGGAGTGACGACCACCACCGAGGTGCTCGATATTGATTGCTTGTTGGCGCAAGCGGATGATGCCCTTTATTGTGCCAAGCATGAAGGGAAAAACACATTTAAAGAGTACCCCCCTACACGCCATTCCTTGAGCAAAGCTGGTTACGAACCAGCTTGAAGAGCCAAACCTATTTCGTCCCTCACTGTTTTGGCATCCGTTATATAGGCCAACGAGGGTTTCTTAATCCTCCGCGAAACACTGACTACGCCTTGCTTATCATCCTCATACAAGTGGCCAAAGGAGGAGGGCGGTATGCGTATAGCGCTTATAATTTTGACTTATTGAATAGGCCCCATAACGGCAACACACTCGATGCGCGAACGCGATGAGGAGAAAGACATGAACGGCTTGCAAGATCCCCAATCATCAGGAGCCAACGTTATCTTACATGCTTTTGATTGGAAGTATGCGGACGTTGCCCAACGTGCCGCGGAGATCAGGGCGCTAGGGTATGGCTCGGTGCTCGTGTCTCCCCCGATGAAAAGTGCGCAAGACGAACGCTGGTGGCTGAGATATCAACCTCAAGACTATCGTGTGATTGAAAATGCACTCGGTAACACCACGGACTTTAAAGTAATGGTTGAAGCGTTAAACCGTGTTGGTGTGCTTACTTACGTCGATGTGGTCTTCAATCATATGGCCAATGAAGCGCATGTTCGCAGCGACTTAAATTATCCCAGCCAAGCGGTGAGGGCGGCCTATCACGCGCACGAAGACCACTATCGCACACTGACCTTGTTTGGTGATTTATCCGAGCCACTCTTTACTGAGCATGACTTCGTCGACGCATTTGGGATACAAGATTGGAAAGATCGGTGGCAAGTACAAAACGGGCGTATTAGCGGCGGGGCGAGCGATCCGGGATTGCCAACACTGCGTGTATGTGATCATGTGATAGCGCAGCAACGCGCCTATCTTAAGGCGTTAAAAGCCATTGGCGTAAAAGGGTTTCGGATTGATGCGGCTAAGCACATGACACTAGAGCACCTCAAGCGCGTATGGACCGATGACATCACCCATGATGCGCATATTTTTGGAGAAATCATCACCGACGGTGGCGCGAGCAAAGCAGAGTATGAATTGTTTCTTGCTCCCTATTTACAACAGACGTGTTTGGGCGCTTACGATTTTCCGCTTTTCTCAACGCTCTACCATGTTTTTTCCAACCAGGGCAGCCTTAAATCATTGATTGACCCTTATTGCTTCGGGCAAGCCTTATCGAAAGGGCGTGCAATCACTTTTGCCATTACCCATGACATTCCCAACAATGATGTTTTCTTGGATTTGGTGATGGACGAAGCGAGCGAGTGGCTTGCTTACGCGTATATCTTGGGGCGTGATGGTGGCGTGCCCCTGATTTATACCGATCTTGATACCAGTGGCATCAAAGGAGTGAACGGCCAACCACGGTGGTTAAACGCGTGGCACGATCCAAAGATGGTGCAAATGATCGCCTTCCATAATTTGACCCATGGTGAGCCCATGCGTGTCTTGGAGGCGACCGATGACTGGTTGGTGATTCAACGGGGAGAGGCAGGCATATTGGTGTTAAATAAATCCCTGGAGCCGCAATCACTCTCAGTGACGCTGGAAAATGATTGGCGCGATATGCTCACGGGTATCACGGCCTCGAGTGGGCAGCGAATTGATGTTGCAGCCCAGTCGGCGATGATGCTCGTGCCGGCATAACGACGAGGTCGCATGATGCCGCCTCGCTTATTTTTTTGCCATTTATGGGTAAATTTGTATTTTTTGCCAAAAAAGGCTAAATTTGGCGGGGTTGGTTAACAAGGATGAATAATGGCGACAGAAAGCAAGGCACCCATTGCGGTGATCAGTGGCGATCTGGTGGATTCAACCGCCTTAAATCGAGATGAGTATGAGCGAGTACTGGCGCAAATCAAAACCATACAAGCCCATATTTCACAAGCGCATTGCGCCAATCAGCACAGCATTATACGCGGTGATGAGTTTCAATCTGTGATCCATGATGTGGCGAGCGCGCTTCACTATGTCGTGATGTATCGTGTCGCCATCAAAGCACTGGGAAAACCGTTTGATTGTCGCATCAGCTTTGCGATTGCCGAGCAAGCGGATTTGCGTGAGGCGGTGTCAGAGTCAATGGGACAAGCGTTTGTGCTATCTGGTCGTGGCTTAAAAGCAATGAAAAACCAGCGGCTGGCCTTTTTCTGCGACAATGCCGATCTTGAAGAAAAGTTTGCGCTGCTGATCCGTTATCTTGACCGGCAGCTTAGCGATGCGACGTCTCGTCAATGCGAAATGATGCTGCCTTTATTAACGCGCGATCAGCCACTCGCGTATGGCGAGTTAGCGGCCGCACTTGGGGTCGCGAATGCAACCGTGAGTAAGTCCCTTAAAGCGGTGGGCTGGGGGCTTATCGAGGCATTGTTGGCCGAGTTTCAGCAAGCTGTGGAGGCGCAAGTATGATGGCCTTCCTTTCTTTGCTGGTTCCCTTGTTACTGACCCACCTTATTTATGACTTCTATCTACAGCCTGCGAATTGGTGGGCGAAATCGACACCACGCGCACGAATACTGGATTGGGTGGTTGCACCGCTCCTCTACGGTTTATGTTTACTGGTGCCTGCGGTGTTTTGGACCCAGCACGTTTCGCCGCTATTGGGTGTATTGGTGGTTGGCATGATCACCAAGTGTGTGGTGGCAGTGTTTGATGGCCAACTCGTCGCGCAGTCATCACTGGCCCGTTTCACGGTGAGCCAAGGCATACAGCTTTTGGTACTAGGGCTAATTGCCCTGAGTTTTGTGGCGCAGCCACCTTGGGTTGGACTGACCGAGATGCCTCTGTTTAGCCAGATCGTCGTAATTGGCACAGGCTATTTATTGATCTTAAAGCCGACATCAGTATTGATTGGTCACGTGTTACGGCGCTTTACGGTCACGTTGGACTCACCCTCTGATCATCAACACAATTATCATGGCCTCGTGGCTGCGGGGGCGTTGATTGGCTATTTAGAGCGTATTCTGATCCTGACTTTTACCTTGCTTGGCAGCTATACCGCTGTCGGTTTTGTGCTGGCAGCCAAGTCGATTTTCCGCTTTGGTGAGCTGACGCGTTCTGCCGATCGCAGCCTAACCGAATACGTTTTAATTGGTTCGTTATTGTCGGTAGTGATCACGACATTAGTGGGCGTTGTGATCACACAAAGCCTCACTTTGCTATAATTAGCCTTTTATGGCTAAAAGATAAGAATTAGCTGTTTTAGGCTTATAATACGGACTGGTATTAAGAAACGATGCGTCAGTCAATCGTTTGGCGAACGATAAAAAGAATATTGTTTATTGGAACTTGCTTAATACCCTCAGGTCAGTAATAGGATGCTTGTTTGTTAAATTACTGTTATGGCTAAATAAACCTGAAGGAAAAGTATGTCCCGACACATTTTACTCACCGGAGCACTGGCGGTATCTTTGCTCTCAGGGTGCAGTTTTCAAGGAGAGTCACACGTGAAAGCTTCCAGCCCAGGCGAACTGAGTGCGCCTGTCGCGAAAAAAATCCCTCATGAAATGACGATTCACGGCGACACGCGCGTGGATAACTACTATTGGATGCGTGATGATGCACGCCAAGATCCTGACGTGATCGCCCATCTTAATCAAGAAAACGCCTATGCCGATCAGGTGCTCGCGCACACTGAGCCAATGCAGGCCAAACTATTCGATGAAATCAAGGGGCGTATCGTCAAAGACGATGCCTCGGTCCCGGTCAAAAAAGGCAGTTATTTCTATTCCAGCGAAGTGGAAGGCGATAATGAATATCGCACTTACGTGCGTGCGAAAGACTTTGCCGGCACCGACAAAACGGTAATTTTGGATGTCAATGCGCTCGCGAAAGGGCATGAGTTTTACAGCATTGGCCAACTGAGCGTCAGCCCAAACGAAAACTTATTGGCCTATGGGGAAGATACCCTTAGCCGCCGCGTTTATACCATTCAAGTCAAAGACCTCACCACCGGTGAGTATCTCGATGATAAGATTGAAGGCGCCTCGAGCAGTATTGTGTGGCAGAACGACAACCAAGCCTTCTACTACATCAAAAAAGATCCGCAAACCTTGCTGGGGTATCAGGTGTATCGCCACCGTTTAGGCACCCCGCAATCCGCTGATGCGTTAATTTACGAAGAAACGGATACCAGCTACTACACCGGATTGAGCAAAAGCAAAGACGGTGAGCAAATCTTTATTTGGCACGCTAGCACTGAAACCAGCGGCGTATCGCTCGTGGATGCCAATGATCCAAATGCCACCGCCGAAGTGTTTTATCCGCGAGAAACTGGCATCGAATATGAAGTAGCGAAGCGTGGCGAGTGGTATTACATCTATACCAACTACCAAGCAGTCAACTTCCGCTTGATGAAGGTACACCAAAGTGAGCGTGACGATCGCAGCCAATGGCAAGATGTAATCGCACCAAACGATAAGGTGCAGTTGGTTGATTTTACGCTATTTGATAACCACTTGGTCTACGAGCAGCGCGAAAATGGCTTGCCGCGTACCACGGTGCGAAACCTTACCACTGGGGAGGAATATCAGCTTACGTTTAATGACTCGGCCTATGCGTCTTACCTGACCGGCAATGCGGAAATGGACAATTCTGCGGTGCGTGTGTATTACACCAGCTTAACCACACCGGGCACGTATTACGAGTTTGACTTGGCGTCGGGCGAGCGTGAAATGCTCAAACAAAACCAAGTGCTGGGCGATTTCAACCCAGACAACTACCAATCCGAGCGGGTGATGATCACCGCACGCGATGGCGCGCAAGTGCCTGTGTCTTTGGTGTACCGTAAAGACCGTTTCAAAAAAGACGGCACTAATCCGCTCTATCAATACGGCTACGGTTCATACGGCGCTACTATGGAGCCCATGTTCTCTACCACGCGTTTAAGCCTGCTAGATCGCGGTTTTGTCTTTGCTATTGCCCATATTCGTGGCTCTGAAATGCTAGGGCGTCCTTGGTATGACGATGGTAAAAAGCTTACCAAAAAGAATACCTTTAACGACTTTATTGATGTGACCAAAGCGCTGACTGCGCAAGGCTATGGCGATAAAGACAAGGTGTTTGCCGTCGGCGGCTCAGCAGGTGGCTTGTTAATGGGAGCGATCATCAACCAAGCACCAGAGTTGTATCTAGGAGTGGCCGCGCATGTGCCGTTCGTGGATATCGTCACCACCATGTTGGATGAGTCGATTCCACTGACCACCAACGAGTATGACGAGTGGGGCAACCCGAATGACAGAACCTACTATGAGTACATGCTCAGCTATTCACCATATGACAACGTCACCGCGCAAGATTATCCCAACTTGTTGGTCACCACAGGCCTGCATGACTCACAAGTGCAGTACTTTGAACCAATGAAATGGGTCGCGAAACTACGTGAGTTTAAAACTGACAACCATACGCTAGTGTTTAAAACCGACATGGAAGCCGGCCACGGCGGCGCATCGGGGCGCTTTAAGCGCATCAAAGAAGATGCATTGGAATATGCTTTCTTCTTCGACTTGCTCGACAAGCAGGGTAACTAAGTTGACGACTAAACGTTGAAGATCGAAAAAAGCGCCTCTATCGGCGCTTTTTTTATGCGGGATGAGACGCGATAAGCACGCTCACTGCAGGTAAAAAGTGATCAGGTTTACTGATTGTTCTCCGCATCTTCGCGCTTGATCACTTTGTGGCCTTCTTCGGTCACGCCATTTTTCCAATAGCTGCTGATGTAGATAAACTCACGCTCGACGTCATGGTCATTTCGGAAATATTGGCGCAGCGCGCGCATACTTTCAAATTCACAGGCACACCACACGGACACTTGCCCTGCTAACCAAGGCTGTGCTTTTACCGTTTCGGCCAATGTCGGTGTGGTTAGCCAAATAATCTCCATGCCAGCGGGAGCGTCGAGTGGTTGGGCATCTTCCTCGGCATCGAGCTGAACCACCGCATAGCCTTTGGCATCGCGAGGCAAGGTTTTGATCTTGGCTGATAGCGCGGGCAACGCGGTCATATCGGCAACCATAAAGAACCAATCCGCATCTTGATTAATCGGCGCAATCGTCCCAGGGCCGGCAATGTTAATGGTATCACCCACTTGGGCATTCAGTGCCCAGCGCGCGGCAAAGCCACAGTCGGCTTGCTCGATTTGATGGCGAACCATATCCACTTCAATTTGCTGCTGGCTAGGCATAAAGCGGCGAATGGTATAAGTGCGCATCACAGGGCGCTCGCCTTCTGCTAATCCGCTCAGATCTGTGCTTCCCGCTTTATCAAACAGCAGCTTGATATAGCCGCCTTCACACTCCGCTGGGAAGCCCGCGAAGGCGTCGCTTTGTAAGGTCAAGCGTTGCATATTAGGTGTGACGGTTTGGGTATCGATAACGTGAGTGAGGTGATAGTTTGGCTGTTTCATATTATCTAACTTAAAATCATTATCATTTACAACTATCATACCATCAGGATATGGAATGTGTAAGTGCTTTACATTGGTTTACGCTTCTTCGCTGGGCAAGACCGTGAGAAATGGGTAAGATGACGGCACAATATTATTACTAAAAAACAATTAGATGGAGCAAAAATGAAGAAAGTCATACTCACGGGTGCGGTGGCGGTGCTGCTGTCGTTGAACGTCTCAGCCTCTGAGCTCAAGCCGATCATGAAAGAAATGAAAATGACCTTTAAAGAGGCGGCGAGCGCACAAAGTATCGAAGCCATGCAAGCGCCGGTTGCGAAACTAGAAACCTTGGTCGCGAAAGCCAAAGCAGGTAGCTACCCACCGGAAAAAGCGGATATCTTTATGGAAGGGTTCGATAAATTGGCGGTGACCTTGGATAAGATTGATACGGCACTGAGTGAAGGCGATCTCGACCAAGCAAAACAAGGGATGCGCCAAATCGATGCCTTGCGTGAAGAGTACCACGACAAACGCAACCCAAGCATTTGGCAGCGTTTGTTCGGTTAATAGCCGAATAATAGGAATATAACGATAGCGAGTGCACGATGGCGACTCAAAAAACGATTTTGCGTTATCCCTCGCTGTCGGTGGCGTCTGCATTTGAGAAAGAGCAGGTGCTGATCCGCCGGATAGAGCAGGGCGAACTCAACGAGGCATTACTGCTTTGGCAGCCAGATGCGCAAACCTTGGTACTGCCGGCGGGCCAAAAATGGCCACAAACCCCTGAATTACGCCGCGCGTTATCAGCGTTAGGTTGGCAAGTACATAACCGCCAAACAGGCGGGGCGCCGGTGCCGCAACTGCCAGGGGTGATTAACGTGTCTTATCTGACGGTGTGGCCGGCTAACACGCCTTATCATATCCAGACGGCTTACCAGTATTTTTGCACCATTTTACAGTCTTTTTTCCATCAGTTAGGCATTGCAACGACGGTGGGCGACACGCCCGGTTCGTATTGTGATGGTGACTACAACCTCAATATTTCTGGCAAAAAAGTGGTGGGAACTGCCCAGCGTATCCTGCGTTTAGGCGCGGGCGATGCTAAACAAACGGTGATGCTGGCGCAAGCGTGTTTGCTGATTGATGCGGATTGCCAACATATTGTTGCCCCTGTATCGCTGTGTAATCAGCTTTGTGGTCACGCCGATCGCATTGAGGCCGAGGTACATACCCCATTAGCTGCGCACCTAGATGAATTGCCGACAACCGAACAGCTATTTCAGTTGCTGACTCAAGCGTTTGTGGCGCGCCCGCCACTCGAGGTTGGCAAGGCTTGAGGCCGACGCTCAATATAGTATGCTTAGCCGCAATCGTGCGTAAAACAAATCCCAAGGAGTGAGGAATGCGCGTCCATCTTGTTATTCACGAGGCGTTTGAAGGCCCAGGTGCCATTTTAGATTGGTGTGACGAGCGTGCCTATCATGTGACCACCAGTCATTTGTATCGGGGCGAGCCGTTGCCAGAAAGTGGTGAAGGCATTGATCTGCTGGTGGTCCTCGGCGGGCCGCAAAGTCCAGATACGCCACAATCTGAATGCCCGCACTTTGATAGCCAGCGCGAGCAAGCGCTGATTAAGCAGTGTATCGAGCAAGGCAGTGCGGTATTAGGGATTTGTCTCGGCGCGCAACTGATTGGTGAAGCCTTGGGCGCACCGTATCAGAAAAGTCCTGAGCCCGAGATTGGCTACTTCCCCATCCAGTTAAGCGAAGATGGCCATATCGACGAGCACATTCCACACTTCGCGCCGCAAGAAATTGTGGGCCATTGGCACAATGATATGCCGGGGCTGACACCAAATAGTCGTGTACTGGCGAGCAGCGAAGGCTGTCCGCGCCAGATCGTGAAGTACGGACCACGGGTGTATGGCTTTCAATGCCATCTTGAATTGACGCCGCTGGCGGTTGAAGGCTTACTGCACGCCGCCTATCCAGAGAGCGAGGCCGCTAACAAGCGCTTTATTCAAGACCCTGCCTCCATTCGCGCCTTTGATACGGCAACGATGAATGCGCACTTGTTTGCCTTTCTCGATAGCGTGCTAACCGACAACGATCTCGTCACTGAATGGCTGTTTTAAGCGACTGGGTTAGGAGCACGGTAATCGCAACTGTGCTCCGTCTTCGAGGCGCTATCGTCCGAGCGCCATCTATCTTGCGTTAGTGCAACATGCCTTCACATACGGTGGTGACATCGTCATCCAATAAACTCAACTCAATGGCTATCTTCATCGCCGCCACCACATCACCCACTGGCATGCTCGGGGCGCTATGCTTACACGCTTGTGCTGGGCTGTAGGGAATATGGATAAAGCCGGCGCGTACCTCAGTATGATGAGCCAGCGCATGCATCAAGCCATAAAACACGTGATTACACACAAAGGTGCCTGCGGTATAAGAAATACTGGCAGGGTGATGCGCTTCGTTTAACGCGTTCACTAAACGGTTGAGCGGCAAGGTAGAGAAATAGGCATTGGGCCCAGATGACACCACCGGCGTGCCATGTGGCTGCTTACCAGCGTTGTCGGGAATAGGCGCGTCCTGATAATTGATCGCTACCTTCTCCAAGCTTATCTCAGCGCGACCACCGGCTTGGCCAAGAGCAATCACCATCACCGGACTGAGCGATTCCAACGCGCTGTGTAACGTCGATAAGCTGTCGTCAAAGGTGCAGGGCAGCCGCACGGCTTTAACGATGCACTCCTCATTAGGCTGCCAGCCTTCTAATGCTTTTGCCACTTGCCAAGACGGGTTGTCACTCTCGCCGCCGAACGGTTCAAATCCAGTGATCAATATCGTGTGCATCCAATGCCTCGCGTAAAAAAGCGGTAGAGCTTTACTCTACCGCAGGTTTACAAGCCAATCACGCACTGGTTGCGTTATTCAAACAGATAAAGATAATCCTCATAACCCGCCTCGGCCATTTTATCGACCGGCACAAAGCGCATCGCGGCTGAGTTCATGCAATAGCGCAAGCCGGTGGGGGCGGGGCCATCTTCAAACACATGGCCAAGGTGCGAATCGGCAACCTTGCTACGGACCTCGGTGCGCGTGTAGAACAGGGAGTTATCCGGCTTGGTAACCACATACTGCTCATTGATGGGCTGTGTGAAGCTCGGCCAGCCGGTCCCGGATTTGTATTTATGGGTAGAGGAAAACAGCGGCTCACCCGAAACAATATCTACATAAATTCCGGCTTGCTTGTTGTCCCAATACGGGTTGCGGAACGCGGGTTCGGTACCGTCTTCTTGCGTGACTTCGTATTCAATATCTGACAACATCGCGCGAATTTTTTCATCCGAGGGGCGCGAGTATCGGGTGTTCGTTGCTGTCATCTCTTTCGCTTTTTGCGCATCAATCATTTCTCGCAAGGTGACGGGATTGTCTTTGCGATCGTCACCAAAAATCTCGTCCAGATACTGGTCGCGCCCTGATGCATAGCGGTAGTAGCTGTAACGCACACTGTGGTTTCTGTAGTAATCCTGATGATAGCTTTCTGCTGGCCAGAATTTCTCGAACGGGATCAGCTCGGTTTTCAGCGGCTTTTTGAACACGCCTAACGCTTCAATTTCCGCCATAAAATCCGCGGCAATTTGCTTTTGTGTTTCAGAGCGATAAAAGATCGCGGGACGATATTGCGGGCCACGGTCAACGAACGAGCCTTGGTCATCGGTGGGGTCGATATGACGGAAAAACTGATCGAGCACCTGTTCGTAATCCACGACTTTTGGATCATAGGTGACATCAATCACCTCAATGTGGCCACTGGTGCCGGACGAAACCTCTTTGTAGGTGGGATTTTCAAGCTCACCGCCTGAGTAGCCAGATACCACATCAATCACGCCGTCGAGTTTTTCAAGATCAGCTTCCGTACACCAAAAGCAGCCGCCGGCAAGAGTCGCCTTTTGGTAGCCTTGTGACGTGGTGGCAGTGTCTTTTACCGCCGCATAACTTGCTATCGATAGCAAACTGAACGCTGTGAACGCGATAGCGCGCCACATTGATTTGTGCTGTTTCATGATCGCCTCGTTATTAGGATTGGTGAGGATAAAGACCTGCGCGCCAAGCAGAAACTTTCATCCTCTCCCACTTTTCTGTTGTTACAGATAACGTAGCGCAGAAAAGCCCTTAGCGATCACCTACCAAAGCAGCTGACCCAATATAGGCGCAAGCAACACAGTGACCATGCCGGCAATCATCATCACCACACTCGACACCACCCCTTCGGCATGGCCGATCTGATAGGCTTTAGCGGTGCCCGCTCCGTGTGCCGACGCCCCCAAACTTGCGCCGCGTCCTAAGCGCGAGCGAATCGCAATCACGGTCAGAATACTTTCACCAATCGCCATGCCTATCACCCCAGTGAGAACCACAAACAGCGCGGTGAGATCGCTTTGCCCGCCAATCGCTTTGGTGGCTTCGACAGCAAACGGTGTGGTGATTGAACGCATCGCCAAACTGCGTTGTAGCAGCTCAGACAGTTCAAACACCCGCGCTAGCACCACGGTACTGGTAATGGCGACCAGCACAGACACTGTGACGCCTATCGATAGCGACAACCAATGGCGGCGGATGAGCGCGCGGTTATCATACACGGGGATCGCAAACGCTACAGTCGCCGGGCCCAGCAGCCACAGCAGCCAGTACGATTGCGCCATGTAGTCTTGATACGGGATATTAAACCCAACCACCACTGCCACAATCAGCAAGGGCGCGAGCAGCAATGGCATTACCAGAATTGAAGGATGACGGCGATACAGCCATTTGCTCATGTAATAAAAGCCAAGGGTCATTAAAAAGCAGGTAACGCTTAATAACGAGGCGTGAAGCCAAGCAGGTAAAGACATCATGGCTTAGCACTCCGGTTTTAGATCAGGGTGGTGTGTGTGGTGGTGGTTAATGCGGCGGCGCGCCATTTTAACCTCAAAACGATACACCTTATCGACCACCCAAGCGGTTGACGCAATCACCATCGCGGTACTTAAAATCAGTACAACCATGATCTTACCGCCTTCTTGCAGCAATAAATCTTGGTAGTTGACCACCGCCACTACCGCCGGCACAAAAAACAGCAACATCTCCGCTAACAGCCACGCTGCACCGCGACGTAACCAATCGGCACGGACAATTTTCAACATTAATGCACCTAACAACAGCAACATACCGGTGAGGTTGGCCGGTAGTGGAATAGCAAAGGTCGTGACCAACCAATCAGATAAAAACCAAATGCCTGCTAAGACAAAGACTTGCAGTAAGGTAAGTAAGGCGTTTTTAATCAATTGCATCGAAAGCATGCCAAGAATCTGTGAGATGGCTCATAGTTTACGTCTTGGCAGAGAGTGAATAAAGTGACTTTTTTTTATTTAAACTATGCCAAAATGGCATGATTTGTTGAGCGATAAATCTGCGTTAGCGACGACCCAGTCCCGTGAGGAATCAGTTTTTCGTCATACATGCCTGGCAATAAAAGTGAAACTATGTTTTCATATAACTCCTTAAAAATAATTTATAGTTTCATTTTTATGGGCAGTCCGTCATGTTGTCTTTGACAAAATCGAGTCTTAGCAGATTGTCTTTGATTTCTTTTTAATGTGAAACTATGATTTCATATACTGAGTTTTTATCTAGTTTTAATTTCATTATGGTGAAGTGTGATAAGGAATCGCCGCCCAAGCGCGGTGCCACCGTGTTCCCGCGGCAGATGAAAATATTGCATCAATTGGGTGAAAACATCTTATTGGCGATGAAACGTCGAGGGATCAGTCAAGATAGAATGCATCAGCGCACAGGGATCTCGAAACCAACGCTACGAAAAATCACAAAAGGCGATCCGACAGTGTCGTTAGGCCATTATGTTAATGTGCTCGCCGTACTAGGTTTGTTAGACGATCTAGGTAAAGTCGCGCTCGATGATGAACTTGGTAGGAAACTGCAAGATATCGAGTTGTTGAAAACGAGACGATAGGGCATCAAACGAATGGAAATCTTTGTCTACGCTGATTGGATTGAAACTGAGCCGCCCTTGTTTATTGGGACACTGAGAGCATCGCGAATCCGTGGTAAAGAGCATTTCAGCTTTTGCTATGACAAGACCTGGCTTAAATCTAAGTATGCTTCTCAAATCGACCCTTGCCTTCATTTATATAGTGGCGAGCAGCACGCTGAAGATGACAAAAACTTCAAGATATTCTTGGATTCTTGCCCTGATCGATGGGGGCGCTTGCTGATGCAACGTCGAGAGGCTGTTATAGCCCGCATTGAGGGACGTAGAGCGAACACATTGTACGAAACCGACTATCTCCTCGGTGTTCATGACTCTTTTAGAATGGGCGCTTTAAGGTTTTGCACCGAGCATGGTGGCAATTTTCTTGACGACAATGACGATCTGGCGGCTCCAGCTATGACTTCACTCGCGGAGCTAGAATGTGCAGCGCAAGGCATCGAGGACAAACCCGACTTTGATAATCCTGACTACCTCAAATGGTTGAATATGCTTATCTCACCAGGGTCATCGTTGGGCGGAGCTAGGCCGAAAGCTTCTGTAAGAGATGTCGATGGTACTTTATGGCTGGCAAAGTTTCCAAGTCGGTATGACGATTATGATATTGGCCTGTGGGAATACTTGGTGTACCAAATGGCCTTGGACTCTGGGATCAATATGGCTGAATGTAAAGTGCAGGCCATTGGTTCAGACCACCATATTTTCCTGACTAAGCGATTTGATCGTACCGATGACGGCAGGAGACTGCAATTTACGTCAGCAATGACACAGCTTGAATATTTCGATGGCAATGATGATGGAGCGAGCTACTTAGAGTTAGCGGAATTTCTTATCCAGAATGGTTCTAATACGCGGGCGGACTTGGCACAGCTTTGGAGACGTATGCTGTTTAATATCATGGTTGCCAATAGTGACGATCACCTACGTAATCATGGCTTTATTTTTGACACGACAGGTTGGCGACTGTCACCCGCCTACGACATCAATTCAACACAACATGCCCACGGTCTGCACTTAAATATTGACGACAAAGGTAACGCTTTAGATATTGACCTAGCGTTTGAGGTGGCAGAGTACTTTCAACTCGATGTGAAAACAGCTGACAAGATTTATCATCAAGTCGCCCAAGCCGTGTCAAAGTGGGAGAGCTTGGCAAAAGAAGCGGGTATCAAACGCGGTGAGCGAGACTTAATGAGAGACTGCTTCATGCTACCGAAAGTGTAACCTAGTGACGCATGGTAACAAGTGCCAGTTCCTCTGCTTTTTTCGCCATCAACTATGCCAAAATGGCATGATTAACGATTAGCTTTTAAGGGCCGTTTATGGATATTCGTGCGTTGCGCTATTTTATTGCCTTGGTGGAAAAGCAGAGCTTTACTGCCGCATCGGCGTCGTTGCATGTGACGCAACCGACAATCAGTAAAATGGTGCGTAACCTTGAGCAAGATGTGGGTCAGCCGTTGTTGCACCGAGAGGGAAGGCGGTTTTGGTTAACCGATGCTGGTGAGGTGATGTATCAGCGCGCGCAGAGTATTATTGCCGAGTTCGAGCAGCTAAATACCGAGCTCGACGATCTCAACCAACTGGCGCGCGGCCAGCTTAGATTGGGGATGCCGCCGATGATAGGGCCGCTGTATGCCAACGTGTTGCGTGAGTACCGACAACGCTACCCAAACGTGGCGCTCAGTATTGTCGAATACGGTGGGCGGCGCACCGAACAAGCGCTGATCAATGGCGAGATTGATGTGGCAATCACCATGCTCACCGACACCCAGCCCGAGTGCTTGCAAAGCTTACCCTTACAAACTCACCCCATTTATGCAGTGCTGCCTAACCAAGCCGCGTGGCGTGCGCAAAAAAGCCTGACATGGCAGGCTGTTAAAGACGAGCCGTTTTATCTGTATAGCGCTGAATTTACTCTAAGCGATCGGATTATTGCCCGCTGTGAAGAGCATGGTTATCAGCCCACCATTGCCGCGCGTAGCAGTCAGTGGGATTTTTTAGCCGCCTTGGTGAAAAGTGGTGCTGGGGTGGCGTTTTTACCCGCGCCCTTATGCCAGCGCCTCAACGCCAGCTTGGAAGACAGTGAGTTATTGCTAGTGAAACCGATAAGCCCAGCGATTGAATGGCAACTGGGGTTAGTCTGGCACGGCGAGCGTTATGTCTCACGCACCGCCGAGGCTTGGATGCAGTTGTGTCAGTCGACAGAGGTGCATCGATAGACTCAGTGCTTTGATAAACTTGTTAGTGATATGGCGATTTGCCTGTGATGTCTTGGCAATCCTCGAACGGTGGTTGTTCACAAAGATAACGGCTGCTGCATTGGCACTCAGTGCCGCCTTCGCTACTTCACGTGGATAGTTAGGCGCAGCGCCAATGGTGCCAAAGGACAAGATATCGAACTGAATAAGCCAGTCTATACGCTTACAAGGCCATCAGCCAGATTCAATTCTATCTACCCATTTCTGGAATATTGTCGCTGTTGAACTGTGACGGCGAGCTATCTGAAACTCGCGGAACAACCAATCGATAGGATCGTTAGGCTGGGCGGTTAGTGCTGCGCGAGCAACACCTAATTGCTCTTGATAACAGAGTTCCTTCCAATCACGTTCCACGCCGAACGCGAACAATCCTCGCCATGGAATCTCATCGCTAACGTCATTTGGAGAAAGCCATACTGTTGTGCGTTCTTCTCCTTCGCGCCAGAAACCTGCCCAATCTTTGATGACATCACGTAGGTGCTGCCTTTGTTTGCGGGAACTTCGATTCAGCCCATGTTTATGCGCGATGTCGAGCGTCAGCTCATGTAATGTAATGCCATTTTTTCGTTCCAATATCGATTTAGCTAGATGACTTAGATTCATTCGATGCTCTGCCTGAAAATAACGATCTTTGTCATAACAGGGTAGGTCAGCCAAGGCATCCTCGAGCTGTGGCAGGGCCTCCGCGTATTCATTACCACGATCTCCTGCCGCTTCTTGATCTCGTTCGACTGGAAAAGAAGGTGTGATTCCCGCCACTGTGTGAGTTTCAACCTGCTCTGATTCTGTCTCGGTTTTGGATTCATTGACCAAAGTGTCTGCCTCTAACACCTCTGAGTCGCTAGTATCTCCTTCGGCCGATGTTTGATCTTGCTCTCGATCTGCTATTAGGAGAGCTTCAAGATTTTCATGAAGCTTTTTCATTACATATTCCGGGTCCTGGAAGTAATTCGTTGACCATAATCGGAGGATCCGCCAACCCAAGTTCTCAAGAATTATCTGACGAACACGATCGCGGTCTCTGGCAGATGGTGAGCTATGATAGGTCGCACCATCACACTCAATACCAGCAAGATACTCGCCTGGTTTATCTGGGTGGATGATTCCAAGGTCGACACGAAATTTTGATACGCCGACTTGGGTCTGAACTTTCCAACCATTCGCACGGAGATGTATGGCCACTGCCTGCTCAAAATCGGAGTCGAACTGATCAACCCCATAGTTTGCGAAGCTAAATTCGGCTAGCGCGACGGGACCACGTTCTGCGAACTCCAGATAGTTTTTGAGGTGTTCAACCGCCGTCGCCTGTGTTCTCGATAAATCCACCATGGACGAATCGAAACTTGAGAAGACCAATACTTCGGTTGTAGCTCGCGTTATTGCGACGTTCAAGCGACGTTCACCACCTTGTTTATTGAGTGGCCCGAAGTTCATGCTCATGGTGCGGCCACCCGGCTCCGTTGGTCCATAAGTCAATGAAAGAACAATGATATCTCGCTCGTCACCTTGCACGGATTCGAGGTTCTTCACAAAAACTGGATCAAACGAATCAGTCGCCGTAAAGAAGCACTCCAAGCTCGGGTTTCCGCGTCGCGCTTCGTCTAGGAGATCCTCGATTAGTCGCTGCTGCTGAGAGTTAATTGTGACGATACCCATCGATTTTGTAGGCTGTTCGTCGTTAAGCATACGTTCTAAACGACGCACAACCTCCCTCACGATCGCCTG
Source organism: Salinivibrio sp. ML198 (assembly GCF_001996015.1). NCBI lineage: Bacteria > Pseudomonadati > Pseudomonadota > Gammaproteobacteria > Vibrionales > Vibrionaceae > Salinivibrio > Salinivibrio sp. ML198. The sequence goes on from NZ_MUEZ01000010.1 coordinate 65,382, forward strand.
TGCCTCAATTGAGTTGGTTTGTCCACGTCCTTTAGCGTAGACACCGTTTACACGATGCAGACACACAGCACTTTGTTTCGTTTCTGCTGAGGGAAAAGTGGTTAGTTGATTCTCATAATAGTGAGAGTTCGAAAACGCAATTAACGTCTCATGACGGCTGCGGTAGTGGCCTGTTAAACGGATATGGGGTAAACGTGCCGCAAGAGCTTGGTCCAATATGGATTCCAGGTCGCCTTCGTCGGAGTCCTCTTCTTCCTTGCGCCCGAATGTATTGCTAGGAGGCATCTGCTTAGGGTCTCCTACAACCACCACATTCTTTCCACGGGCAATTGCACCTACAGCGTCCCATGTCGTGATTTGAGATGCTTCATCGAATACGACTAGATCAAAGAGTGCAAAATCAGCGGGTAAGAATTGAGCCACTGATAGTGGCGACATCATAAAGCAAGGCACCAAGTCAGTTAGGGTACTACCCATTTCGTTGACTAGAGCTCTGACAGGCTTGTGCCGCGATTTTTTCGTAAGCTCCCGCGCCAACACACCGTACTCGGGAGGTGTGTTTGATGCATTGCGATCAGGTACATTGCCGGCTGTTTTTGCGAAAATGAATTCAGCGGTTGTTTTAGATACATCGGCATCAAGCTCCCTGAATCGCTCAATCGTCGACTCATGAGACGCTCCCGCGAACTGAACGAGGTATGGGCTTTGATCAATAAGCTTGGGTGCCAACCAGACACACAAGGCAGTCATGGCATTGTTTTCGCAGTCTTTCGGTAAAATTACTCGATTTTCGAGCGCAGTCGACAGCGGTTCGAGTTCATAAAGCGATGCTTTTCTCTTCATGGCCAACCATCGACACCAGCGATTCAAGCGCTGACCTTGCTCTCTAATTGACCGGAAGTCGGCACCAAGCTTGATGAGCTCATGATCGGTATTGACGGTGACATTTAACTTTTCTGCGTCGCTGATCAACGACGCTAGCGCCTGGCTGTCTTCATCCAAACTACGTGACGCGGTTACGATCTTAGAACTCTCTGATAAGAAATCTCGCCCATCCACCAGCTGTTTCCTGAGTACACTAGCCGCATCGATAGGGTCAGAAAAGGCGCCAACAAGCCTTCTAAAGAGAGTGAGCGCTGTTTCGCCCTTGTCGAGTGTGTTGGTCAGTTTATTCGCATCGGCATCGATTCCCGGCCAAGCAGATGTGCTGCCGATATTAGACGAAACGGACTTTAATTTCTTGAGTATTTCCCTGGCCTCGATCCCAGACTCAAGTACCGATAGGTCATCAACTTTGTCCAGCCCGGCGGATCTGATGGTTTTGCGCAGGCTAAAACGTTTAATGAACCCAAAAAAACCAGTAGCCTCATTTCGACGACTAATCCATTGTTCCCAATCACACTCTTCGAGCATTTGCCATTTGAGGTTATACCCGAACGACGCAACCTTCTCATGTAATTGACGGTGCAATGCAACACTGTCACTCAATGCTTTTATACGTGCTGGGCCGCCATTCTGAAGTGCGAAATCGACTTCTCCCGTCATCACCAAGTCGCAAAGTGCACTGAGGCTCGATAACTGAGAGACAGTACGCGTCGAGAGAGAATCGGTTTGTAAACCGATTGCCGAGAGCAACGTATCGGCACTTGAACGTGATCGCTCGGCTGCAATCTCTATCCGTTTCGCAAGAGAAATTACTTCGGCTTGCCACTGATTAGAAAACTCTACGTGAGATATTGAGGCGAAGATATTCGGATCAAGGTCTTCAATTTCCCCAAAAGCAATCCCCAACTCGCTCGCGGTTTTTAAATAGGGCTCAAGATCCGCTTCAGTTTTAACAGGCGCTTGTGATAACTCGTCGCTCCAAGCGAGTCTCAACGGATGCTCGTGCTCAAAACGAATAGCGCGCGCCATGGCATCACGTGCGGAAAGGCCAAGTGCATGCTGACGATGGAGTTCAGCTACGTATTTGTTTAGACCCTCACGAACCTCTTCGAGCTTCTGTGCTTTGCTTATCCAGTCGGTCTGAACTGCAGATTCACGATGAGACCAAGCTGCCCCCAACTGATCCAAAACAGATTTTTTGTTTGCTTTATTGGAGTGTAGTTCCAGGCACAAGTGTGCGAGTCCAGCTTTCTCCATCCTACGATATACAACTTGCAGTGCTGCCATTTTCTCGGCGACGAAAAGTACCTTCCGCCCTACAGCAATATTGTGACAAATGAGATTCGCTATCGTCTCCGATTTACCAGTTCCGGGTGGTCCCTCCAATACGAAGTCCTGTGGATATGTGGAAGCATCTACAGCGACCATTTGAGATGCGTCACAATTAAAAGGAGCGTAGAAGGATTCAGGTCTAATCTTTTCATCTACTTGATCAAGCTTGATGAAGGCTCCTTGTTGCTGGTAAGCATCAGCCGGGTTGTCAACTAAATGTTTTACAAAGGGGCTTTGCTTCAGGAGCTCAGTTCGCTCTTTGAGATCCTTCCACATCAAATATTTTGCAAACGAGAAAGAGCCGAGAACAATTTCCTCGACCACAATGAATCCAGGCTGCTCTTTGATTGCAGCGCGAACAATGTTCCAAACCTCTTCAACGTCTACCCCAGATTCATCTTCAGGGAGTTCATGGCGCAGACGATCAAGATTAATGTCGTAATCTATCTGCAGCATCTCGATGAGCGTGAGGTTAAATATAGGCTCCTCGTCCGGTAATTGACGCATTTTTACGGGAGCTTGGGCGCTACGACGCTCCAGCTTAACTGGCAACAAGATCAATGGAGCACGGAACGATTTGTCGCTTTCAGGAACCTCTTTCCAGCGCAGCATGCCGATTGCAAGAAAAAGGGTATTGCTGCCGCCTTCTTCGAGATCGTTTTTAGCTTTGCGGAGTAAATCAACTAGTTTTGCGTCTTTGCGTTTAACTGTGTCATTGATGATTAGCTTTTTGTTGTTCAGCTGTTGAAGTGCAAATTCGCGGTGAAGGTCGGCTCCTGTACTCAGGCGAAATACCTCAGCACTTCGTGCTTTATCAACCAAAGGAGTCTCCTCGGCTGAAATAAAGCTAAAGATCTGGTCAGCGGCTAGCATGTCTTCAAGGCTCGCCAGGTCAGGGCAAAAGAGCTTTAATGCAGAGCTTTTGACGTTAAGAAGTGGGTTTCGCTTGGTAAGATCCAACAGCTTACGTTGCCACGTATCGACACGGGTGTGCGGTGCATCCTCAATCACGCGCTCATCAGTCCGGACAGGTGGTAGAGCAGGCGCTGCATCTATACCTAGTGTCGTAGAGGAATGGCCGTTTTCACCCAATCGTGTATCCGCATTTGTTTTTTCCTCAACCACTCCGATTGGCTTAACCCGTCTCGCCCGTGCCTGCTTTATGTCGATCAGCATCACGAACTCAGACTCGTGATCTTCTTCGAGTAACGTCTTCGCACGTTCAATAGCCTGCTTGAAGGTAACCGGAGTATCGTTTGTGATTAGCGTGGTCTCAAACATCACAATATCTGAGGTATCCATGCGTTTTCGTAGATCGATAGGGTCATCGTTCGTAAGAATTGGGAAGCATTCGTCTATTAACCAAAAGCCAGCGAAAGCATGGCTTTTGGTGAGTGCTATCACAGGGTTTAGCCCCATATTTTCCAAGCAACTGGCAAAAAGCACTGAGGTATCGAGACATGCGGCCGTTTTGTGTTCGAGAATATCTGCAGCAGGGCGGATTCGTTGCCCCAACTTTGCCCATCCATTTGGAGGTGACAGGTACATTAGCCTTTCATTGAATAGAGTCGACCAGAGAGCTGAACCAAAAAGGAACGGGCGCTCTCGCGTATTTGACTGATAGCCATCTATCGCACTATTCCGCCCAGTACTTCTTAAACTTTGTGCAACACAGCTGGTGATTGACTCGACGGTATATATATTTGGTTGCACAAAAGCGGCCAATAGCTCGGCCTGTCTAGACTCTCCGCCCCAGTAATCAGCAGGTAGGACATTAACTTGATGATTAGTACAGAGCTCCTGAGTAGTGCCCGCAGCGTCGACATATGAAACTGAGAACATCAATCGGACAACCACTTCTTCAGTGAGCCCCGCAAGCTTGTCGTAATGGGGTTTTAACGGCCGATCTTGGAGCTTAATCGATTGACCCGATTCAAGACGATCAATTAACCATTCCTCAGGTTCAACAAATTGCGGCTCACATATCAGCTTAACGCGAATCTCCCTGACGTGCTTCGCAACAGTATTTCCAGCATCTTCTGGGCAGGTAACTAATACCCGTTTTAGCAATGGATATGCATTCTGTTGTGCTGCCAAAGAAAACGTTGGAGCTACCTCGGCATGGATGGATAAAGTCACGTGTCCTCCGGCTGCGAATTTGAATATACACGCTGGGTTTGTTTATGCATGGTATGCATGTGCTATGATTGTGTTGTCCATTAGGCATTCATTATATTACTTCGAATCATTTATCGTAATGGCTAAATCATCGTTCTATACGTATTTGCCTGCTGTCAATGCCAGTAGTGGAGAGCGACAATAGAGCATAGCTAATTGGCTGTCCAGCTGACCACCTTGCTAACTTTTGAATCCGAACTGACTATACTCATAAGCCAAGTCTGAGTGATTTTCACGAAACCAATTTACATCCGAGTCCCAGTGAGAGACGGCAACCTCATAACCTCTTCGCGAGCGTCTCTGATTTGCAAGCATAGACAAATGGCTTTGAATCTTAGAAAACCTTTTACTGGTACCAGGCTCCCCCCACTCTAGGGCATATTGGAGAGGCACAATTGACGGGATCTCTGCGTACCAAGTAAAGTAGATGATCTCGCGCCGTAGACGCTCAGGCAGCCCATTCGTTTTGCCTACTTTGTACCCAAAACAAGCAAGTGGTGAAAATTCATGCATCGATTCAAACGCCCCAGGGTTCTCCTGGTATTCAGCTTTAAACCGAGACAATGCTCTTTGCATGTGTTTCGGGAGCGGCTTCTGCATCTCCCGCAAGCGCTTTTCCTGTAATTCCGCATTCTTTTCAGCGTAAACCCGTCCCTTTTTCTTCTTCTTAATTTGGGTAATTATCCAGATATAAGCTGCAACGACCAGGGTAGCTAGTAGGAGTATGTCCTCAAACTCCATAACTTAAAATCTCCTTAGGGCTAGCTGGCGAAATTTAACACCCACAAACAGGAACATATTTTCAGTTTCTGAGCACAACAAAGAAATCATATCCCATTGCCTTTGTTTGTTAATTGCTAACAATACTTAGTATTAGGTAAGCACACGTCACAATAATTGATATTGTCAAAGTTATATATGAGGGATGAACAAGCCAGTAGCGCTTTCGTTTATAGTTCTCGTTATTATTCCACGATCTCTCAGCTTGGGGTTTTTCAAGCTCTGTAGCTAAGGCAAAGAAACGCTGCGCATCAACTCTCAACTCATAAAGGCAAATAGCTACAGTTAGGACGAAACCTACCAACGCGGTTGCAAGCATCCACTTTTCTAAGTGAGAGAGCGAATCTGCCTGAGTACTAGTGAGAGCAAAGAAAAACACACCGGTGGCACCGGATGAAACCGAAAGTGTATGTGCTCGCAGACGATTTCCCGCGTCTTTAGCTAACTCATGAAACTTTTCCACTTCGCTCATTGCTGATGCCGGCACCTAACACGCCATTGAGTTGGTAGATTTGGGATTAGTGTATCAAGGCCTGTTTTGGTTTTCGTACGCTATTGTCCAAAGTGTTAGGTAAGCCATGTTTTGTGAGGTGGGTACAAGAAGTTGGTTAGAATACAAGGCGAATCGGTTTGGTTGGGGCGGAGTGCGCGATAGGAGCGAGCTCTGTCTCGCGCACTGCTGATTCTGGGATGCCGCTGTGTCCGTCGGTGCCGATCAGTGCGATTGCGCTGAATGGGTGGTGGATGGGCGCGTTGCTTTTGTTGCTTGCTGCGTCGGCTGTGGGCGTTGTTGGTTGCGGTGGATTTGATATTGCTGCCACGCAAAGGTCACCACAAAGCAGCCGGTGAGCAGCAGTACAATGGTTGGGCCGGGTGCGCTGTCGAGGTAAAACGACAGAGTGACGCCGCCCACGGCGGTGACTAAAGCGATGGCACAGGCAATCCATAGCATGCGGCTAAATTGTTTGCTGAGCATAAAGGCGGTGACGCCTGGTGCAATCAACATCGCCACCACTAAGATGATCCCCACGGCATGTAACCCCGCCACAATGGTGGCAATCATCACTGAGAGCAGGAGCCAGTGAAGCTTTTGTACGGGGAGCCCGAGCACGCTGGCTTGCGCGGGGTCGAACGATAGCAGCATTAAATCTCGCCCTTTAAGCAGCACGAGCGCGAGCACGACTAAGCCGGTAATGGCGGCGGTAAGCAGCTGTTGGTGGTTAATTCCCAACAGGTTACCAAACAGAATATGGTCAAGGTGCAAATCAGACGGGAACTGGCCTTGCAAAATCAGCCCCAGCGCGAAAAAGCCAGAAAACACAATCCCCAGCAAGGTGTCTTCTTTCACACGGCTATTTTGTTTGAGCCAATGCACACTGGTGGCGCATGCGGAGCCGGCGGCAAAGGCGCCAACAATCAGCGGCAGGCCAAACAAGTTTGCCAACACCAACCCCGGCAGCACCGCGTGAGCCACCGCATCGCCAATTAACGACCAGCCTTTTAATACTAAATAGCAAGAAAGCAGCGCGCAGGGCAGTGCCACCAGAATCGCCATGAGCAGTGCATCTTGCATAAAGGTCAGTTGATACGGATTCATTGCAGTGCCTCCTGACGTTTGGCGCGCCGCGCGAGTAAACCGTGTTTAGGGCCAAACACAAAGGCGGCTAGGAAGAGTCCCACTTGGGCCAGCACAATCAGTGCGCCGGCGTTAAGGTTGGCGAAATAGCTGATGTACACCCCAAACAGTGAGGTGAATGTGCCGATGATACCGCTTAGCACCAACACGGGCCCAAAGCGATCACTCAATAAATAGGCGGTGGCGCCGGGGGCGATCACCAAGCAAATCACCAAAAAGGCACCGACACTTTTAAGTGCCGCCATGGTGCAGGCGCTGAGCAGCGCAAAAAACAGCACTTTGAGTCCCACTACAGGTAAACCAATGCAGCGGGCGTGGCTTTCATCGAAAAAGGTCAGCATAAAATCACGCCATTTCACCGCCAGTACGGTGAGGCTCACCAAGGCAATGATCAGCATTTGCACCGCATCGAGTGGGGCAATGGCGAGCAAATTACCCAGCATAATTTGTTGAATATCGACCGCGACGGGCGAAATCGAGACCAGAAAGAGCCCGAAGGCGAAAAAGCTTGAGAAGATCAAACCGATGATCGCATCTTGTTTGATGTGACTGCGTTGGTGCAAAAACAGCATCACGCTCGCGGCCATGCCGCCGGCAACAAAGGCGCCGAGCGAAAAGGGCAGGCCTAGCATGTAAGCGCCGGCAACGCCCGGTACAATCGCATGGGAGAGGGCATCGCCCATCAGCGACCAGCCTTTGAGCATCAAAAAGGCGGAGAGCAAGCCGCACACGCCGCCAATCAAGGTGGTGACCAGCAATGCTTTTTGCATGTATTGATAGGTGAGGGGATCGAGTAAGCTCATTCGCGCTGCTCCTGCGCGCTTTGTTCGCGCTTGCCGTATACCACCAAGGGCCGCTCGTCGTCGGAAATCACCGATAGCTCGCGCGGATCGGCGTCTTGGTGGAGCTGATCGCTGGGCATCACATACTGGCGCAGTTTGCCGCCAAAAATGGCACTGAGGTTCTCGGTGGTAAACACATGTTCGGTGCGTCCGCCTGCCACCACCGCGCGATTGACCAACACGGTGCGATCGCAAAAGTCGGGCACGGTGCCAAGGTTATGGGTGGCAATTAAAATGGTTTTGCCTTCGTCTTTGAGCTCGAGCAGCAAACGCATAATTGACTCTTCACTGGTAACATCTACGCCAGTAAAGGGCTCATCCAGTAAAATCAGCGGGCTGTGCTGAGCCAAGGCGCGGGCGAGAAAAACACGTTTTTTCTGTCCGCCGGACAGTTCGCCAATTTGGCGCTGGCGAAATGCACTCATATCAACCCGGGCCAAGGCCTCATCCACCGCTTGATGATCCGCCGCTTTGGGGCGGCGCATAAATGACATCTTGCCGTAGCGACCCATCATTACTACATCTTCCACTAACACCGGGAACGACCAGTCGATCTCTTCGGATTGAGGGACATAAGCGACCAAGCCTGCTTTTTGCGCTTGCTTAATGGGAGTACCGTTGACCGCAATGCTGCCACTGCCGGGATTCACAAACCCCATGATGGCTTTAAATAAGGTGGATTTGCCGCTGCCATTAGCACCCACCAAGGCAGTGATGGTTTGCGCTGGCAGCGAGAAACTGGCGTGCTCAAGCGCACACAGGCCGTTTCGATAGACGACACGTACCTCGTTGACATCTAACACACTGGGCGTGTCGTCGGTTAAATCATAGTGCGTCATGGCGCAACCCTGCTAAGACGGTTTCTGTGGTAACTGTCAGTAAGGATAGATAGTCAGGCACGGGTCCGTCAGCTTGACTGAGCGAATCGACATATAAAATGCCGCCATAGTGCGCGTCGGTTTCCGCGGCGACTTGTTTAGCGGGCGCATCGGACACGGTACTTTCAGAGAAGACAGCACGCACTTGGTGTTCTCGTACGGTATCAATCAGCGCGCGCACTTGTTGCGGTGTGCCCTGACGCTCAGCGTTAATCGGCCATAAATAGGCTTCGTTGAGGTTTAAATCACGCGCCAGATAAGAGAAAGCGCCTTCGCTGCTTACTAGCCAACGCTGGGATTCGGGGACAGCGGATAGTGCGTCTTGCGCACGCGCGAACACGGCTTGAATTTGTGCCTTGTAGGCTTTGGCATTGGCTTGGTAGTGCGTTTGATTGGCGGGATCGTACTTAATCAGGGCTTGCTCGATATTATCAACGTATCGCATTGCATCAGAGGGCGACATCCACGCGTGCGGATTGGGTTTGCCGCGATACGGGCCCGAGGCAATCACAATCGGCTCCACGCCCTCAGATAAGATCACATTCGGCACTTTATCGATGTGCTGGAAAAAACGTTCGAACCAACGCTCTAAGCCTAATCCGTTCCACATCACCACATCCGCACCTTGCGCACGCAGAATATCCCCCGGGGTGGGCTGGTAGTTGTGGATCTCAGCACCGGGTTTAGTAAGTGACACCACCTCGGCATGCTCACCCGCTACGTTAGCGGCCATATCAGCGAGAATGGTAAAGCTGGTCACCACTTTTAACTTGTCCGCGTGTTTTAATTGGTCGGCGTGCGCCAGTGGAGAGAGCAAGAGCGCGACGATAACGATGATGTTCTTCTTCATAAGCCTTTATCTCTTTAACGATGCGTGTGACTACGGCGCGGTGCCGCCAGCCGATCATAAGTTAAAGATAACGGTTATGATAATCATTCTCAAGTAGGTATTGTCAAAAAGGACGCCGATAGCGCCCGTGAGAGATTGCATTTGTGTATTTGCACGTAAGGTGCATGACAGATTAATCGCGAATGGTATCGTGTCTCGCCCACTCCATGATGGTCCAATCTTTCTTTTGTGCGTGCAGACTTAAGTGTGGATCGGGGTTCACTGCAAACGCATTATCAACTTGTTCGAGAAGCGGCACATCCCAGTGCGAATCACTGTAGCCGTAGGTGTGACCTACGGTGTCGTGGCGGTCAGAGAGCCATGCCTGCATATAGTCATGCTTACCACGAAAATCACGTACACAATGAGAAATACTGCCCGTATAAACACCGTTAATGGTTTCGAGCTCAATTGCGATCACAGTGTCGAGTTTGAGTAATGCGCCAATCGGTCTTGCTAAATGTGCGGCGGTATTAGAAACCAGCACGCAGTGGTCGCCACGGTTGCGATGCCATTCAATGCGTTCTAACGCTTGCGGAACCACCACTGGGGCGACGAACCTATCGATAAAGTCCGTGGCCCAATCATCGACCGTTTGGGTTGAGCGGCCTTTGAGTGGGGTAAGCTGAACGTGCATATATTGTTCAAGGTTAATTCGACCCTTTTTAAAGTCGATATAGGCTTGCTGCTCTTGAGCGACTCGATCACTCGACGCGTGCCCTTGTTGGTATAAATAATCCAGCCACGCTTGTTTGGTATCGGTGGCGATCAGGGTTTCGTCGAGATCAAAAAATGCGATGTTGATAGGTGCAGTCATAGCCAATTGCTGATTGTTTTTCATGCCGTCCATCCTAGACAACAACTATGACGATTGGGTTTCAGTTTGCGACAAAAAAGCCTCGGACGATACGAGGCTTAATCATGATATCGACTGAAGGCCGATTACTGACGGATACCTTCTACGTGAAGCTCCATATCAACGTAGGTGGCAGGGCCCATGGTAGGAATACCGAAGTCTTCGAGCTCAAGACGGGTGTTACCCATAAAGCCTGCGCGGTAGTTGCCCCATGGATCTTCACCGTGGCCAACCAGTTCTGCGTCGATTTCAATCGGCTTGGTTTGGCCATGCAAGGTCAGATCGCCTGCGATGGTCATCGAGCCGTCACCGTTGTCGGTTACCTTGGTGCTTTCAAAGGATGCTTGGCCATATTCGCCCACATCCAGGAAGTCACCGCTACGAATGTGCTTATCACGCTCGGCGTGGTTAGAATCGACACTGGTTGTATCAATAGTGACAGAGACACTGGATGCGCCAATGTTGTCTGGGTCGAATTCAAACTGGCCGTCGAACTGATTAAAGCGACCTTTGATAAAGCTGTAACCTAGGTGTGGCACTTTGAAGTTGACCGAGGCGTGTGCGCCCTTGGTGTCAATCATATAAGTGTCTGCGAGTGCAGGCCCAGATAAGAGTGTCGCGGCGCTCATTCCCATGGCTAACATGAGTTTTTTCATTTCGAGTTTCCTCCGATCATCTTCCGTAACGTATTGTCTTTATCAATAAAGTGGTGTTTAAGTGCCATGACTGCATGGCCAGCGGCCAATACAATCAAGGTAATGGCAACGTAGTAGTGTACATCCCCAGCAATATCTGACTGGTTGGGGAAAAGCTCACCGGCGCTTGGCACGGTAAACCAAGTGAAGACATCTATCCCTCGCCCATCTGATGTTGAGATCAGATAACCGGAGACAAACAAAGTGATTAGCAACAGATAGATTGTATGATGCCCAGCCGTTGCCGCTTTACGCTCCCACGCTTTGCCCTCGACAGCAGGCATGGTGTGTGTCGCTTTCCACACGAGCCTAAACAAGGTGGCAAGGGCGAGCAATAACCCAATGGATTTGTGCCAATGCGGCGCCGTCTGATACCAGCTGCTGTAATAACTGAGATCGACCATCCAAAGCCCAACAGCGAAAAGACCAATGATCACAATGGTTGATAGCCAGTGTAGCGTACGCATTATCAGATCGTAGCCCGTTTTCGTTGTCATCGTTGCTGCTCCTTTTCACTATGCCAACACAGTATATAGGGTGAATGGTAATTCAGAACCGTTTCCCCTTGAACAAGATGTTCGAATAATTCTAACGAACTCTTGACTGGGTTAGGACTCGTCGGCGGTCCAGCTCAAGCTCAGAGAGACGGAATCAGCGAAGCGAAGTGCGTGAGGCTTATCAATGGTGACTTGCGCATAGCGCACCCAGTGATGGTCACGTGCAATGTCTAGCACGCCTGCCACAAGCTTCTCCAGCAATAAAAAACGGCCATTTTCGACGTAATCGATAATCGCTTTCGTGATCACTTTATAGTTGAGTGCATCATCTACGTTGTCTTCTTCACAGGCTTTGTGGCCGGGATAGTGGATCTCAACATTGATCACTACATCTTGTTTTTTCTCTTGCTCGTCGGGATTAAAACCAATGTAAGTACGCAGGCGCAGGTTGGTTACTTTAATGACAGCGTCGTTCATAATCTTTCCCTGGTCACAAAATTAAATGAGATGGCGTCCGCCATCCAGCTTGATAGATTGGCCGGTCATATGTTGACTGGCGAGAATAAATTCGCAGGCATTCACTACCTCTTGTTCACCCGGTACAGTGCCTAAAATCGATTTACGGCGAGCTTTGTCACGATAGGCGTCATCATCGCCTTCGTTGAACATGATTAGCGCAGGTGAAATGCTGTTCACCTTAATATGTGGCGCAAGCTTTTGCGCGAAGGAGAGCGTCAGGTTTTCTAGCGCCGCTTTGCTGGTTGCGTAGGCGGTATGCTTAGCGCTGCCCTTTTGCGCGACATAGTCGGTAAGGTGAATAATATCGCCCTGCTGCATCCAGCGTGACGCGGCCATGTTAATGAGGTAAGGCGTTTTGGCGTGAATTTGCATCATATTATCGAATAACGTGGCAATATCTTGGCTTTGCGTTTCACTGTCCCACGACGATGCGTTGTGTATTACGGTATCGAAGGTCGGATGCATCGCATCGAGCGACTCGATAAATGCGTAAACGCCCTCATCAGAGGAAAAGTCGGCTTGGAGACAGTGTGCGCCGCGTGCACGTAAGTCAGCCACTTGAGGCCGTTCGGTGCGATAAGATAGGGTCACCTGATGACCTTGGTGAAGAAAGTGACAGGCAAGTGCGTAGCCGATACGCTGCCCGGCGCCAGTGATCAAGAGATGCTTTTTTGTCACGCGTTTTCCTTTCTGTTTATGGATGTCATCAACAACAGGGAGTAACGGTTTTATTACGTTTCATGAACTTATCGCGATCAAAGATAGCGTGATATTCAGCGAAACGATAGCTTTTGCAAGGTTAAGCCGCTGATTTCGTGCCACAAGCAACAAAACGGCTGCGCAACGATTGTATGACAAGGGTGAGGGAAAAGATGGACATTTGCCAATGGGCACAACACAGTGAAGCTGAGCGGGCATACCACGATAGCGAGTGGGGTGTGCCGACATTTGATGATCAGCTGATTTTTGAATTCATTTGTTTAGAGGGCGCTCAAGCTGGGTTGAGTTGGCGCCTCATCTTACAAAAGCGTGCGGCTTATCGCGCGGCTTTCTTCGATTTCGACTTTTACCAACTCGCGAACGTGGCCGAACCGAATATCGCTGAGATCATGGCCAACCATGAAATTGTCCGTAATCGTTTGAAGGTGGCCTCTGTATTTACCAATGCCAAGGCGGCGGTGACGCTGGTGGAGGAGTACGGTTCATTGGCTAAAGCCCTTTGGCAGTTTACCGGCGGCGTGCCCATTGTAAACCATCACCAATCGGATGCCGATGTCGCTACCGCGACGGACGAGTCCCGCGCCATGAGCCGTTTTTTGAAAAAGCGCGGCTTTAAATTTGTGGGTGAGACGATTTGTTATTCGCTGATGCAAGCGCTCGGCATGGTCAATGATCATGTCGTCACGTGTCCGCGGTATCAACCCTGTTGCGAACTGGCTGACTCGGTAAAAGCCTCGCCTCAGAAATAACGACGGAATTGCCAGAAGCGCGCTTGCCAATAAGGGTTATCTAGCCGTGACACTGTCACGCCCTTTGAGGCGGAAGCATGCATAAAACGCTGTCCACCCAGAAAGATGCCCACATGACGAAGGCCGGGGCGAATATGAAAAAACACCAGATCCCCTTGGCGTGCGGATTGATAATCAATGGCATAGCCGGTTTTTGCTTGGCCGTGGGTGGTGCGCGGTAGTGGGGTAGCGAGCGCTGATTGATACACGTGTTGGGTGTAAGCGGAACAATCAATACCTTGCCGCGTGGTGCCTCCCCACCGATAGGGGGTGCCTTGCCACTGACGATAAAGTTGGGTAAGTGCTTGGTCTAGCGCTTGATCGCTAATCGTCCTGTCCGAACTAGGCATATCAGATGTTGTTGCCGCGTCACGCTGCGTGACACAGCCTGCTAACATCAAGGCTAAAAAAGGTATCACTAAAACATGTTTCATACGCTGCCCTTAATGCAGTTGCGCCCTGCTTCTTTGGCTTTGTACAAGGCTTTATCCGCTAACTGCAATACCTCATCGGGCGTGTCGGCTTGTGAGGCATCGGCAAAGCCAATACTGACAGTAATATTAACGGGCTTTTGTTCGCTTGCGCGTCCACGCTTTTGTCGGCCTTGCTTGTCATCATGAGGACGAGATTCATCACGCAGTATCAAAGGGTAGTTGGCGATGTCCTCACGTAGGGCGTCGAGAAACGGCAAGCAGTGCTCGGTGGTTTTTCCTTTGAATAGCAGGGTGAATTCTTCACCGCCGTAGCGAAAGGCACTGGCGCCTCCTTCACAATGTGCCATATGTTTGGCAACGAGCTTAAGAACATCATCGCCGGTTTCGTGACCGTATTTATCATTGAATTGCTTAAAGTGATCCACATCCAGCATGGCGAGCGTGTATTGTCTGCCTAGGTGTTTGAGCTCGTCTTCAAGTGCGCGACGCCCCGCAATTTCGGTAAGCCCATCAATGAATGCCAGTTGGTGGCTTAGCGAGACTTGGTTGGCAATCAATAACACGCCGGCCAATGAAAATATCAGCGAAGAGATGAAAGGCACATTAAAAAACACCAAGGTCGTGACACCGCATAATACACTGACGAAGGCGGCATGATCTTCAATGCTATTTTTGCGCAACAGTCGAATGGTGCTGACACAGACCAAAATCGAGAGCAACACGATCAGCAGCAGCGGCATGGGACTAACGGCGGTCACTCTGACTAATACCGGATGCTGATGGAGATAGGTGGAGAGTTCACCGAATTGCTGCACCAAAAGGCCGCACCAACCAATTTCCATACCAATCGCGAGGAAAAAGAACAGACCAAACCGAGAGGTGAGTTTTTGATCGCGCACGATGATCATATACAGCAAGTTAATCGGAAGGGCGACGGTGAGCAGCAAGTACTCCATGTAGGTTGTGCCGTGATTGAGTGGCGATTGCAGCCGCGTAAGGATCACTGTGTATCCCACCAATAAGATCACGACCATCATACCGACACGGGCGCTTTTGAATAAGTGGCTTAAAAGTAGTGCGGTGAATAACAGAAAATACGGCGCTGCGTAAATTAAGTTGTAATAGGGGGCTAGCGCAGCAATCAAGGGTTGATAGCTCACGGCAAGCAGCAGCAGTAAAACAATGGGCGTCCCCATACGGACCACGGATGAACGCAAAAATCCCATGAAACCTCTTATTGGGTTGAGGTAACACCATTAACTTACCACGGATCGCTTGTTAGGGGATGGCCTGACGCTCAGAATGTGATAACAGCAATGGTCTAGCGAGTCTCTTTAATTTAATGATTAGATTATCATTTTGGGGGCAAAAAGAAAGCCAAGCGATGGCTTGGCTTTCTGCTGACGTTTCGCATGATGTGCGTGGTTAGAGCGAGAACACGTTTATTCGCTCTGTGACCCCTCAGGCAGGGTAAATACCTGGGTCGGCTTGGCCACAATCGAGCGCGTTGTCTCTTTAATATCGGCAATCACCACTTCTAGGCTATCACCGAGCTTGAACTCAACGTTACCGTCGATAGTGACTGTGCCTGTTTCTTTATCGCAGGCAATCCGGCTTTTGTTATCGATGATCAGCGATGATGGAATAAAGGCAGGCGCGCCGTTTTCCAGCAAGCGTACACGCATTCCGGCCCGGTTGATGTCAAAAATCTCAGCGGTATAGCGGGTTTGCGCTTCAACTTCTGGCTTGAGCAAGCGGGTGTATAGCCAGTCAGCGACATCACGCTCAGCCATACGGTGATGTTTACGGTGGCCGGCAAGCTCTTCACCCACGGTATCGGCAGGGGCATTGGCCTCTGTTTCGCCGCGAATAATCGCTTTGAGCAAACGGTGGTTAATCATATCGCCGTATTTACGGATAGGTGATGTCCACGTGGCGTAGACATCTAGGCCCATCGCGTAGTGTGGCGCTGGCTCATGGCCAATCTCGCTGTATGCTTGGAAACGGCGTAAGCGATTATCGAGATAGGTGGTATCTAGGCTGTTTAGCCAGCGACGGAGCGCACTGAAGCCTTCGACGGTGGCTAGGCTTTCGCTGTCCGCCTCGCCGTCATGCGCTTTTACTAGCTCGACCACGTCGTCGAGTTTTTCACTGTTAAAGCCGGCGTGTGTGTTAAAGATACCAAACCCGAATGCGTCACGAAGCTTTCGACCCGCGCAGATGTTGGCGCTGATCATTGACTCTTCCACGATACGGTTAGCGATACGACGCTGATCGGTGTGGATAGCAATCACATCGTTATCTTCGCTGAGTTCAAAGCGGTAGTCAGGACGGTCGGGGAAGGTGACGGCATGCGTCTCACGCCACTGAATACGGGCTAGCGCAAATTGATGTAATTGATGGATTTGATCCGCAATGTCGCTGCTCTCTGGCTGCCACTGCGCTTGTTCACCGAGTTCGATGTAATCAGAGACTTTATCGTAAGCAAGCTGACCGTGTGATTGGATCCAAGCGGAGAAGAATTCAGCATCGTCGGCAATGGTGCCATCAGCATCTATATTAAAGGTGCAGCATAGTGCTGGGCGCTTTTCGTTTGCACGCAGTGAACATAAGTCATCACTGAGATCACGAGGCAGCATTGGGATGTTGCGCCCAGGCAAGTAAATAGTGAACCCACGGTCACGAGCGACTTGATCAAGCGCCTCATCGGCATCGATGTATGCTGTTGGATCGGCGATAGCCACTGTCATGGTGAAGCCACCTTGCGGGTTAGCTTTTACATACAGAGCATCATCCATGTCTTTGGTGGATTCGCTGTCGATGGTCACAAACGGTAAATCAGTCAGGTCGCGACGCTCTAGCCCTTGCTCCAACAATGGCCACGCATCTTTTGGCGCTGGTTCTTGGTTGGGCAAGTTGTGTTTGGCCAGCGTGACCCACCAAGGGGCAATTTTATCGTCCGCATCGGTGATTTTTTCACTGACCTGGCACATAAAGTTGTCATCGCCTTTCAGTGGGTGGCGGATGAGGGACGCCACGACCCAGTCACCTTCTTTCAGGTTGTCTTGCGACAAGCCACGCTGCGTTTTAGCGCGCAGAGCATCTTTCATTTGCGGGTGATCGGGGACGACGTTTAAGCGATTACGGATCCACTGCACACGGCCAATAAAGCGATCTAAGCTGGCTTCTACCAGCGTATCCGGCTCAGCCACTTCGCGGTCTTTCTCGGTGCGAACAAAGGCTTCTACTCGATCACCGTGAAGCACTTTCTTCATATAAGGAGGCGGAATGAAAAGGCTGGTTTTGTCATCAACTTCGAGGAAGCCGAAGCCTTTTTCGGTGGCTTTTACCTGGCCTTCTTTTTTGGGCAAGGTTTCTTGGATCTGTTGCTTTAGCTGTGCTAGCAGGGGATTGTCTTGAAACATAACTCGGGTCTCGATAAACGGATCGCCACACTATACGGATTCACTGTTTCAAAACCAACCCGTGGCACTAAAATCCTGTGACCTGACTTAAATGCATGGAAAGTGCGGGGAATACCTACGGATTTCGATGCCTCTGTGAACAAATTGCTATAAACCTGCCCACACGCCGCAAATTTTGTGAACTTGTTCAACTTTTTCTGGCTTTTTTGGTGTAAATAGCGCAGAATGCACATCCTTAATGACCGAGGCCCATGGCGCTGGTGACTGTCACTGCATGAAAGACAGTGTTGCATGGTTGAGCAGAACGCTTGAGGGGCCCCGTTTCGCTACACTCTATAGATTGGGATCCCAATGCAAGAATCTGTAACCAAATTTCGCCAGTTAGATCTGGCCGACACCCTTTTGTCTGCGCTTGACTCAATGGGCTTTGAAACACCGACACCAATTCAAGCCGCTTCCATCCCTGTCCTTCTTGAAGGCCGTGACGCACTTGGTAAAGCACAAACCGGTACAGGTAAAACCGCTGCATTTTCGCTGCCACTACTGAACAAAGTCGATCTAAGCCAGCGTAAACCACAAGCTATTATTATGGCTCCGACGCGTGAGCTTGCTATCCAAGTCGCGGCGGAAATGAAGACGCTGGCACAGAACATCAAAGGCCTCAAAGTGCTTGAGATCTATGGTGGTGCATCGATTGTTGACCAAATGAAAGCGCTAAAAAGCGGCGCGCACATCGTGGTGGGCACACCAGGGCGTGTGAAAGATTTGATCAACCGCGATCGCTTGAAGCTTGACGAAGTGCATACCTTTATCCTCGACGAAGCGGATGAAATGCTCAAAATGGGCTTTGTGGACGATGTTACCTGGATCATGGAGCAAGCGCCTGAGAGTGCACAGCGTATCCTGTTCTCGGCAACCATGCCTCCTATCGTTAAACAAATTGTTGACCGCTTCTTGCGTGAACCGGCGCGTGTTGATGTGGCGGGAAGTAATCGCACCGTTGAAAAAGTTGAGCAGCAGTTCTGGGTGGTTAAAGGCGTTGAAAAAGACGAAGCCATGAGCCGTCTGCTAGAAACGCAAGATACCGACGCTTCAATCGTGTTTGTGCGTACCCGTCAAGATACTGAGCGCCTTGCCGACTGGTTATCAGCGCGTGGTTTTAAAGCCGCGGCATTGCATGGGGACATCCCACAGTCACTGCGTGAGCGCACGGTTGATCACTTAAAGCGTGGTGTGATTGATATTTTGGTCGCGACCGACGTCGTGGCACGTGGCCTTGATGTGCCGCGTATCACTCATGTGTTTAACTACGACATTCCGTTTGATGCCGAATCGTACATTCACCGTATTGGTCGTACGGGGCGTGCAGGCCGTGCCGGTAAAGCGATTCTGTTGGTGCGTCCTAACCAAATGCGCATGCTACGCACGGTTGAGCGTGTCACGCAGACCAAAATGGAAGAAATTCAGCTTCCAAACCGCGATAAAGTGGCGGAAGCGCGTGTCGCTCAGCTAGCGGGCGAGTTGGCTGAGAAGAAAGATGGCGATGCCATGGCACCTTTCGTTGAGCTGATTGAGCAACTGCAAAACGATATTGACGTGGATGCAACCACTTTGGCGGCGATGTTGCTGCAACGCCAGCAAGGCAAGCGTCCATTGTTCTACAAAGGCCCAGACCCGATGATTGCAGCGATGGAGCGTGAGAAACAACGCCGTGAACGTCGTCGTGACGATCGTCAAAATGGTACTGACCGTCGTGATACTAATCCGGCTGATTGGGATACTTATCAGTTGGACGTGGGTCGTGAGCAAGGTGTACAAGTTAAAGATATCGTCGGCGCAATTGCCAATGAGCTTGGCTTAAACAAGCAAAACATTGGCGCGATTAAACTGGCACCGGCACACACGTTTGTACAGCTGCCTAAAACCATGCCGAAAGACGTGTTTGCACAATTGCAAAAACTGCGTATTCGTCAAAAAGAGACCAATGCACAGCGTGTTGAAGGTCAAATCATGCGCGAGCGTCGCGGTGGTGACCGCAATGGCGGTGGTCGTGGCCGCAATGAACGTGGCCGTGGCGAACGTCGTTTCAATCGTGACCGCGGCAACGAGCGTCGTGGTGGCTCTGCGCGCGGCGAACGTCGTCAAGCACAGTAAAAGTAGGAAGCCGGGCAGTGATGCCCGGCTTTTTTATAACGTGTCTGCGATGTAATGCCTTGTATGCAGGGTATTAACGACGTAGATATGAGGTCTTTAATCCACCATGACATTCTGGAACAAGACCGATATAGTTAAGCGGTGAGGTGATAAGCGTCACGCCACTGTTTGTCGCTACGCGTGGTGGCGATGGATCGATAAACCACGAGCGTGTTAATGATGAGTTGCCTCTGTCATGATTAACTTTAAAAATACCCTGCGTCTTCTGGGCATGCCTATTTTATGGATGGGTGTTGTCCAATTTGTTTTTGGACTCTTATCGCTTTTTATTTTCCGCGATGGTGTCTCAACCGATTTCTTTTACCCTTCCTTGCTAATGATGATTTCATCATTGGTCATCTCGTGGCTTTTTCGGCAAAGCAAACTCAATCAGGTCACTTTTCGCGATGCTCTACTATTTTCGACGCTGACCTGGATACTGGTGGGGTTGCTTGGCGGTATTCCGATCGAGCTGGTCACTGGGGTCAATTTTACCGATGCCACCTTTGAGTCGATCAGTGCCTTGAGTACGGCGGGTGCCACCATTTTGAGTGGCCTGGACACTATGCCTGCTTCGTTCTTGCTCTACCGCCAGTTTTTACAATGGATGGGGGGCCTTGGCGTGGTGATCTTCGTGGTTGCGGTATTGCCGATGCTCAATGTGGGTGGCATGCGGCTATTAAAAGCGGAAACACCTGGACCAATCAAAGACGAAAAACTCTCCCCCCGCATTTCAAAAACAGCCCACTATTTGTGGGGGGTATATGTGGTGATCACCATCGCATGTGCGCTGGCCTATTATATGGCCGGGATGAGCGCGTACGATGCGATCGCACATAGCTTTTCTACCGTCTCAACGGGAGGATTCTCCACCCACGATGCCAGCATGTGGCACTTTCAAAGCCACCTTATCTTAATGATTTCTAATGTTTTTATGCTGTTGGGGGCGATCAACTTTGGTTTACATTTTCGCATTTTCCGTATCGGTTGGCGCGGTTTAAAGCTGTATATCGATGATGAAGAGTCACGCGTGTTTTTGATTGTAGTGGCCTGCTTATCTCTGGTACTGGGCTTTTACCTTTATGGTGAAGCCCGTTACGAATCGCTCTGGATGTCACTGAGCTTTGCAGCGTTTCATGTGGTTTCATTCATTACCAGTACAGGGTTTGGGGCAGCGGATCTAAGCTCGTGGCCAGCGGCAACCGCCTTATTCCTGGTGTTTTGTGCCTATCTTGGCGGGTGCTCAGGCTCAACGGCGGGCGGCAATAAAATTATTCGCGATATTGTTACCTTTAAAATCATTCGTCGCCAATTGCATCAATTGGTACACCCCTCCGCGATCATCCCCATCCGTTATCAAGATAAGGTGGTCTCGAACGATGTGACCCAAGCGGTAATGGCGTTTATGTCGCTAGCAGCGCTGACCACAGGTGTGTTTACCCTATTGATGATGATGACAGGGCTTGATTTCTGGTCCGCATTTACCGCCGTAGTCGCTTGTATCAATGTGCTTGGGCCAGGGTTTGGTGAAGTCGGGAGTAACTTCCAGCCTGTGACAGACACAGGGATCTGGATCCTAAACATTGCCATGATCCTCGGTCGTTTGGAGTACTTCACCGTGCTGGCGTTGTTTATGCCGCACTTTTGGCGTTGGTAACTAAACCAATTGCTCTGCGTGCTCGGGGCATAGTGAAGCCACAAACTCATCAATGTGTGTGTAGCGCGTGTAAGGGTTTAAAAATACCGCTTTTTCACCAGGAATAAATAGGCATTGGCCATTGGGGTCAAACTCCGTGTGTGCAATGGACTCGACCCAGTTGGTTTGCAGCGTTTTACCTTGCCGCTCGAGAAAGTGCTGACGGTGAAACAGGCTATGTTGGGTAATGCTGTCAATGCGCGCCCCGACTTGATGCAAGGTTTGTTCTTGCTGGAACATGACATTTACATCCAGTGTAGGGGAAGGTTGATAGAGGCGAAATGCCACCGTAGGGCCCAGGTTATCACCAGCAACGATCTTGCAATGGGGGAGGGCGCCTAGGTGGGCTTTTAAATACTCGGCATTTTGCAGGCTGTGCGCAATCATGGTCTGATAACCACGTTTGCCCAACATATTGAGGGCGCAATAACTCCCATAGGCGCCTGCTGCACCACGCGAGCACTCTATTGTTGACTGCAAATGCGTTTGCTGCGTTTTGCTGGTTTCAAAATAAGAAAAGTAATGCGGATCTTGCTTAAGATGTTCCATGTCCGTTTTCTGTTTGAACATCACCAAGCTGGCGGTATAGGGTACAAACCCCCACTTTTGAAAATCGATAGTGATGGAGTCGGCAAAGCGTAGCCCGCGAATACGGGGTATTAATGCTTGCAGTTTATTCCGTGTCGCCACGTTGATCCCTATCGGGTTGGCGGCAAAATCATAGTCGTTGAACATCACTAATGGCCAGCCCACGGCCGCATCGACGTGAATGTGTGGCCTAACCGACGTGTTGAAACGCTCACAGGCGCGTGTTGTGATTTGATAGACGCGTTCAATGTCGTCAATGGCGAACGTGTCTGTGGTACCAAAGGTCAGCAAGATGGTGGGCACCGGCATCTTTTCTGCTAAACAATGATTGAGCGAATAGGCAAAGTCATCCAAGTCAAGCCGGTTGTTGGCATCCACTTTAATACGCAGGACTTGGTTGGGGATATCTGTGCCCAGTAAGCCGAGGTTGGTCATATTGGAATAATGGCCAGCCAGCGAGTTAATCATGCGGAAGTCTTGTCCTTGGAACCCCCGCTGGCCTGATAGCGGGAACTGCTTTCTTAGCCCCATTAAATAGCCGTATAAGTTGCCGAACGTCCCGCCTTGGGTAAAGATCCCGGTTGCCTGGTCAGGATCATAGCCAATCAAGTTTGCGACTTGACGTACGAGTGTTTTTTCTAGTTCAACTGACATCCCCGCGTATTCGCTATACACCAAGTTGGGATTAGCCATCGTCGCCAGTAATGCCCCATGTATCGCGGGGTCACACGGCGCCGTGATCACGTTTTCCACGGCACGGGGCGATGTCCAATCTTTGGAGTAGGTGGCGGCTTGCAGTGCTAGGTTAGGCAGTGTCTTGGCGCTAATATCACTTCGTTCGGGAACATGCGTTTGTTGACTAAATGGATGCGCAGCGTCGGCCACCGCAGGATGCATGCCGTTCTCCAACCAATGAGCCAGTTCTGGCGTCCGATAGACGGGCCAACGATCAGGGTCTCGATTGAAAAAGTGCTGACGAATGGTTTGGTATTGTTGTGTAAACGTCGCGGTTAAGGCGTGTGTTGGTAAGGAACAAGACATAAAAACAATCCTCCCCAATGGGGATCAGGCAGCGTCTCGCTACCTGATTCAGTGAACGTCAGCCATACTCACTCGCGTCGCGGTCTGGCCTTGGCGATTTACTGCAATTTAAAGTTATGCACCATGCGATCCAGCTCCTCATTTGAATGGGTGAGGGATTGAGTGGCCGCCGTGGTTTGATTGCCACTGTCTACCAGCTTATTCACCATATCGCGAATCGACAGCATGTTTTTACTGAGCTCTTCAGCGACAGAGCTTTGCTGTTCAGTCGCTGTCGCAATTTGGGTGCTCACATCGTCGATTTCGGTGACAGACGAACTCATGATGGTCAAGCTGTTAGACACTTCCGAGGTTTTGTCTGCGGTGGTCTGACACTGCTCTTTGGTCTTCTCCATGGCCTCGACCACACTCGAAGTGCCATCGAGTAACGCGGTAAGCATTTCGGAAATTTCCGTGGTGCTGCTTTGTGTGCGAGCGGCTAACGCACGCACTTCATCGGCGACGACCGCAAAGCCTCGTCCTTGTTCGCCAGCGCGCGCTGCTTCAATGGCGGCATTCAATGCCAGCAAATTAGTTTGTTCAGAAATTTCGCCAATTACTGTCAGCACGTCACTAATTCGATTCGCATCTTTGTTCATGCTAGTGATCCGCCCCGACATTTCTTCCACCTCATCCACTAAGGCACTGACCGTGATCACCGCATTGTCGACCACTTTAAGTGATTGACTTGCCTCCTTACTTGCCGAGGCAGTGATACTGTTCGATTGGGAAACATTTTCTGCAATGTTTCTCGCGCTTTCACTCATTTGAGTGATGGCAGTAACCACTTGCTCGGTTTCAGCTGAGTGAGCATCCAATACGGACTCATTTTCGCTGGTGGTTTGCGAAAGCTGGCTAATATTGGCTGAAATGGCTTGGCTGGACTCGGCGACGCTCAACATCATGCTTTGTAGATTTTCGACAAAGCGGTTGAAGCCGTCACTGATTTGCGCCAAATCATCATTGCCGTTCACATCGAGACGAGCGGTGAGATCCCCTTCGCCACGCGACAGATCCAGCACCGCTTCTTTGAGTTTGAGTAAGGGGCGATATGAAAATTGAATAATCGCATAAATCGCGCCAAGACTGACGATGAGCAGTATCACGCCTGTTCCGACAGAATCGATTTGTGCATCGCGAACCCCGGCCAGGGCGGTTTTTTGGTCAACAAAGACCATCAGGGTCCAATACCTGTCTTCGGTTAAGTTGACCCGTTGGAAATAGCCATCAAATTGAATGCCTAAATAGGGGAAAGTAAGATGACCTTGCTCGCTACTGCGGAACATGCTTTCCATCTGTGCAAAGTTCGCGCTTACCTGCGAGGGGGTCTTGCCGATATCATTAGGATCATCACTCGCGAAAAACACCGCGTTTTGATCCGCTAGTGTAGCCGCGCCCCCTGCAAAGCGCATGTCACTGACTTGAGTGATGACATCTTCTAACGGAATATCACCGAGGAGTGCCCCGATAAACTGGCCGTTTTCAAACACAGGCGCAACGGCACTGATCACTTTTCCACCGGTGACCTTGTCCGTGTAAATGTTCGTCAAGTGAATGGCCTGGTCGGATTTAACCGTGCGATACCAATCTCGATTGCGGAAGTTATATTCGCTGGTGGTCACGCCATTGCCATTGTGGTTTGACATGTACGAATCGCCGCTTTCATAGGTCATGATGACATTAGCAATACCGGCGGTATCTGCCAGCATTCGCACTTGCGCCACATTCTCCTGACCGGTGAGATCGGTTGAGAAGTGGCCGGCACCTTGCTCTACCGCAGTGAGCTGAGACTGCACCAGCTGCTCTAACTCGATGACATGATGATCGAGTTTATTTTGAGTTTGGGTGACCAAGGCTTCAACCATTCTGTCACGCAGCGACAGTGCGTTAATTGAGCCGAGGATCACGAGTGAGAGTGTGACGAGCAGTCCTACCCCCCAAATAATGCGAGATTTAAACCCTAAGGTCATAGCGATTACCCCTTACTGAGCGCGAGTTTGCCTGTCTAAAAAGTAAGGGTGCTTCCTGTGCTTGATGAGCGTGTTATGTCCGCTTTTTTGTGCGGATTTTTGTGTTGCCCACCAAGGAGTCACCCAGCCAACGTTTATTAGAAATTAGTTTATATGGCGTCTATCTGCCAAATAAGAAAGAATTCTTGATAAGAATAACAATAGGGCGAGTGTTCATTTTTTGCTAGGTGAGGGGGTGAAAAATGTATGACATTTTAGCGCGCTTTTAATGAAGGTATTGTTAGAAAAAAAAGACAGGCGTTCGGATTTTAAACGCGCGTGTAAGATGCTTACTGACCTAAGCGCCTTATTTTAAGCATTTATCCGCAGCAAGTGAGATAAAACCAAACAGTGGCAAGGCGTTGAGACGCCTGAAGGGATGGCGCGATGCGCTCGGCGATAAAAACCGTGTGGCGTACGCTGACTGACAGGTTCCAGCACCAGTGTGAGGGTGCTGGTGAAACCTTATTCGGAGGGAGGGGCCTCAGGGATGATAAAAGCGTCAGGTTGCGCACGGTATTTTTCTACACTGGCGAGATACACCTCGCGTTGCCAGCCGACTAAGGCGCTGGCTTCTTGCTGGTAAAGGCTTTGTGGGGCTTGGTTATTGACTACCTTCCATACGGCGTAGGCAGCTTGTTTATCGAGTTCAATTTTTTGTTTCTCGTCGGCAGGTAGATTCGCCAAGTTGACGTCCATAGCACATCTCTTATCTGATCAGGGCTCTCGGATCCTAACCGAGCCGCACGATTCCAGCAAGATTTACTCGCCGTTTACCCCGTGCTGACATTATAGGTAACAGGATTGCTAGGCTGGATGCTTTTAAATGATAGCCAGTGGAAACCGTGATGACCTTTAATGACCAAGACAGACAGGCTTTGTACGAAACATGGATGTCTTATAAAGCTAAAGCTCGGATTACCCAGATAGAAATGGCAAAAAAGCTTGAGATCAGTCACCTTAGCTTCTCTCGGTGCATTCATGGTGACGCCGTGCTCGATAGTCGGTTTGTGTTTGCGTTTTGCCAAGCAATGGGGGTGGAGCCGAACAAGGTCATACCGAGCTTGCGCAATCGTGAACAGGTTGATCAAGACGTGCTCGTCACCAGTAAAGTGATTGTCGATGGGGCGATTGAAGCCGTGCATTATGAAGGAAGCACGGTGATCATTGAGTATCGTAAGCCGCTTGCGCCTTCAGCCAGTGCGGCGCTTGAACGAGTTTCGTGACCGATAAGAGGGAACGGCAGAGGTAGGCTCGGGCCGTTTGGGGAGTTGCGCCATAATGGATTCGCGCTCATCGTCGGTCATTTTTCCCCAGCGGACAATTTCATCAAGTGTACGTTTGCAGCCGACGCAAATATCGTCTTCACGTCGACAATGACCAATGCAAGGTGTTAACACGCGAGCTCCTCAACACAAATAAATGACAGACAGGCCGCGGGATACGCTGCCTGTCTGGTACCTAAGATCACGATTTAGTATAGCGATTTTGCTATCGCGTCACCATGCCACGTACTTGTTCGGCACGTTCGTCGTCCGTTGCCTCTTTGGGCGCGGGGGTGAGTAAGGCTTTTTGACAAGCAGGGCGCGCAGCAAGTTTATCGAGCCACGCGCTGAGTGCGTCTAATCCGCTGACATCAACGCCACTCCATTCGTGAATCCTTGCCCATGGCCAGGTCGCCATATCGGCAATGGTATAGCTATCCCCTGCCAAGTAAGGATGCTGTTGCAGTTGCTTATCCACCACTTCAAGCAGGCGGCGGCCTTCTTTTTGATAGCGCTCAATGGCGGCGGGGATTTTTTCAGGAAAATAACGATAGAAGACATTGGCTTGCCCCATCATTGGCCCTACGCCCCCCATTTGAAACATCAGCCACTGAATGGCTTGTGAGCGTGCCTTGGGCTCGCTGGGTAAGAATTGCCCCGTTTTTTCTGCGAGATAGAGTAAAATCGCCCCGGACTCAAACACCGGAAAGTCGCCATTGGCTTTATCGACAATCGCGGGAATGCGACCGTTGGGGTTGATGGCTAAGAAGTCAGGCTGTTTTTGCTCATTTGCCATCAAATCAACGCTGTGTAGTTGATAATCCAGCCCCATCTCTTCTAGTGCAATCGCAACTTTTTGGCCGTTGGGTGTCGCGGCAGAATAAAATTCAATCATATTGGCTCCTTGCTCGGGGCGTCACGTTATGTGTGACCCCATGAAAAGTGCGGGCCCTTATCAGTGTCGGGCACTATTAGTCAGTATTGGGGCCAATAGGGTTGAGATCAATCAGTGTGTCATTAACTGTGTATTGGGCCAAATAAGTGACAGTGTCACTCCATCTTGTTGTGGCCGGTTGTCAGCGACAAGATCGGCTTGATGAAAGTCAGCGATCAACCGTGCGATATACAGCCCTAAGCCAAGGTGCGGTTTATCCGCGCCGTGACCTTCAGGGCGGACACTGACCATAGAGTTAAACAATTGCTCGCGCATATGCTCGGGAAGCAATGGGCCGCTATTGCTGACGGTCATCGCGACCTGATGCGCATTTTGTGACAGCGATAAGGCGATGGGGGCGGCGCCGTTGTCAAACTCCACCGCATTGGCGATAAGCTTATCGAGTAACTGTGCCAGATAATCAGGGACACCTAACACGTTTACCGTGTGGTGGGGAAGGCTTAAGGTAAAGGCCTTATCTGGATAAGCGAATTGGTAGCCTTGGGTACAGCCTTCAAGTAGGGCATTGAGATCCACCATCTCTTTATCGGCGTTATCAAAGCTCTGTTCTAGGCGTGTGGCCTCGGTTAACGTCGATAAAATGCCCGCTAAGCGGTGAACACCGTCTTGCGCGCGGTTAATATAGGTCAGTTGCTCGGGGGTTTCCTGGGTGTAGGCCATGTTCTCAAGCGAGGAGCGCACCACGGCAATCGGTGTGCGTAGCTCGTGGGATAACCGTGAGCTCATGGCCTCCAAGTAGTGATTATACCCGGCAATTCGGCTGACCATATCGGCCATGGTGCGTGACAGTCGACCAATTTCATCATGGCTATGTGTGGTGGTGATATGCCCGGTGACCCGGCCTTGGCTATCGATTGCATGATCGGCCTCGTGCTGGAGGCGACGTAAACGCTTAGCGATATGCGATCCAAACAAGAGCAGTAAAAGCACGCCGGTACATATAACCGCCAGCATGACTGAAAACAGGGTTTCTAACGCTTCATTACGTAAGCTGCGAATGCCATTGGTCGTCTCTTCGACGATCACTGCACCGGCGACACGGTCGTTAAGCCAGATGGGATAAGCGGCCGATAAAATCATTGCTTGATTGTCGTCTGAGCTGCGCCAGCCTGCGTAAGGCCGCCCTTGTAATGCTTGCTGTGCTTGCACCCCTTGGTAGATGGATGCTTGTTGCATGGCGTCGACAAAGTGATCGGGTGGCGTCACGAGCAAGCGGTCATACCAGGGGCGCAGTAGTGTGTCGGTTATCCAGGGGATCAACCCCTCTGTTTGGTCTGAGGGTGACTGAGGCTGCCAAACGCCATTGGAGGTTTGAATATCGCCGTCTTTGGCGAGCACGCGACTGTGTTTGTCGACTACCCAAACCCGCGAGGCGTCGTTATTCATTCGCTCAATCAGAGATTGGATAGCCGCAGAGGGCATCATAAAGCTGCCTAATGAGGTGGGAGCGCGCGTTGAAGCACTGCCAATAATAGCGTTGAGTGGCCGCTCGAAACCATTGCCGCGATCATAGTAGGCGAGAGCCAGCTGCTGGCCGACCCAATTTGCCGGGAGTTTCACCTCAATGCTGTAACCTTTGTCTGTCTGTTGCCATTTTGCAGCAATAGGTAGGGGCTGAGCCGGGCCTTCTGTCGAGGTCTTGTCAGCTAACGTGGGTAGTCCACTGGTCAGGTGACGGATGTGAGCATTATTGCTGTTACTGTCTTGGCTGAGCGCAACACGATAAAAGGCACCTTGGCGGGAAGTGAGCGCCAAGATCATGTGATCTTGGCTGGTGATATCGCCGGTACGCTGTGCTGGGGTAGGACTGGCATCGGTCACTGTGATGCCAAAGTATACGGCATCTCCATTACTCCCAGTGAGCACAGATAATGCCAATTGGTCGCTGTGGTAGGGACCTTGGTTAAAAATAAGCCCATCACGCTGATAGTGGCGTTGATGGTGGCGGTCGCGCTGCCAGTCGCCTAAGTCACCGTCCAAGGTGATTGGATGATTGAGGCGAAACGCGTGCAGATCTTTTCCTGGGTTGAGTTGAGAGGGGATGTCTCGATAGGAAAACAAGCTGGGCCTGTCGTTCATCCCCATGGCGAAAGCGCGCGCGGTACCCATCAAAGTCTGCTCTTGTCCCTGTCGTAAGACGTTTTCCATCTCCCACACATATTGATAACCCAGGTAGGGCAATAGGAGCAAAAAGCTCGATAGCACCACAATCTTGGTACGGATACCCGCGATGTGTTGCCATAATTGTTGGGCAAGCAAGTGTAACTTCGCGATCATTCGGGTGCCTCATCCCAACGGTAGCCCATGCCATAAACGGTACTGATGCAATCAAACTGTTCATCAACGACCATGAATTTCTTACGAATTCGTTTAATGTGTGAGGTAATGGTGCTGTCATCCACCACAGCATGTGCTTCATCCATGAGTGCTTGACGACTTTTAACATGCCCGGGTCGTTTGACGAGGGCGTGCACCATCCAAAATTCGGTCACGGTGAGATCAATCAGTTGATCATGCCAATAGACCTGCATACGATCAAGATCGAGGTAAAGAGGACCACATTGGAGACGCTTATCTTCTTTTGAGGGGGTTTGTGCCAAAAGATCAGAGCGCCGGAATAATGCGGCGATACGTGCCATGAGGTGTGGGAGGGAAACATCTTTAGTGAGATAGTCATCCGCGCCCATCCGCAAACCAACCACGGTATCAATATCACTGTCGCGGGCGGTGAGGAATATAATTGGCACCGTCGCCGACACGGCGCGGAGGGATTGGCAAAGAGCAAAACCACCATCGATTTCACTGCCTAAGCCAATATCAATGATTGCTAGATCGGGCAATTGCCGCTCAAAGGCCGCTTGCGCGCTGGGCCGGTCTTGGTAGGTATGGACTTGGTAACCCTGGCGGCGGATAACATCGGCGTAGTTTTCTCGGATCGCCGCTTCATCTTCCACTATCGCGATGTGTTTCATAACTCTGTCTTCTTACTTACGTTGTGATGACTATACCCAAACTGTGTGCAGAGAAAACCCTGTTCGCGTATGAAACGTAAATTGCCATTTTTTTGCCATTATTGATCGCCAGATTGCCATTTTTACTCCCGCAAAATGCCTTAAGTGCTTGCTGTAATAACGCCATATCAAACAGCACGATTCATCGTAAGCGAGGATAAGATGGATATTAAAAAACAACTGATTCACTCTGTATTTGCCGTTTCAATGTTCGCCGTTGCCACGCCACAAGGGATGGCCGCCAGTAAGGTTGAACGTAATAAACAACCCGAGTTGATCGGGATGGGAAGCGGCGCTATCGCGGGAGCGGTGGTGGCGGGCCCTGTCGGCGCGGTGGCAGGGGCCATTATTGGTACCGTGATGGGGCAAAATGCCAGCTATGAAAATTTGGCCACCGAGCAGGATGAAACGATTCAAACTATCCGGGATGAGAATCAATCATTGAGTCGCATCAGCCAAAAATATAATGAA
Source organism: Salinivibrio sp. ML198 (assembly GCF_001996015.1). Taxonomy (NCBI): domain Bacteria; kingdom Pseudomonadati; phylum Pseudomonadota; class Gammaproteobacteria; order Vibrionales; family Vibrionaceae; genus Salinivibrio; species Salinivibrio sp. ML198. The sequence goes on from NZ_MUEZ01000010.1 coordinate 96,004, forward strand.
GCGCAGCTTGAACTTGCGCGGTTACGCAGTGCGCAGAATCAGGTGGAAGACCTTACGCTGGCGATGAATATTCAATTTCGCACGAGCTCGGCTGATATTGAGCCGCACTTTATGATCCAGCTTGATGAGCTCGCAGGATTTATTCAACAAATGCCAAACGCTCAATGGCAACTCGCAGGCTATGCCGATCCAAGAGGACGTCAAGGCTATAACCAAGCGCTATCGGAACGTCGTGTGCAGGCCGTAAAAGATTACCTTGTGTCCGTGGGCGTCGATCCGCGTCAGCTCAACACGGTGGCGTATGGAGACAGTCAGCCATTGGATAGCCAAGCGGGGAATGAGGGCTTTTTCTTTGACCGCCGCGTAACAGTAAGCCGTATGTCGGGGACGCAAACCGCCCAGCGTTAGTCACTAATACGTGCGAGTGTTGCGACGTGATAACTCATAAAACCTCACCGGCAGATTGAACGGCGGTCTGCGGGTGGGGAAACCCAAACAAGGAAGGCGACAATGATAAGACAAGCCACTGATAAAGATATAGAAACCATTAGCCAACTCTGCGCCCATTGCCAGTCAGATGAGATAGACAAACGTCAGATGCACCGGCACATCAAGCATCTACTTAATCAGGACTTGGTGTCAGTGAGCGTGGCCGAGCTTTGCGGTTTGGTGGCGGGTGTGGTGGTCTGTCAAGTGATCCCACAATTAGGTTTGTCAGGCCACGTGGGTCGTATTAGTACCATTATTGTCGACGAGCCATTCCGCGATATGACGTTGGGACGCCAACTGCTTAATGCTGCCGAGCAGGCGCTGATAGCAAAAGGATGTGATCACATTGAAGTGGTCCCAAGCTACCAAAAAGATGACGCACAAAGCTTTTATATCCATTGTGGTTTTCATCTGACCCCGGAACGGCTGACCAAACCGCTTGCCGCCTGAGTGGAGACTAAGGCAGCGCTGGATCTGTGCTGGTCAGCGCATTGGAGACGTAATCGGGCCACTTACCTGTGGCCTCCCAAATCAACAAGGTGCGTTTGGCGGTTAAACCACCCCCATAGCCGACCAACTGACCTTGACGGCCAATAATCCGGTGACAGGGGACAATAATCGAAATCGGATTCTTGCCATTCGCACTGCCCACGGCTTGGTTGGCTTTTGGGTTACCGATAAGATGAGAGATGGCTTGGTAACTGGCCGTTTCACCAAAGGGAATGGATTGAAGCGCCTGCCAAACGCGCTGTTGAAAGGCCGTTCCCTGCGGTGCAAGTGGCACCGAGAATGTCTGTCGCGTACCTGCAAAGTACTCATCCAGTTGATGGCAGGCAAGATCGAGAATGGCGACGCTGTCTTGCGAACTGTCTTGAACAAGGTGATTAGGTGCGCGGTTAGGGAGATACAGAGCCGTTAATCCCTGGCTATTGGCCTGCAGTGTTAATGGCCCTAGCGGGGAAGAGTAGATTTTCTTGCTCATGGTACCTCCGTGTTCGACGCGTTTTTTTTGTCTTTATTACTGTTATTTTTTGTCTTTATTACAATAGGCGCACGCGGTTAGAAAGGCATTTTCCTGAAATTGCTTCAAGCCTAGCTCTTTTAAGTTTACATCGATGGGATGACGTTTTAGCGTTTGTTTCATCACGCTGGAGGAGAAGACTTCGGCGTCAACACCCTCGATCAGTTGTAGGGCGGCCTCCATTTTAAAGCCGGCACTACTACCCGCGAACTTCCCTTTGGTTTGGCGTTCGCGAATAATGATTTTATCCACCTGATAATCTTCGATGAGCTTGCTCATGGTACGATGGAAATGTTGAATGCTCTCTTGCGCTTCTGGCGAGGGCAGCGTGATTTTCTTGGCTCGACACTCAGGTACCGAAAACAAATCGTTGTCACTGTCGAGTAACACAACATTCGCTTCGTTAGCTTTTAAATCAACCGCGCAAACTCTCATTTTTCTCTCTCTTTCTTAAAAGGCATTGTCACTGAGGGAGGGCAGTATACGCAAAAGCCCTCGCCTCGTCACAGGATTAACGAAATGCATCGACATTGATATCAAGGGCTGTCTCGCTGGTGGCGCGGGCGATACGCAAATCATGGCGCTTAGCGAGATCAATATACTCCACTTCACGAAACCGGTGACTGCGGACTGAATAAAACAACTTGACCACAGGGCGAGTCAAGTCGTCGAGGTTTTCTTGCCATACCAAGCCAACGCGTCCATCCGCTAACTCAACGAGGGAGCCAACGGGGTAAAAGCCAATACACTGAATAAAGGCGCGCAATAAATTGGGATCCAAATGAAACGGCGTGAGTCCCATCATGATCTTAAAGGCTTCAGACGGTGACATCGCTCGTTTGTAACAACGATCCGCGGTCAGTGCATCGTAAATATCGACAATGCCACTCATGCGGCCAATGGTATGTAACGCTTCGCCTTTTAGCCCGTTTGGGTAACCAGTGCCATCCAGTTTTTCGTGATGCATTAAACTCACATCGCGAGCAATTTGTGATAAGTCAGGGATACTATCCAGTACCGGCTGAGAAAATACTTGGTGGAGTTTCATGTGGTCGAACTCTTCAGCGGTCAGTTTTCCCGGTTTATTGAGCACTTCGTCGGCAACTAGCACTTTACCAATATCATGCACCAGCCCACCGACGGCGAGCTCTTGCAAGGTCGCGTGATCAAACCCTAGATGCCTGCCAAAACTCACCAACAAAAAGGCCACGTTGAGAGAATGCTCCATCAGGTAAGCACTTTTATCACGAATGCCACTGATCCAAGCAATGGCGTGCTGACGTTCAAAAATGTTGTCGACAATGTCACTGCCCAATGCCTCAAGGGGCGCGACATCAATGGCTTTATTGGCATAAATGTCATTTAACAAGCGACTCAGTTGTTGCTTCGACGAATCGATGAGCGCGCGTGCTTTGTCGATATCCGCGCCGGTTGACGCATACTTACCTTGATAGAGTGCGCCTTTGTACTGGATTTCATTGATATCTAGGATCTGATCAGCATCTACCCAAACATAGTTAACACCACATTGTTTTAGTTTTTGGATTGTCTCGGGACGGCGAACATAGCCAGGTTTGGTCATCCGGGTGGGTGACTGGGCAGTTTCTATTTGTTCCACGTACATCCCGATTGTCAGCTTGTGGATACTAATTTTCTGCAGCATCGTACCCAGTCCTACCTTGTGTGTTTATCACTAACAATACTAATGATTTTTGGGCGGCTTAAGGTATCGGGTGCGAGACATATTTCATTTTTGTGCACCCGTTAGCGCCTTTCTGCTCTCTTGTTTGGTTGTGCTATACTCCCGCGCTTGTTTTTTGACTATCTGAGTAGTAATGGAAATCATAGCCAAATATACGGATGAGCGGGTGCTGCCGCTGCAAAATAAATCCGTCATTAAGCGCGACGCAGCACGCGCGATTGCCTTAGATGGCGATGAGATTTTGCTGATGTATACCGCACGTTATGATGATTATTCGCTCCCCGGTGGCGGTGTGGATGCGGGCGAAACCCCAGAGCAAGCCATGATCCGTGAGCTGCAAGAAGAGACGGGCGCACGACAGATCCGTGATATCACTCCATTTGGCTGTTTTGAAGAGTACCGCCCTTGGTACCGAGATGGTGCGGATGTGATGCATATGTTGTCATACTGCTTCTACTGCCGCGTTGATCGAGATCTCGGTACTCCGACCTTTGAGCATTATGAAATCAATAATGGTATGCGACCTGTGTGGGTGAGCCTTAATCATGCGATTGCGCATAACAAAGCAGTGATGGCGAACAGTGCCAAAGCCGGGCAATCGTTGATACGTGAAACCATGTTGCTTGAAATGATTGCAAGTCAACGTCTTGAACAGCGACATGCGACAGCCTAAAACGGGATGCATTGATGGATAAACAACAGCTTATGAAATTAGCCACAATGCCCATGCCATTCGGCAAATACGCTGGGCGCGTGTTGATTGATCTGCCAGAGGAATATCTGTTGTGGTTCCAAAACAAAGCCGAGTTTCCGAAAGGCGAATTAGGGGAGTTGATGAAGCTGTGCCTGGCACTGAAAGTGGAAGGGCTTGAGGAAGTGGTTCGCCCTCTCAAGAACTAATTATTGGATGGCTAGTGTGCAGCGAGTTACAGATACCTCGTGCGCCGTGTGAGTGGGTCATCTCTGGACTCTGGTCGACAATCTGAGACATATTTGTCGCATTTTTCTGGGCAATAGCGTATTTTTACGCGCGCCTTGAGCGTGAATCCGTATCGTGTTTCGCGCGCTTAGCATACCAACATTATTATTTATCGCAGAGACGCCCACCATGAGTATTAACATACATTCTAACACCGCACCTAGCGGGCTTCTGATTGCAGGGATCCTCATGTTCCCTTTCTTATTTGTTTGGCAATTACTTGACAGAAAGTATAGCCAACTGAGCCGGATCCTTGGCTTTGGCTATATGTTGCTCATTTCGGTCTTGTATGTTTTTGGCCCAAATGAAGCTCAAGAAATATTGATGACCTTACTAACGACGGTTGCAATGTGTGCGGTCGGTTTTGGGGTTTATATGGGACGACAAGCTCATAAGTGGGGATGGAAAGCCGCGATTCAACAACTCAAACAAACTGTTAAAGAGACGACTCATGGTGCAAGTAATACGCAACCTGAGGCGACCAATGGCTTGCCTGGTTGGATGGGCAAGGATATTGAAGTCAGTGTCAATGCCGATGGTTCAATGCATCTTACTTTTCCTGCGGAGATGCCAGTATTAGCCAGAGATAACACGTTGCGCTTTTGCCGGGGAATGCCTGAGTTTCGCAATATGACTTGGACTGTGGCAGAGACATCGTCTGATACGGCGGCGGTAGAGTGGAGTGATGAGGTTATCCCAAACACTGAGTTATTTGACGATAGCCGTGAAGAAATGCCGACTCAAACACACGATATCCGAGAAGAAATGTCGACTCAAACTCACGATATTCAAGAGGGTGTCAAGCTCCCTGTCCCCAAACATGGTTGGTTTAAAGTGAGCTTTCTGGGTTTTCCTAACGAAGAAGAAAGCGCACTGTCTGAGATGACGTTACAAAATGGGATGACAGTGAACGATCACGCGAGTGAAGCCGTTGATGTATTATGTTTCGGTGATTTTGCCAGCAACGCCATGATGGAAAAAGCAGAGTCGGAGGGGGCTGTTGTGCTCGATAAAGCCGCTTTCTTGCACTTTATTGCCAGTGGTGAGGTTCCCAAAGCCTGTTTATCGTGCGTTTAATCATTCACTAGCGGGCGATGACCCACAGCCTGTCATCGCCGTTCTCCTCCTGAGTGAGCGCATAGAGAAGTTGTGCTTGTGCGTTCTCATCAGGGGTGACGACATCATAAATACCACTGACTGCTTGACCGTCTAACACCGTATCGACCCGCATGGCGGCGGCGCAGGTTTCCCCGTTTTGGGTGCCGATACAGAGCGACACCGTGGCGTCAGCGATTTCAACACCATCTTCAAGCGCAAGCTGGGCAAAGTAAGCGAGCATATTGGCACGATCTGACTCTGGCCACTGTTGCGCCTGAAGCTTGGCATACTGAATCATCAGTGGGTGATTGTCGACCCAATAGAGAGTGAGTGGCTGATGAGTTGGTGCGTCAGGTTTGTCAAAAGGGTGTGGGGGATGAGCAGCGGCATGATAGATATCAAAACCCGCAAGGCTTTCCTTGGTTGGGAATTGCGCTTTTTTTACGTGGCAAGCCATCCAGCGTTGTTTGATATCAAAATGGGAAATAATAGCCGACGCGATCATAAACACCCTACTCATTATCGACAAAGAGAGGCATCATAACTGAGTCAGACGGAATAACAAACGTCTGCTCGTGAAAGCCGGTGATTATTGCCTGCCAGAGATCACAGCCTGAGTGCGTGTGATCAAGATATGAGCAGACGCTATGCCTTGTTCTGCGTAAAATAGGAAATACTTCCACTGGTTTTTGTGATTGTTGGGTTCCTCTTTTATGTCAGGTCAGCGACTTCGTGCTCAGTTCTCCCGCCTTTATCATCATTTCAATGGCGAAAACACCGATACAACGCTACAAGCTGTGGCGGATATTTTGGTCTGTACGCGGCGTAATGCGCGAATGGTGCTCAGTAAGTTAGAAGAGCAAGGATGGTTAACGTGGCAGCCTTCCGTGGGGCGGGGCAAGCTCTCTCGTTTAGCGTTTTTACGAAGTGAAATGGCACTGCGAGAAGAGCAGGCAGCACATTGGTTGGCGCAGGGCAAAATGGATCAAGCCTTGGCGTGCCTTGATCATGACTCCACCAAGCTCGCCGCCTTAATTCAAAAACAAATGGGACCGAGTACGCAAAATGGGCGGCAAATTGTTCGCCTGCCCTATTACCGTCAGCTTGAGACGCTGGATCCGCGCGAACCTTTGCGTCGCTCAGAGCAGCACTTGGTCGGTCAAATTTTTAATGGTTTGGTGCGCTATCGTGGTAGTGAACGTATTGTGACACCGGATTTAGCCCATCATTGGGAAGCGTTGTCGCCGACACATTGGCGATTTTACCTTCGTCCTGGTGTCCGCTTCCATGATGGTCAGCCAATGCGCGAGCAGGATGTGATAGCGAGCCTATCGGCGCTTTCTACGCGGCGTTTTTTTGCTCATCTTTCGCGTGTTGACTCGCCGGGCCCGCGAATGATTGATGTACATCTTTCGTCTCCCGACTCAAGGTTTGATCATGCGCTTACCTTGCCAGAAGCGTTCATTCGTCCTGCTGAGCGCCATCCAAGTCAATCCCTTGGTTATCAACCTATTGGGACAGGTCCTTATCGCGTGGTAGAGAAACAGCCACACCGCTTAGTGCTCGAGGCATTTGATGATTATTTTGGTTATCGTGCCCTGACCGATGAAATTCAGATTATGGTGTTTGATGAGGCCGCAATGTGCTATCTCACTCCCAGCACCTCACTGACGCCGGAGAGATTAGCAAGCCATCAAACCACGCTGAGTCAAAAGTTAGAAATGGATCAGGGGGCTGGTTACCTGTTGTTGAATTGTCGCGATGGATTAGCGAAGCAACCCGCATGGCGTGAATACCTGCATGCAAAGCTGTCATCGCTGCAATTACTGCCACGTTTGGCGCATTGTGGCATGGGTGAGTACCGATTGTTCAATGCGTATGGACTGATGCCAGGTTGGATGCATCATGGTCTTTCGTCCATGTCGCCAGTTGCTCCGTCACCAACGTCACTGACCGTGGCGTATTTATCCGATCATCCTTTATACCCGCTTATCGCCAAGGCAATACACGCGCACTTACTTGAGGATGGTATTCAAGTGAAAACCTTGGCATTGTCATCCGCCGACTACTTTAGTGGTCAATATGGACGCAAAATCGACATCTGGTTAGGGGCGATGAGCTTTGGTGAACGCGGGCAGGCGGGGTTATTTAACTGGCTAGGGACGCATGATCTGGTATTGAGTGCCTGCACAGATACCATGCTCGAGACCATTGAACGTCATACTCAGCGCTGGCGAGAGACGCAAGACGATAGCTGTGCTGAGCACTTAGCCCGTCGCCTGGTTGAGCATCAAATGGTGCCCTTGTTTCATATTTGGATGGGTGTCATGGCGACGCCAGATCTCCAAGATGTGGCATCGAATGCGGTGGGTTGGTTTGATTTCAAAGCCGTGTGGCACAAACCACATTAAAGACTGCGATTATCCTCTTCAACACCGAGCGGAAAGGTGGCGGTGAGCAAAAGGTATTTGTGCAGGGGTAAGCCATCTTTTTTGCGAAACAAAGGGTGAAAGATACGATATCGCCCCTCGGTTAAACCCAAGGGCGCGATGGTCTCAGCCAGGCTCGACGTTGCGCTGGTCAAGCGTATTCCTTGCGCGCGATAGGCGTCTGCGTGGATAGGTTGGTGTCCCAACCACCAAGAAGGAACAGCCTTACTGGCGTTGGTGCGATCAATCCAGTGGTCACTGACCACAATGACACGCCCAGGCTCGGCAGGGTTTGTGATGCCATGATTCAGTAGCCAAGCAACGTCACGCACCAAGGCATCACGACAGGCGTTATTACCACTGAGTAGGCGGTGGGCCAGTATGTATATCGCGCTGCCGTCAAGTTGTAGCTGATAGACGGTTTGGCTATGTGGTCGGGTATCGTCGAGCAAATTAAACGTTGCGGGTTTATCATGCGCTTCGAGAACCCGCATGAGTCGACGTGCGAGTGCTTTGCCCATGTGGGGATCACGCATTCCCCGATTGTGGACTGTGGGATAGTGATGCTCGCACAATTTGACACAATCTTGCTGAAACTGGCGCAGTGCCAGCGAGACCAGATCATCTAACAAAAACCCGTTACTCCTACCAAAAACGTCTTGAAAGCGGATGCTGCCTTGTCACGCATACTCATAAAGGCGCACAGACTAAAGTATGCAGTATATCACTTAAATCGCCCAATAAATCAGGGAGAAACGCTACTTTGTGCGCACTTTCTCATCGATGGGCGGGGCGAGCGGCGATCGTTGTCATGTTGTGACCGATTAAAGCGGCATGGTTTGTACGCTTTTTACCTTTCCGTATTGGCAGATTATTGCCTCTTTCTGTGGGTGCTTGGTGATGCGTTCACATCGGAACGCGAGTGATCACCCTATTCTTGCTTTGCCTGCCTAGCTCAGAGGGAAACCTAGTCCTGTTTTATGGTTTTATAACCTTGGCACTAAAATTGCTTTAATCCATGTGCTTATCACAGTAATACAACGGAATACCATGAATTTTAACCTTTGGCTTCGTGCGGCAGTCTGTTTGGCTGTTGCCTCATTTCCCGTTTCTTCTTACGCGGCTGATGGCCTTGCTGCGGGGGTTTTCCTTGGTTCGCCAATGTCTGGTGTGACCTTGAAGCAAAACCAATTTAAAATTCAAGCTGGCATCGATAAGGTGGGAGTGGCCGTCGATGGGACTTGGAATTTGGGTGAATGGCTCGGGCGAATGGAATATGCGCCTATGTATGTCTATGCCGGAGGTCAGTGGGTAGATGATTCAACGCATCAGTGGGGACCACGTGCCGGGCTCGGTGTTACTCTTCCGGTGGGTACGGGTGATGTGGAACTATTTGCAGAAGCGGGCACCACTTGGTATTGGGAGGAGGAAGGCGATATTGAGTTTGAAGGCGCTGCTGGAGCACGAGTTTATTTCTAACCTCTCTTGGCCGATGGTAGGCAAAGGTGCCATACAGAGATTATTAGCCTGTGTGGTACTTTGGGTGTTAGCTGTGCCGACAGCATTTGCCACCCCGTATCCGTTACCCACCGACGGCAGTCGACTTGTTGGCTATCCAGAGGCGCACATCGTCAAAGAGGGCGAGCACTTAGAAGCCATTGCTAAACACTATGATATGGGGTTTCTAGCGCTTTTAGCGCTCAACCCAGGGATTGATCCCTACTTGCCTGAGCCTGGCTCTCTGGTGCGCTTACCCAACCAGCTCTTGTTGCCCTCACCACCTCACTTGGGGATAGTGATCAACCTTGCTGAATTACGCCTGTATTATTTTCCTGAACCAGAGGCTAGGGCTAAGGTAACGGGAGAAAAGGCGGACGCGCAACGTGATGTTCATGTATTTCCCATCGGGATCGGTAGAGTGGGTCGCGAAACCCCCACAATGAACACCTATATTAGCCAAAAGCGCGAACATCCGACGTGGACGCCACCGCAGAGCATTCGTGAGGAATATAAAAAACAGCGCGGCATCATTTTGCCTGATGTGGTGCCAGCAGGGCCAAACAATCCCTTAGGTGAGCATGCGCTAAGGTTGGGCTTCGGTAACGGTGAGTATTTGATTCATGGCACTAACAAGTCGTTTGGTATTGGGCTGCGAGTCAGTGCTGGCTGTATCCGGCTTCGACCTGACGATGTGGCATGGCTGTTTGAGCAAGTGGATGTCCACACCCCGGTTAGAATTATCAATCAACCCGCGAAGCTAAGCGTTGAGCCTGATGGGCGAGTGATGGTAGAGGCGCATCGTCCTTTGTCAAAAAATGAAAAAGAGACCAAAGCGCGTTTGTCGGTTGAGCCTGATCCTCAGGTGTTAGCGATTTTAGCGCGGCTGGAATTGTCACCTCGGCGCTACCGGGCAGCGTTATCTGTCCAAGAAGGCGTGCCGACAGAGATCGCTACACTGACCCCAGCACAGTTGAAAGCCTGGCAGCGTCTAGAGCGTGTGGAGGTAGATGCCAAGCAAATGACGCGATCTGAGCGGTAAAAGTCCGGATAAGATCACAGCATAAAAAAACGGCGCATCGCGCGCCGTTATTCATTGTTTGTTCAGCGAGTAATCGGTGTTTAAATCGATACGCTATTTCGTGTAAGACTGCGCCATATTATCAATGCGCTTATTGGCACGTTTTGCTTCGTCATATGCCATTTGAGAGGTATCTTTGGTATCGCTCACGTCGCTTTTCATCATAGATACATCATTCGATAATGCATCGACTTTCGCTGATAAATCATCAACGCTTTGCTGTAACGCTGTGTTGCTGGTACAACCGACGAGCAGCATGCTCGATGCGACGGCAGCTAGCGCCATTGGACGGATTTTCATAAATAACCTCGCTATTGTTGTTTGTCATAGCAATCGCGTCATTAGGGTCACGCATCCACGCGACTATTGTCAACCTTAGACGCTTAAACGCATTTTTGCTGGATAATCCTTTACTTAAATAGCAGAGCTTGACCGAGTTAACACTTAGCGAGGTAAGAGGTATCCGATATTGTGCTTATTCGTGGTTTGCGTGCATCTCTTTGTTGTGATGTTTCATGCCCGCCATGACCGATTTCACTGGGATCTGCTTGGTGAGTGAATGACCGTCCGCGGTGTTTAATGTCAATGAAATGTGCTCGCCTACTTTGAGTGGCTGAGCCAGATCAAACAACATTACATGTAGGCCACCTGGCTTTAGTGTCACTTGCTCGCCTTCAGGCACCAGGATTTGCGCAATTTGTCGCATTTCCATCATGCCATCCACCATAGCATGCTCATGCAACTCTACCCGTTTCGCTGCCGGCGTGCTCGCACTCACTACCCGTTTTAGCACCTTGCTTTGATTATCGAGAACCATGAAAGCGGCGCTATTTGGTGCGCCTGGTGCAGTGGCACGCGCATAGGCATCATGAATAAAAAACTCACCATGGGCATGCACGAATGGTGCAACCATAAAGGCGATAGCGGCAACAAAAGATTTGAATGATGTCATTGTTATTCCTTATTTTGATCAGTCACCCGTTCAATCGCTGCGATCAGCATTTCAGGGTTTAAGGTGTGAGGGACTTTCTCTACGAGTTCACCGTTCGGTGAAAGAAAATAAAAAAAGGAGCTATGGTCAACGGCATAGTCCATGGCGGAGTCTTCCAGCTCGGTGATGCGATACAACACACCGTAGCGTTTTGCCAGCTGCGCAATTTGCGCCTCAGAACCACTGACACCGGTGATGGCCGGATGGAAAAAATGCGCGTACTCCGCCGCTTTTTCGCTTGTATCACGCTTTGGGTCGAGGGTGATAAAGATTGGCGCCACCGCGTTTCGTGTCGACTCAGGGAGCGATTTTAACGCGGCAGATAACACGGCGAGCGAAGTGGGACAAACATCAGGACAATGGGTATAGCCGAAATAAACAATGCGCGGACGTGGGTCATCGGTATTGTAAAGACTAAACGGTTGCCCTTGTGATTGTAATGCCCCTGCTTGAGCCTGCTTTTGTGACGTTTGATAGTTATCAAATAGCGCGCGGGCACCTAAGCCAAAACAAACGGCAATAATGGCGACAAGCCAAGCTTTCTTACTCATAGTCGCTCCATGCGTACTTTAATGGGGAACAGCGTGTTTGCGTCAGCATTTAGGGTAATGGTTCCTGCCCATGTCATGCTGTCTTCGGTGCAAACGGGCAGCATCAGTTGCCCTTGATAAGTCAGTTTATCGGTTTGTTTAAGCACCAGCCGATATTCACCCATGTTCATTTCGACGCCTTTGAGCTTAACGAGCAATGTATCCGTGTTTAGCGCTTGGGGGGCGGTCACAGTGAGGGTATTGGCATGTAATGGATGCACAAGCGGGTCAGCTAAGGTCGCTTGATAACCTTGGTATTGGCACGTTTGCTGATTGAGTGAGCAGTAGGCGGCTGGTGCGATAGTTGTACTCGAGGCGGTCGAGAAAAAGCCAGACAGCCACGAGGGGATAAAAAAAGCCATCACTGCCAGCATCGCAATACTGGCGGTGATTATTAAGGGGTGACTCACGGCGAGCCGTGAGGAGGGTTCATTCATCATCTATTCCTGCTCAGGCGAGAAACGCTCCAGCAATAATACCAGCACAAAGCCACCTATCATGGCAACGATAGCCAAGCCAACTTGTGCCGAGTGTCCCACGATTGCCTCGTAGGCGCCGGGTAAAAGGTTATCTTGCACGAGGGGGACTTGTTCACCGGATGAATTTGTACGCCATGTGAGTGTGTGTTTCCAAGGCCAAATTTTGCCCAATGTGCCCAACATCAGACCGGTGAGAAACGCGAGCGTCAGTGCATAATAGCGGCGCAGCAGCCAGGACAATAGGTGAGAAAACGTCAGTAAGCCCGTTACTGCGCCGACAGCGAACAATCCTAATAAGCCGAATTGCGCTTGGTGAACCGCATCCAGAATGGGGCTGTACATTCCCAGCAATAGTAGGATAAAACTGCCAGAGATCCCCGGCAAAATCATGGCGCAAATCGCGATGGCACCGGCGAGAAAGACGGTGAGCGGACCCGCGGTGAGCTGCAGCGGGTTAGCAATGGTAATCCAGTAGGCAAACCCAATCCCTAATAGTACGGCGAGAACCGTTTTAGGCCGAACCTTGGGGGCGGGCAACTGTTTGGCAATATGCAACGCTGAGGCGATGATCAAGCCGAAGAAAAACGACCAGAGCGGGATCGGATGATGGGTGAGGGTCCAACTGATCCCTTTTGCCAAACCAGCAATGCTGGTCAGAATGCCAGCTAAGAGTACACAAAGAAAGGTACCGTTAACATGTTGCCAGACCGCCTTGAAGCCTTCCTTGCGCCATAGTGCAAAAAGGCGCGGCGTGATACGCCGAATACTCTCCAATAGCTGCGTGTAAATGCCAGTAATAAATGCGATGGTGCCGCCAGAGACACCAGGAACCACATCCGCAGCGCCCATCGCCATGCCTTTGAGGTAAGTTGAGACCAGGTTCTTGATCATAATGCCATTCATCGATAAAAGCTGAGACGCGCATTATACCGACATTCATCCTGTGGGGTAGGGGGAATTATAAGGGGGAGCTGCACTCCCCCATATAATAGTTAAGGTTGATGAGGTTTCTCGAATACGGCGACGGACCAAGCGGGTACGGTGAGTTTGCCGTTGGTTACTTGAGCCGCCCGTTGGTTATACGCTATCGAGCGGTTGCCCGCATTAGCTTGCAAGCTGTGAAGTTGATAGCCGGTGGCGTCGATGTTGGCAAAGTCATTGACCGTCGTGCCCGAGGCATTGATCGCGACGATAATCCCGTCACGCGTCGCATCAATCGAGCTGTCGTGCAGACTGCCACTGTTATCAAGCTGTATCACAATCAGCCCGGGGATTTGTGAGGCGCCCGTGTTGTGAAAGCTGACACGTTGGTTGATCACACTGCCTTGGCCTAAGTGGAATAGCCCAGATGAAGTGCGCAGCGCCACCAGCTCATTAAAGTAACTGTCCATGTTGCTGATTGCCTGCGGTGTTGGTTTGGCCTCGCTGTTGTGGTTGGCAATCACGGTTTTAATCGTTGGCCAGTTGTCGCCGTCTTTATCTTCACGCGGCAGCCCTTGATCCCACTGCGTGGTTTGTTGGGTAAAGTCGACGCGGTTATACCAATCGCCTGAGTCGTAGGAGTCACGCTGCATGGATTTTGAACGAAGCAGTTCGCTGCCCATGTGAATAAAAGGCATCCCTTGTCCCAGCAGTGCCGTTGAGAGTGACACGGCTTGGGCGCGAACGCGTGTTGCGAGCGGCATGGCATAAGGGAATTTGTATTGATTGTTATCCCACAGGGTTTGGTTGTCGTGTTTGGAGACATAGTTTTGAACTTCCCATGCATCTTGCGCGTAACCAGCCGGTTGACCGTTGTAATCGACCTGGTCGCCTCGGACCGTATCCCCATTGGCAATCTGTAACTGAAAATCTTTTAAGTTACCCGCCATGCCCAAACGAACTAGATCGGCATTATGCAGGGCACTGGCTCTTTCCCCGCTGATTTGCTGTTGTAAATCATTGGGCGCGACCCACTGACCATTGCCAAAGCCTTGGTTTTTGCGTAGAGACTCGCCACCATCGAATGGACCGCCGCCACGAACCGCATCCCGAAGTCGGTCAGAAAACGAGCCAATGCCAGTGCCTGCAAGGTTTGCTTGGGTGGCTTGGACAAACTGGCGATCGTTGGCGACTTCACCGAAGTTCCAACCTTCACCATAGAAATACACATCTGGGTTGATGGCGCGGGCAACGGCAAGTGTGTGCTCGATCTGGGCCAGCGGATGATGACCCATCAAATCCCAACGGAAGGCATCTATTTTGTAGTCTTTCACCCAGGTGGCAATCGAGTCATCGATCAGTTTGGCAAACATGCGATGCTCAGGCGCGGTGTTTGAGCAGCAAGTGGATTGTTCAACGTCTCCAGTGACGGGGTTAAGGCGCTGATAATACCAAGGCACGACTTTATCCAGCACAGAATAGGGCCCTAAGCCTGCTTGGTGGGTGTGGTTGTAGACCACGTCCATTACCACATTCATGCCGATATTCTGTTTAATTGCCATGATCATTTTACGAAACTCGAGGATACGCGCGGTGCCTTCAGGCTCGGTCGCATAACTGCCTTCGGGCACGGTGTAATGGAAAGGATCGTAACCCCAGTTAAAGCTGTCGTACTGACGCATCGCCGCCATCACGGTTTGCACATAGGGGGTATCCGCACTGTCTTGGGTGGCTAAATCCGTCAAGGCCGCTTGGATGGTTTGGTTGTTGTCGCACTCACTCGCCAGCCTTGGCGTCTCTTTCAGCGAAGGTGCTTTGTCACATAGCGTGGAGAAACGGTCGGTTAAATCGATACGTTGCGCCGTGTCTTCGTTGATGGAGGCAATATCAAACACGGGGAGCAGGTGTAAGTGGGTGACGCCGGATTGAGAAAGCGCTTTTAAGTGATTGACCGGGGCGGTGCTATTTTGGGTAAAAGCCAGATACTTACCGCGTAGATTGTCTGGTGTGGATTGATCGAGTGCGGAAAAATCACGCACGTGCGCCTCATAAATCACACTGTTGGCAGGGTTTTGCTGCGAGTGAGGTGCACTCAGCGTATCCCAGCCACTGGGTTTAAGCGCGGGCGCATTTAGATCCACCACCTGCGAATAGCTGGAGTTGGTCGATAAGCTATGTGAGTAAGGGTCAGTGACTTCGAGACGCTCGATACGATGCGTGGTGGGGTGATAAACCGATAGTTGATAGCGGTAATAGTCGCCATGATTCAGCGCCGTGGTGGCAACATGCCAGCTTCCTGAGTTGGTGTCGAAGTCCATTTTAATTGGCGTTTGGCGCTGCTTTGGCGCGTTTTGTTCGCTCGTCGATTGATAGGGCACTAGCGAGACTTGCTGTGCGGTGGGAGCCCATATACGAAATTCAGTGTGTCCCGCGTCAGGGATGGCACCAAGGGTAAGTTTTTCGGCGTGTTCGGCATACAAGGCATCAAGCGCCCGCGCCGGCTGCACATCGGTTGCGGTTAGTACGGTATCACCGTCTTTGGCGATGGCGAGAAGCTGTCCTTTAAGCCATTGCTTCAGGGCAATGTTGGCGCTAACAAAGTCAAAATAGAACCCTTTGACGTTACCTTGCAAATGGGGAAACGATGTCTGCCAATTATCGCTCGTGGTAAGGGTGGATTCGACACTCGCAGTGGCGTTTTCCACTTGCTGCGTGTCCGGGTTATAGCGCATCGTGCCATCAGCGGAGTAATACAAGGTGAGCGAGGTGGCGTTAGTTTGATGGGTGAGCAGGGTATCGGCGTCAGCAAATAGCACACTGGCATCGCTGGTGCCCGCGTCTCTAGGGGGCAAATTGGGGTCGTTTTCGATTTTGCAACCCGCTAACGCTATGGTAGCTGCAACGGCGACCGGTGTGCCGAGTGGTTGCAAAAAGTGAGTGCGCTTCATTGATCTTTCCTCATTTATCAATACTGAGCGCAGCTTACTCAAGGAGGGCATCTACCATGCGTGATCGGGTTAAAATTCAGCGTGTCATTACAGAAAAGATGATGAAATTCAGCAAAGTATCACGAAAGGTAGGGGGAGAGCGCGAGGCCTCTACGCCCCCAAGAAAAGCCTGAGGGCGTAGACAGGGTTGACTAATTCCCCATAAGTTGTAAAAGGTTTTCGGCGGTGACGACCGCTTCTTTGCGGTTAGCGATATTGAGCTTTTGATATAAATTACGAATATGGGTTTTGATCGTTGTTCCCGCGACATCCAATTCATGGGCGATTTGCTCGTTACTGAAGCCTGAATAAATTAAGCCGAGCACTTGCCACTCGCGTTGTGTCAATGAGCTGGTTCGCACGAGCTCTGGCACGTTAGGGTGGTTGACCAACTTTTCGACAAAGGCTTCATCAAAGTGCGTTGAACGAGAGCGTTGATGGCTCGCAATTTCCTTGAGGAGTTGTTGCGCGCGGTGGCGTTCGAGGGCGCCGAGTGCGTGTTGTTCAATTAACGCATGCAGGAGCGGGGAGAGCGCCTCGCCCTCAATCAAAAAGTTACCCATCATGCCGGTTTGATTGGTGAGGATCAGCGCATCTTGCAAGAGGCTTTTGGCGTATTCTGTCTCTTGTTCTTTGCTGGCAAGGACGGCTTCAACAATCAAATTGCGGTTTTTATCGGTCACCAAATTGGCTCTGTTCGCTTCGCGGCGCAGAAAATCAATCGCTTGACGTGCTTGGTCATACTGACCCAAATGCAGATGCGCACGGGCAATGTTTCGCCACTGAAGCTGGCTAAAGTGGTTGCAGGCGGTCGCGGGGCGAACGGCTTGATGTAACCACTCATCCATATTGGTCAGTTCGTTTTTGGCGTGCCAATAGAGCAATAGCGAGAGTGACGCGTTAGCGGTCCAATCAACATGATAAACTGATTCTCGAAGAAGGTGCTCTATGCGCTCAATGCTTTTGGCCGCTTTATCTAACTCACCGCGACTAACAGCCACGCGCGCGAGCATAGAGTAACTATGCAAATGCTTGCTTGGCGGTTGGTTTTCCAAAACCTGTAGCCCCTTATACGCACAGGCTTCAGCTTCATCCAGACGGTTCCAACACCAGAGTATTTGGGCGCGAAGCCGTAGAGCAAATTCATGTAAAGGAACTTGGTGCAATTGCTGATCTTCAATGAGCTGATCGGCGCTGTCGAGCAACTCAAACGCGGCTTGCACATAGCCTTGTGCCAGGAGAATTTCACTTTGCTGTAAAATGGCCCACAGCGCTTGGTGATATACCTGATGCTGGCGCGCTAACTTTTCCGTTTGTTGCATCATGGATAAAGCGCGATCCAGTTCGCCGAGCACATGATTTACCTCGCCAACCACGGAAGTCGCGACAATACGTCCTCGGTAATTGGCGCTATCGAGTTGCTCGAGCGCTTTTTCTGCCAGCTGCATCGCCTGCTCAGGATTATTCGCGTTAATGGCCACTTGGGCGAGCAACGCATTGGCATTGCCTTGGTAATCGATATCAAGTGGGATTTGTCGGGTTTGATAGGCTTTTTCTGCACTGGCTAAAAGTTCGCCAACTTCATGATACCTGTGCTGACTTTGCGCTAACCAAGCACGCAGTAAGCTCAAATTGGGGTATTGGTATAAAAGCTCATCACTGAGCTTGATAATCGCGGCTTCTAGTGTCGACAATTCACCACGATTAAACATACGCCAGCCGTGCTGATTGAGTATATCGGCCAACAATGCATCGTCTTTGGCGTAGCGTGCATGACGCAACGCTTGATGGGGAGATTGTAACTTCAACCATGCCAGTGCGGCTTGTCTATGCAAGGGCTGTTGCTGGTGGGGGATCCTGGCTTGGCGCTCGTGGGCCAAAAACTCCGCGAATAAATGGTGAAACCGGAACCAATTGTTATCCCCCTCCAGCGCATAGATAAACAAACCATAGCGATTCAGTGACTCGAGCATATTCAATGCATCTTCGCGTTCAGTGAGTGCGAAAACCAACTCGTCATTAAACATCTCTAGTACGGAGACTTTCATGAGAAACTGACGTGTTTCAGCATCAAGCAAATCAAACACTTCTTCGGCCAAATATTCCCAAAGGTGGGCATGGTTAAAACCAGCGTAAGACGCGGCGCTTTGCATCAGGGTACGCTTTTGGTGCTGCGCTTGAATCGCAATGAGCTGCAAGGCTGACGGCCAACCTTCAACGTAGTTGCATAATGCGTTCGCCGTGGATTCATCCACGCCATCGTCGACACGTTGATTAAAAAAGCGCGTCGTTTCTTCGTTATCGAACGCGAGAAGCTCGTTGCCGATCTCAATCATCAAGTCGCGTACGCGCAAATTCGCGGTGCCCAGTGGAGGGTTGGCGCGTGAGGTGACCACCAAAGTGAGATTATCTGGCATGTGCTTAATGAAAAAGCGCATCGCCTCATGAATCTCCTCGTTATCAATGAGCTGATAGTCATCCAACACCAAATAGCTAGTGGCATGAAACCCTGCCAGTTCAGCAAAGACATCAGACAAGAGCGCACGAAGTGATGAGAATTGGCGTTTTTCCGCCAGCTTTATCGTGTTGGCGCAGCCCTCTTGGGTAGCGTGGTGCAGCGCTTGCAGTAAGTAGTTAATGTAGCGAAAGCTGTCGTTATCACTATCATCAATGCTAAACCAGCCGACATTGGATTGATCCGCGAGCCATTGTGCAGCCATGGTGGTTTTGCCATATCCGGCCGGAGAGCGAAACAGCACCAGCTTATAGTGAGGGGCTTGTTGTAAAATATCGAGCACACGCGGGCGTAATATCGCGTTATAAAGCCGTCCAGGCCGAGTCAGCTTTGATGGGATCCACATAAGACACTGTCCTTCACTGCAAATGCGGTGCGACCTTTTTGGTGCGCACCTCTATCCTGATTGCAGTGTATGTAACTTCAAACGCACAAACTATGATCTATCCCTGATCTCTTAACGGATGCCCCAATTTAGTGCAGCTACGCCTTTTAATTGTGATTTATATCACTTAAACGTCATATTGGTGGCCTTTTTAATGATTGAGATACACATCCATCTCGGTTTATTAGGGCTTAATTTGCGTTAGCGCACAAAAATCACAAAAGGAAAGCGATGTTTTTCACCGTGGGCGTAGCGCCTTTTTTGTTTCATAGCGTGACTTAGGTCACTCGATAAAGGGCTGCTCATGGATTTGATGAGAGGCGGCTCACTATTGCTATGTGACCTGGCTCTCTACGCCCTGTGGTCTCCTCCTTTGATGAGAATGACGTGGGAGGATGTTTGCCGTGCTCGGGTTGGGCAGGATGAATAACCATCAAGGTTTCATTCCATTATCGAGAGCGACGACATGACACCAAAACAGCAACATGCGTTTGATAAAAGTGCGTTTAAAATCAGTATGGTTCAACACCTAACCCAGTTAGGTCACGCGCCAGACACCGCTCAGCTACGCGACTGGTACCTCGCATTGGGCCGTGCATTAGCCGAACATACCACAAGTGACCTAGTAGCCACTGAACACGATCAAGCCATTAAACAAGCTAAAAGTGTTAACTATTTATCCCTCGAGTTTTTGATTGGTCGGTTAACCGGCAACAATTTAATTAGCATGGGCTTGTACGATGCGATTGCCGATGCCGTGAGTGAGCTTGGCCTCGGGTTAACGGATTTACTTGAACAAGAGCGTGATCCGTCTTTGGGCAATGGCGGCTTGGGGCGTCTCGCCGCTTGCTTTATGGATTCATTGGCGGCCCAACAGTATCCTGCGGTCGGCTATGGCTTGCACTATGAATATGGTTTGTTCCGCCAGTCATTCAAAGAGGGCGCACAACAAGAAGCACCGGATGCGTGGCGTGAGCCTGAAGGTTACCCGTGGGAAGTGGTACGTCCTGACTTAGCGCAAACCATTGGCTTTTATGGCCATGTAGAGGTGATTGAGGACTCAGGGCACACGTACCGTCAGTGGGTGCCGGGCATGAAAATTCAGGCCATGCCCTGGGATCTGCCGATTGTGGGTTATCAAAGCAATACGGTCTATCCGCTTCGCTTATGGGAAGGACGGGCGTTAACGCCGTTTGCTCTTGATGCCTTTAATGACGGTGACTATACCCAAGCTCAGCAATCCGCCATCGCTGCAGGGAATTTGACCAAAGTCTTGTACCCCAACGATAACCACGATGCGGGTAAAACATTGCGCTTAATGCAGCAGTATTTCCACAGTGCAGCTTCTGTAGCAGACATTCTCCGTCGTCATCTAGAGGCAGGGCATGCATTGGCCGCATTACCAGACTACGAAACCATTCAGTTGAACGATACTCACCCCACCATCGCTATTCCTGAGCTGATGCGCGTATTGCTGGATGATTATCGTCTGGGCTGGGATGAGGCTTGGTCCATCGCCAGTCGTACCTTTGCTTACACCAACCACACCTTACTGCCCGAAGCGCTGGAAACCTGGAGTGAGGCGTTGATTGCCAGTTTGCTGCCGCGTCATATGGAGATCATTTTTGAGATCAACCATCGCTTCATGCAAGAGGTAGAAGCGAAGTGGCCCGGCGATGTGGCCAAAAAGCAGGTGTTGTCTGTGATTGACGACAAAGGTGAGCGCATGGTGCGCATGGCTAATTTATGTGTGGTTGGCTCTTATGCGGTGAATGGCGTTGCCGCCTTGCATTCTCAGTTGGTTAAGCGTGATTTATTCCCAGAATTTGACGCGCTATACCCAGGGCGTATTCAAAATGTGACCAATGGCATCACACCGCGTCGTTGGTTGAAGTTCTGTAATCCTGATTTGTCCAACTTGATCAGTGAAAAAATCGGTGAGCAGTGGCCAGCGCAATTGGAGCAACTCGAGCAGATTGCACAATATGCGGATGACACTGCTTTTCAAAAGACATTTATGGATGTCAAAAAGCGCAACAAGCAGCGTTTGGCGGGATGGGTCAAAGAGCACCTCGATATCACCCTAAATACCGATGCGATTTTTGATGTACAAATTAAGCGTCTGCATGAATATAAGCGCCAGCACCTTAATCTATTACACGTCATTTCACTGTACCAGCGCCTCATCAATGAGCCGAATTTCGATATGGCGCCGCGTGTGGTCTTTTTTGCTGCGAAAGCGGCACCTGGCTATGAATTAGCAAAATCGATCATCTATGCGATTAATAAGGTGGCTGAAACCATTAATAATGATCCACGAGTCGGTGACAAGCTCAAAGTGGTATTTATTCCTGATTATCGTGTCAGTATGGCGGAAATCATTATTCCTGCTGCCGATGTGTCTGAGCAGATTTCTATGGCCGGTAAAGAAGCGTCTGGCACGGGTAACATGAAAATGGCACTCAACGGCGCGCTCACCATTGGCACCATGGATGGCGCGAACGTGGAAATCCGTGAAGAAGTGGGTGACGACAACATCTATATCTTTGGTCTTGATGTCGATGGCGTCACGGCGTTGCGCAAAAAAGGCTATCAGCCTGAAGCGGTCTATCATAGCCAGCCTCTATTGAAGGCCGCCTTGGACAGTCTGTTGGATGAGACGTTTACGCCAGGTCAGCCTGGGGCGTTGCGTCCTGTCTTTGACAGTGTCATGGGTAGCGGCGACCCGTACCTGTGTTTGGCTGACTTTGCCGATTACGTGCGCGCACACAATGACATTGACCGTGATTACCGTGACGCGTCGCAATGGGCACGTAAAGCCATTCTAAACACCGCGCTGGTCGGTAAGTTTAGCTCAGACCGCTCAATTCGCGATTACGTTAATAACATTTGGCAGTTAGAAGCGATTAAGCGCTAATTGCAAAATAATGGGTTAACAACCTCATAGATGGCAGGGAATGAGCCTTGCCATCTAACAATAATGACAACAATATTGCCCAATAAAAGAAGGGGGCAGACCCCTCGGAGAAAGCGATGAAAGAATCTGCATTGAAGACAGTCGCACAAATGGCCAACCTCGCTGATCGCTATATCAGTGCATGGGGCTCAGAAGCGGCCGTGCCGGACAGTACCTTACATGACTTACTAACGTCACTTGGCTATGACACACGAAATGACGAGGCGTTATTGGCATCGGCGGCGAAGAAACATAAAGCGGATGTGCTCGCGCCCGTGCAAGTGGTACAGGAGAATGAGCCAGTCGAAATTGCGCTTCATTTAGGGACCAGTGCGAGAGAAAGTGACTTTAGTTGGCGCTTGGAAACCGAACAGGGCGAGTGCTTTGAGGGTTACTTACAGTCACAAATCGTTCGCGATGAGCGCAGTAATGGCGGCCCATTAGTGTTTAGCCTGCCTTGCTCCCTACCGTGGGGCTATCATCGCCTTTCTGTGATACGTAAACGGCGTCAATCACCGTACCAAATGACGCTCATCATGGCGCCTACTCAATGCTATAAACAACCTGAATTGGATCAACACAAAAAAATGTGGGGCCCGAGTATTCAGCTCTACACACTGCGTACCCCTCACAACTGGGGGATTGGTGATTTTGGTGACTTGAAACAATTGGTCAGTGAGCTCGCCTCGCGTGGCGCGGACTTTGTTGGCCTTAACCCCATTCATGCGTTGTTCCCTGCTAATCCAGAAGCCGCGAGCCCTTATAGTCCCTCATCACGCCGCTGGCTTAATCTTTTGTACATTGATGTGAGCAACGTTCGTGAGTTTTGTTTGAGCGCCCGTGCGCAGCAACTCGTGGGCAGCGCCGAGTTCCAGCGTCGCCTGCAAGCTGTGCGCGACACTCACTGGGTAGATTATAGCGAAGTCGCCGCCCTAAAAATGGCCGTATTGCCTTTGTTGTTTCAAGAGTTTAAGCAACGCGAGCTGCTGCAACAGACTCGACGTGGCTGTGCGTTTTTAGACTTTATTGAAAAAGGCGGAGAGAGCTTAAAACAGCAAGCCACCTTTGATGCCTTGCATCAACATTTACGCGCGGAAGACCCTCATGCTTGGGGCTGGCCCGTATTCCCTGAAAAATATCGTCGCTATGAAAATGCAGCGACGCAAGCATTTATCGAGCAGCACAGTGACGACATTCAACTGTACATGTATTTACAGTGGATTGCCGAAGGTCAAATGGAAGAGGTACAAGCCATTGCTGAAGAGCAGGGGATGTCGCTGGGCTTGTACCGTGATCTCGCTGTTGGGGTGTCAGACGCGGGAAGCGAAACCTGGTCGGACAACTCGCCCTTAGTACTGGATGCCAGTATCGGTGCGCCGCCGGATGTGTTGGGACCTCGGGGGCAAAACTGGGGCTTACCGCCATTTGATCCGCAAGCACTGAAACACACTGGCTATCATGCCTACATCGAGTTGTTGCGGGCCAACATGCGTCATTGTGGGGCTTTACGTATCGATCATGTACTGGGCTTGCTGCGCTTATGGTGGATCCCTAAGGGGAAAAATGCCACCGAGGGCGCTTACTTGTACTATCCCGTTAAAGACATGCTCGCGATTTTAGCGCTTGAGTCGCACCGTCATCAATGCAGTGTGATTGGCGAGGACTTGGGGACGGTCCCAGATGAAATTGGTGCGTTACTTGCCGATGCGGGCGTGCATTCCTACAAGGTATTCTTCTTTGAAACCTCAGAAGAGGACGGGGGCTTTATTTCTCCGGCGCACTATACCGAGCAGGCGATGGCGACGCTTTCCACCCATGATATGCCAACCATTCGTGGCTTTTGGCATTGCGACGATTTAAAACTGGGTCAAGAGCTCGGCCTATACCCAGATGAAGCGCAACTTCAACAATTGTTTGATGATCGTTTGAAAGCCAAGCAGGGCATTTTAGACAGTGTGCGCTGGCATGGTATGCTACCAGATGGGGTTGGGGGCGATGCGCGTTATGTGCCGATGGATGGTCACTTGTGCCGCGCGTTGCAATTGCATGTTGCCGCTGGCAAGTCAGCACTATTAAGCGTCCAGTTGGAAGACTGGTTGGAGATGGACAAGCCCGTCAATATCCCTGGTACGGTAGACGAATATCCCAACTGGCGGCGTAAGCTTTCGGCCAGTTTGGAAACGCTCTTTAGCCGTGAAGAGTTGAATCAACTTGCCAGAGACTTATCTCGGGTGCGCATGCAAGCGAGTCGGCAAACGGCGTAACCACCATACCATGCTCTAACGCTCTATCCTCAGTGCCAGCCAACACGCATAGGATGGAGCGTTTTTTTATATAAGGAGTCGCTGATGCCAGATTCTTCCATTTCAATACTGCCCCAGTCTATTCAGCCTGATCATTTTGCAATTGATATGGCTGCTTTATATAACCCGAGAGTTGCACATCAGCAAATGGGCGCGCATCCGGTGACGTTACCCGTCGCGGGCAAACCGGTCGAGGGTATAAGGTTTGTGCTCTTTGCGCCTCATGCACAATCAGTGAGCGTGATCGGTGATTGGAACCAATGGCAGGCAGAGGCTGGAAGCCTTATTGCCATCGAAGATGGATTTTGGGTGGGGTTTGTCGCTCATCTTGGCCTTAATCAACGCTACAAATATGCGTTAACGGGTCCCGATGGGCAATGTTTACCGCACAAAGCCGATCCTTATGGTGCGTATGCTGAACAATACCCGTCATTTGCTTCTCTGACCTATGATCAACATGCTTATCAATGGCACGATCAGCAGTGGCAAGACCGCCCTGTGACTGAAAAACATACGCAAGCGCTCTCTTTTTATGAGCTTCACCTTGGTTCGTGGCAGCGAGATGCATCGGGTCAGTGTCTGGGCTATCGTGAGCTTGCTCACCGTTTAGTCCCTTATTTGGTGGAAATGGGTTATACCCATGTAGAGCTGATGCCAGTCAGTGAGCATCCTTTTTATGGTTCTTGGGGCTATCAGCCAGTGGGGCTTTTCGCGCCGACTAGCCGCTATGGCTCGCCGGATGATTTTAAGTACTTGGTGGATTGTTGCCACCAAGCGGGCATTGGCGTCATTCTCGACTGGGTGCCGGGACATTTCCCTACCGATGATCATGGTTTGGCCTCTTTCGATGGTACGCCCTTATATCATGACCCCGATCCACGACGTGGCTGGCACAACGACTGGCATTGTCATCTCTACGATATGAGTAAAGAGCATGTGCGCCGCTTTTTGGTGAATAACGCCTTGTATTGGCTTGACCGGTTTCACATTGATGGTTTGCGTGTCGATGCCGTCGCGTCGATGCTTTATCTCGATTACTCGCGTGAGCAGGATCAATGGATCCCGAACCTAGATGGCGGCAATGAGAACTACGACGCCATTGCCACGTTAAAATGGATGAACGAGTCGGTTTATCACTATTTTCCCAATGCGATGACGATTGCCGAAGAATCGACCACGTTTCCCGGGGTCTCCTCGCCAATTTATGCGGGTGGCCTGGGTTTCGGGTTTAAATGGAACATGGGTTGGATGAATGACAGTTTACGTTATATCCGTGAAGAGTCGGTGTATCGACGCTATCACCACGACACGCTAACATTTCCATTGGTTTACGCGTTTGGCGAGAACTATGTACTGCCTTTGTCTCATGATGAAGTGGTGTATGGAAAAGGCTCACTGATGGGAAAAATGCCTGGTGACGAGTGGCAGCAAACGGCGAACTTACGTGCTTATTTGGGCTACATGTATGGCCAGCCGGGGAAAAAACTCAATTTTATGGGCACGGAGATGGGTCAGACTGCAGAGTGGAACCATGACAGCCAGCTTGAATGGCATTGGCTGCAATACGGCCGCCATCAAGGTATCCAAGCATGGGTGAAAGCGCTGAACCACCTGTATGTCTCAACGCCGGCGCTGCATCGCCTCGACTGCGATCCGGCAGGATTTGAGTGGCGGTTAAAAGACGCTGCAGATATTAGCGTGATAGCCCATGAGCGGCTTGGCGATGACGGCTCGCGGATGCTGGTGGTGAGTAACTTCACCCCTGTCCCCCGGGATGGTTTTCAGCTGGGTGTGCCGAAGAGTGGCGACTACCAATTAGTATTAAACTCGGATGATGAGGCGTTTTGGGGCAGTGGGTATCCCGTTTACGCAGCGCTTAGCACCGATAAAAGCGCGGCGCACGACCAGCCTCAATCGCTAACATTAAATCTCCCCCCATTAGCCACTGTGTTTTATTGCTGGCAAGGGTGAAGGTACTGAGCCCTTTGGGCGACAAAGTGAAGATTGCGCCAAGTTAATCCTTGGCGTTTTTTCTGTCTGAATCGATACCATAAAAAAGGCCGCGAATGCGGCCTAGTCGTAGTCTCTTACAAGGTGATATTAGGCTGCGTCTTCTTCATCAACGAAGGTGACGCCATTTTCGCGATGCAGGCGTTTACACGCTCGACCGTCACTGTGGAACAAATGGCAGCGATGGGCTGGAATACCAATGGCGTACTTCTCGCCGGGTTCAATCTCAACGGTATCGAGTTGGCGATAGATCACGTCTGCGTCTGCACTTTCAAGGTTGAGATAAATTTGCGTCTCGTTGCCTAGCTTCTCGACAATGGTCGCTTCCCCTTCAATTTGCGCATCGCCGTCTTTGGCGGCCACCAAATGCTCAGGACGAATGCCGAGAGACATGCGATCGCCGCGCGTGACGGTTTTGCCATCGACAGGTACCCAGAAACTGGCACCTTCACTGAGCTGCACTTTGACACGGTTTGGCTCAACATCCTCAATAAAGACACTCATAAAGTTCATTTTGGGTGAGCCGATAAACGACGCGACAAAGCGGTTTTGAGGGTAATGATAAAGCTCTAGCGGTTTGCCAACCTGCGCCACACGGCCTTCATCTAGTACCACGATTTTATCTGCCATGGTCATGGCTTCGATCTGATCGTGGGTCACATAAATCATGGTACAGCCAAGCTGACGTTGTAATTTGGTAATTTGTGCGCGCATCTGCACGCGTAACCCTGCATCGAGGTTGGAAAGTGGCTCATCGAGGAGGAAGACACGAGGTTGAGACACCAAGGTGCGGCCAATCGCGACACGCTGACGTTGTCCCCCGGACAAAGACTTGGGTTGTCTGTCGAGTAAGTGGCCGAGTTGTAAGATCTCCGCCGCTTGATGGACGCGCTTATCGACTTCCGCTTTGTTCGTTTTGGCCAGTTTTAGGCCAAAAGACATGTTGTCATAAAGATTTAGGTGGGGATACAACGCGTAAGATTGAAACACCATTCCCACGCCGCGTTTAGAAGGCTCTATTTCATTGACGCGTTGCTCATCAATATAAAGATCGCCCGATGTAATATCTTCTAATCCGGCAACGCAGCGTAATAAAGTGGATTTACCGCAACCAGATGGACCGACAAAAACAACAAATTCGCCGTCTTTAATCTCTAGGTCAACGTTTTTTGAAATCATTACATCGTTGTCATACGCTTTACAAACGTTTTTAAACGTGACACTTGCCATGTCGCTCGCCCTCAATCGCTTTTCATTAATTCGGCTCAATACGCATTATAGGTGGTTGTGTTATTCAATATCGGCCATTTTTGAGCGTTATTTTTTTGTTGAACGCTGTTTGGTCATTGATTAAGCACATTGGATAGGTTCCACCCGATGCTTTTTTGATGACAGCAGTGTCGCGTATCTGCGCAAGCGGTACATCCTCCCGGGGGAAATTATTGCAGGGGGAGTAGGCGGGGAGGAGGATGATCTCCTCCCTAATTTAGTTTGAGGGCGTACATCACAAAATGATTAGCAAATTAGTTGAAGTTGATCACGTACCGTTTATTTTTGTGAGCCGCATCATTAGCGACGAGCGATATGGATCACGAATTCGCTCGCACAGGCGTAGGGCGTAGAAGCCAGGATGATGAGGAATGCGCGGGAATTACCCATGATAGACCGTGAAATACAGCTCATCCTCCATGGAATCGTGCTACACCTCAGTAGAAGAAGGATAGAAAGATGAAAAAATCACTTAGCGCTGTTGCTCTCGGTACCCTCATTGCACTGGGTTCATTTGGCGCACACGCCAATATCGAAGAAGGCCAACTGACGATTTGGATTAACGGTGATAAAGGCTATAACGGCCTAGCAGAAGTGGGTGACCGCTTTGAGCAAGACACGGGGATTCCTGTGACCGTTGTTCACCCTGATGGTTTGCAGGACAAGTTCCCGCAAACGGCGTCAACGGGCGATGGTCCAGATATTGTTTTTTGGGCGCATGACCGTTTTGGCGGCTACGCAGAGTCAGGCCTGTTGGCAGAAATTCGCCCTTCAGACCGTCTTAAAGAAGGCATGGTCGACTTTGCTTGGGATGCGGTGAAATACAAAGGCAAATACGTTGGCTACCCAGTGGCAGTAGAATCGCTTTCCCTTATCTACAACAAAGATTTGGTGCCAAACCCGCCAGAAACGTGGCAAGACGTAGTTGAGATGGATGCCAAGCTCAAAGAGCAGGGTAAGTCAGCCATCATGTGGAACTTAAAAGAACCCTACTTTACATGGCCATTAATGGCGGCTGATGGCGGCTACGCGTTTAAGCAAACGGCAAACGGCTATGATGTTAAAGACGCGGGTATCAATAACCAAGGTGTGCATGACGCGCTACATTTCATGAAGCAGATGGTCAAAGATGGCGTGATTTCATCAGATATGGACTACTCGGTCTCTGAGTCTTCTTTTAACCAAGGTGACACAGCGATGACCATTAACGGCCCATGGTCGTGGGGCAACATCGAAAAGTCAGGTATCAATTATGGTGTCACCACCTTACCTACCTTCCAAGGTGAAGCGTCCAAGCCTTTTGTTGGTGTGCTTAGTGCCGGTATTAGCACCGCATCGCCAAATAAAGCACTAGCGGTTGAGTTCCTTGAAAACTACCTGCTGACGAAAGAAGGCCTTTCAACGGTCAATGCTGATAAGCCCCTAGGTGCGGTGGCGCTGAATGCGTATCAAGCAGAGCTGGCTCAAGATAGCCGTATTGCTGCGACCATGGAAAACGCCAAACATGGCGAGGTGATGCCGAACATTCCACAAATGAATGGGTTCTGGGCGGCTGCCAAAAACGCCATCATCAATGTGGTCGATGGCCGTCAAAGCGTCGAGGAAGCGCTCGACGATGCGGAAACGCAAATGGTCAAATAAGCTCTATCTGCAGGGGGGCTTGCCTCCCTGCATTTTTTAAAAACTATGTGAGTAGCGTTCCTTATGCAGTCAGTCCAAGGTTCCCAAGCTATGACAACGTCAGGCTCTTCTTTGCCCAGCAGCACAAAAGCGTTCATAAAATGGGCGTTACTGGCTACTGTGGCCATCATCAATGGCTATGCCACCGTCTTGATGTATTCGCGTGGTGAAACTGCCTTTGCCCTGTTAACTGTGGTATTAACCGCACTAGCGCTGTACATTTTTGGCAGTAAAAAAACATACGCCCATCGCTATATCTATCCAGGTATCGCGGGGATGATCCTCTTCATTATTTTTCCGTTGGTTTATACCGTTGGGCTGTCATTCACCAACTATAGCGCCAAAAATCAACTCTCTTTCGAGCGTG
Organism: Salinivibrio sp. ML198; assembly: GCF_001996015.1. Classification (NCBI taxonomy): domain Bacteria; kingdom Pseudomonadati; phylum Pseudomonadota; class Gammaproteobacteria; order Vibrionales; family Vibrionaceae; genus Salinivibrio; species Salinivibrio sp. ML198. The sequence goes on from NZ_MUEZ01000010.1 coordinate 125,753, forward strand.
CCCAGTCCGTATTACTCGAGCGAACCTTTCAAAGTGGCGACAGTTATCCTTTCTCGTTATATCAAACGGATCAAGGAGTTCGTATTGTGGTGGAAGGCGAAAACACACGTTTTGCCACCAAGCCATTTGAATTTGCAACACTGGCCGATGAAAACTTGTCACTTAGCCCGATTGACAGTGTTGAGGGACAAAAAGCGTCACTCCGCGATGTGATTCAAAATCGAGAGGCGCTCGGTAATCTAGATTTACAATTGTCAGATGATCAAACCATTCGTATGAGTGGGTTACGCAAGTTCGCCGCTATTCAATCGCTTTATAGCTTGCAGGACGATGGCCGCACGCTGATCAATAATAAGACGGGTGAGACACTCAAACCCAATGATGAGGTAGGGTATTACCAACCGGTTAATGCTTCGGGTGAGTTTGTTGACGACACGGTGTCGCCCGGTTATGTGGTGCAAATTGGCACCGATAACTTTGAGCGTGTCTGGACAGATGAGGGGATTAAAGAGCCCTTTATTGGCATCTTTATTTGGACGATTGTTTTTTCTGTACTCACCGTGGTGTTTACCCTCTTTATCGGTTTGATATTGGCGAGTTTGGTGCAGTGGGAAGAGCTGAAAGGCAAATCGATCTACCGTTTATTATTGATCCTGCCTTATGCGGTGCCAGCCTTTATTTCGATTCTGATTTTCCGCGGTTTGTTTAACCAAAGCTTTGGTGAAATCAACATGGTATTGGAAGCCCTGTTTGGCATCAGTCCGAATTGGTTCTCTGACCCGTTCTTGGCGCGGAGCATGGTGTTAACTGTCAATACCTGGCTTGGTTTCCCTTATATGATGATCCTCTGTATGGGCTTGCTTAAAGCGATCCCCGATGATCTCTACGAAGCATCCGCGATTGACGGCGCGAATTTCATTCAGAACTTCACCCGTATTACGCTGCCGATGATGATTAAACCATTAACACCGTTGCTGATTGCCGCTTTTGCTTTTAACTTCAATAACTTTGTGATGATTATGCTGTTAACAGAAGGTGGGCCAAACCGCATTGGCACCACTGAGCCGGCCGGTTATACCGACTTGCTGGTCAGCTACACCTATCGCATCGCCTTTGAAGGCAGTGGTGGTCAAGACTTTGGCTTGGCAAGTGCCATCGCCACACTGATTTTCTTGATTGTCGGCGCACTGGCGTTAATCAACCTCCGCATGACGCAGAAAAACGAGCACTGAGGGACGTAAATATGGCAATGGTACAAGGTAAATCCTTAAAATATCGCGTCTGGGCAACCCATATTGGCTTGTGCTTATTTTTGGCGCTGATCCTATTCCCGCTGTTAATGATTATTGCGATTTCATTCCGTGAAGGGAATTTCGCTACCGGGAGTTTGATCCCGAAAAATCCATCACTTGAACATTGGAAATTAGCATTGGGCTTCCCGGTGACTAATCCGGATGGCTCGGTCACGCCACCGCCGTTTCCCGTTCTATTATGGCTGTGGAATTCGGTAAAAGTGGCCGGGATCACCTCGCTGTTTATCGTGGTGCTCTCAACCACCTCGGCGTACGCTTTTGCGCGTATGCGATTTAAAGGCAAGCAAACCATCTTGAACGCGATGATGATCTTCCAGATGTTCCCGGCGGTGTTGGCATTGGTGGCTATCTACGCCTTGTTTGATAAGTTGGGGCAGTACATTCCGTTCTTGGGGCTCAACACGCACGGTGGCTTGATCTTTGCCTACTTGGGCGGGATTGCATTACACGTTTGGACCATTAAAGGTTACTTCGAGAGCATTGATGGTTCATTGGAAGAAGCCGCAGCACTGGATGGCGCCACCCCATGGCAGGCGTTTAGGCTGGTGCTGCTTCCGCTCTCCGTGCCTATCTTGGCTGTGGTTTTTATTCTGTCGTTTATCATGGCGGTAGGTGAGGTGCCAGTTGCTTCGATTCTGTTGTCGGATGTTGATTCGTATACCTTGGCGGTCGGCATGCAGCAGTACTTGTATCCGCAGAACTATCTGTGGGGCGACTTCGCGGCGGCAGCCGTGCTTTCAGCGGTACCGATCACAGGTGTTTTCTTACTCGCCCAACGTTGGTTAGTGGGTGGTTTGACGGCTGGTGGTGTGAAAGGCTAAGGCGTTACGCCCTCAGGCGAAGCAAGAGCACGAAAGTAAAGGCAGCTAACATTAGCTGCCTTTTTGATGTGGGTAATATTGGGCTACAGCCAGTCACCGTCAATGCAGACTACAAAGTGCTTGCCTGCCAATATCAGGGATGGTTCGGGTGTGGTGATAGTCGTTTCATTGGTTGCGCTGTCACAGACAATACGCCACTGATGATTTGGTGGAAGCCGTAGATTGTGCGCGGTGTCGCCGCTGTTAATGGCAATGAGCAGCGATTGACCCGCGTCAGAATGATGCGCACCGAGTGTGATCTGACAGCTGAGTGCTTGCAGGCTTGGCCATTGATGATCGTGAATAGGATCGCCATTCGGATGTCGCCACTCAATCTGATTGCGATGGCGCTGTGTGCCACTCAACGCATCAATAAAGCGCGGTATGATAGCATTGCGACGTGCAATCATGGTGGAAAGCCAGTTTGACCAAACATGATCCTGCGTTTGCCAGTTTAACCAACTGATGGGGTTGTCTTGGCAATAGGCATTGTTGTTTCCCTGTTGCGAGTGCCCTAAAACATCGGCCATTAGAATGTGCGGCGTCCCCAGCGAGAAGAGGGTGCTCGCCATCATATTCCTTTTTTGCCGAGTTCTTATCTCAATAATATCAGTATTGTTTGTGGATCCTTCAACACCATAGTTGGCGGAGCGATTATCGCCATGGCCATCTCGGTTGTTCTCGCCATTGGCGTGATTATGCCGCTTGGCATAACTGACCACATCCTGCAGGGTAAAGCCATCATGGTAGGTGATGTAGTTGATGGGTAGGTGATCCGGCCAATACGCTGCGCTGAAAAAGTCGCGTGACCCCATCAACCGCGTGGCGAAATCCTGTAGCATACCTAGCTCTCCTCGCCATAAACTGCGCGTGATGTCGCGGATTTTATCGTTACATTCGGCCCAGTTAATCGGAAATTGTCCTAGCTGATACCCATCGGGGCCTATATCCCATGGTTCCGCAATTAATTTGACCTTAGAAAGGATCGGATCTTGGGCGATGGCATGGAAAAAGGCATTGTGGGGATCAAAGGTATCGCCGTCTCGCCCTAAGGTGGCGGCGAGATCGAACCGAAACCCATCCACGTGATAGTCGGTGACCCACATACGTAAGGTGTCGATCACCTGCTTCATTGCAGCAGAATGGCGTATATCAATGGTATTGCCACAGCCGGTATGGTTGCACAGCCGTTGGCCATCATGTAAGTACATGGCATGATCAAGCGCTTTATAATGAAGAATCGGCCCACCTTCTCCGCCTTCAGCCGTGTGATTAAACACCACGTCTAAAATGACTTCGATGTCGTGGCGGTGTAGTTCGCGTATTGCCGTTTTCAGCTCGTCAACCGCATTTTTCTCCGCGTAGCGTGGATCCGGTGCCATCCAAACGTATGGGTTGTAGCCCCAGTAGTTGGTTTTTTGCTGGCTGAGTAAATGCGGCTCCGGTAAGCAACAGGTAATCGGCAGCAGTTGCAGGCAATTAATCTGATGTTGTTGATAGAACGCCAACATCGCTGGTGACACCAAGCCTAAATAACGTCCTTGCTGTGTTGGCGAGACATCTGGGTGCTGTTGAGTTAGCCCTTTAACATGGGTTTCGAAAATAACGGTGTCGCACATTGAGCGTTGGGGCGATGACACGCCTTGCCAATCAAATAAGTCGTGATCGACGACTTGGCAGCGCGCAACCTGTGTGCTTTGCGATAATGTATAGGGAGGCTGATAGGTTAAAGGACCGGTAATGGCCTGAGCATAAGGGTCAGCCACACACCAGATTTGACCATCATGTGAGACGTCAAAGCTATATTCTTGCCCTGCAACGACATCAGCAACATCTTGTGTCCAGTAGCCGCGCTTATATTCGTGCATAGCGATCCGCTGAGGTTGGTGCGCTTGATGCCACAATAGTAAATGTACGCAGTCCTGGTCTGGCGCATACAGTGTAAACCGACAGCCTGATGGGTGTAATTGCGCCCCTAATACATAAGGAGATGGGAAACAAACCGACATAACTAACACCGTTAAATGAGACGAGTCGCTATTAGAGCGGTTACCTATAAATAATTCAATCTGACGTCACATTTATGATCATTGTCCCTCATGTAATAAAGTTTCATATCTCTATGAATAAAATTATTAATAGTGATCTGTTCGACGTTTTGTAGGGGATAAACAAGAAACCCAGTTACCAATTACGCCTTGGTTCAGTGATCGATGTCGACAAGTTAGGATAATCCGCCTTAGCTCCTCCTTACTCCTCCTCCCCCTTCAACCACATCCCTGGATGACGCGCACTTTAGTGTGCAGGGATAGGATATTTCCAGGATAACGAAGAAAGCTAAGCCTTGGACACACTGTCTTTTTCCACTACCCACTGCCGGTGTGAAGAGACACGTAAAAAAGGCGCATTATGGAGTAAGGTATGAGAAAAGTAAGTTTAATTGCGGCGGCTGTCGCAGCTGCTGTCACTGCCACCTCAGCGTTCGCTGTCGATTTTAATGGTTATGCTCGTGCGGGTGCTGCGATCGGTGGTGATGGTGCGGGTGATAGTGCTTTTGAAAAGAATAAAGTTGGTCGTTTGGGTAATGAAGACGACAACTATTACGAGTTCGGTTTTTCAGAAGAACTTCAAACGGGTGAGCAATCATGGAAACTGGAATCTATGATTGCCTCTAGCGATAAAGGCCAAAATGGTTGGGAAGATAGCGAAATCAATGTCGCGCAATTTAATGTCCAAGCCAAAGGTGTGATTGCATCCGATCCTGAAGCCGTTATTTGGGCGGGTAAGCGCTATTATCAACGTAAAGATATCCACATTACTGACTTCTATTTCTTGAATACATCAGGTACTGGTGGTGGTATTGAAAATATTTCACTGGGCGATCAAAAGCTTTCTTTAGCGTTTGTTCAAGATGGAGAAAATGATCAGTCCTCAGGCTATATTTTTGATGCGCGCTTAGCCAATATCGGCTTGTGGAAAGATGCTAGCTTAGAGCTCGCTACGGCCTATAACTTTGCGACAGAAAAAGATGACCAAACCGAAGCGGCTGATGATGGTATTATGCTTACCGGTATTGTGCATCAAAATATGGACAATGGTTTCAACCAAACAATCTTGCAATATGGTTCTGCAGGATACGGTGATCAGATTGCTGGCTTTGGTTCTGGTGCATGGTACAGCCGCGGCTCCGATGATAAAAACGATGCGAAAGGCTACCGTATTATCAACTGGGGTGTGATGAATGTTGGGTCATCGATGGAACTCGGACATCAGCTCTCTTATCATAATGGCTCGGACTTGACAGATGGTGAGGGCGACTCTGATATGTTCACTGCTGTTGTGCGTCCTGTTTATAAGTGGAACGACACGATGCGCACTATCGGTGAGGTAGGCTTCTTTGATGGAGAAAATCAAGGAACAGACCAAGGAGGCCACAAGTTTACTTTAGCTCAAGCATGGGCAATGGGTGACAGCTTCTGGTCGCGTCCTGAGATTCGCTTCTACGGTACGTATATTACGGATGAAGAAGGAGATACGTTTGGTGACAAAGGTGACTCAGAGTTCGTAACTGGTGTGCAATTGGAAGCTTGGTGGTAAGTCTTTTTTTAAACTGTCTTTTTTCATAGCCGACAATTGTCGGCTATTTTTTTAGGTGTTTTATATGAATAAGAAAGTGTTATTTATTTCTGGGCTATTATTACTTAGTGGGTGCTCGACGTTCGTTGATAACCAATATAAGGTTGCACCGACAGGAAAGGCAATGACGCAGCTTGAAAAAGCGAAAAAACTGCCGATAACAATGGACAAAGAGATAAAAATAGCGGTCACCGCGCAAACACAAGTCCTCGATATCTATAGCATTGATAGCCCTGGCGTCATTTTCGACTTACCAATGGTAAAAAATGGATTAGCTATCAATATTGAGGCAGAAGTCAACGACAGTGTTTTTGTCCCAAGTGCTAAAGTCATTAACCAGTCTGGCGATATTCGTGCTGAGCTTGATGATGATGGGTTAGTCTATCTAAAGCCCCGTCTAGCCGATGGAAACCGTTTGCAAGGGAATATTAAAGTCCATCCACAAATTGGCGACAGTTCGCTCTATTTGGTTATTTTTACCGATAAAGATAAACTTAATGAAACGGTGGCGGTTAGCCACCCAGCGAAATTGGACGCAGAGGGGAGAGGGAATTACTTTCCGGAGGTAGGTGATATTCAAGTGCCGCGCGCGTTGACTGGCACGTTTTCCATCGAAGCAACCGCATTGGGCGCACATAACAATGCTCAGCCTATCGTCCTGCCAGCGCTCTCCGCCACTGAAGGCCCGCAACAAGAAAGCGTTAGTTTTTATCACCAGGCTATTCGGGCCGCCATTGCAGACAACGATGTCGACAAAGCAATGGGATTGCTGCGTGATGCAGAGCAATTGGGTATTACTGACGCTGACCAAGTCTTTCGTGACGCGATGAAAGCACAATTAGATAAGAAGTAATCTCACCATCTAAGCTACGTTTTACATCGCGTCTTTAACAAGACGTAACCTCAAAAGGGCAACGTTGGTTGCCCTTTTTTAGTATGAGAGGTAAGGCTGGAAACTAGACCGTAAACGTATCGACCAGTTGGCGAATCGTTTTGGCCTCGTGGTTGAGGGTTTGGTTTGCGCCTTGCGCTTGCTCACTGAGTGACAAGGTTTGTTCTATGCGTTGTGACAGTGCTTGGATGTTTTCAGCCACCTGCTGAGAGACGGCACTTTGCTCTTCCGCCGCGCCTGCGGTTTGGTAATTGATATCGCCAAGCTGCTGCACCAAATCAACAATCTCGGTTAAGGTCTCCTGCACGGAAATACTTGCTTGATAACCCTCCGCCGCACCACGCTCACCTTGTTGGATGACGGTTTCAATATCGGTAAGGAGTTGGTTGAAGGTTTCAAGCGTCGATACGATTTGGTCAACAGATTTTTGTGAGTGCTGGGCCAAGGCACGTACCTCGTCAGCGACAACCGCAAACCCTCGGCCAGCTTCACCGGCGCGTGCCGACTCAATCGCGGCATTGAGCGCTAGCAAGTTGGTTTGATCTGAAATGCCGCGAATGTCGTCGAGCAGAGAGGCAATATCGCTACCACTGGCTTTGACTTCGCTGACAAAACTGTTGGCTTTTTGCAGATCTGTGTTGGCGGTTTGGTTACGTGCCACATTGTTAGCCACATTCTCCATGCATTGATTCAGCGATGAAACCACTGCGGTATTTTTCTCTTTTGAGGCTTCAGAGTTGGTTGCCACATCTTTTGAGGTCGCGGTCAGTTGCTCCATTGCCGTCGCGGCTTGGTGTAATGTCTCGGTATTATCAGACAGGGCTTGGTGGGCATCGGTGATGGCGTTATTGGCTGTCGTTGATGTGTCGGACAAACGTCCACCTGCTTGTTGAATTTGTCCCACCATCGCTTGCAGCGCATCCAACATGTGATTGACTGAGCGTTTAATACGATCAATCTCTGTCTTACCATTAACCGATAAGCGCTGCGTTAAATCGCCACCACCTTGGGCTATCGCTTGAATCGATTGCTCGACGCTACTCAACGGTGCTAATTGACGTTTGATAACGATTTGAATGATCACAAAGGCCAGCAAAAGGACGAGGCCACTCACCCAATATATGGTGTTTTGAATATCGCTTTCGGCGTCTGTCATCATTTGATTCAGCTGTGTGACGGGGGCCATCGCGGCCTGCTTGGGGGTCACAATCATCACTGACCACGTCTGAGACATATTGCCAAATTCGATCGGTTGCGACACATAAAAGTGCGAATCGGTTTGTTTGAATTGGCTTTTATGGCTTTGCTTTTGAAGCTTGGCAAGAGAGTGATACGCGGGAGAGGATAGTTTGGAGACCGCGGCACCATGCTGGACTTGTTGATCGGTGCTAGCAACGATTCGGCCATTTTGACTGACAACAAACAGCTTACCGTTACTGTCAGCACGTTTAGCCAGAATGGACTGGATTTGTGCTGTAGTCAGTGTACTCCCCACCATGGCAACGGTTTTATCGAAACGGAAAACGGGGGTTGTCACATCAAACACCGTTTGGGTTTTGCCATTAATCTCAGCGGTTCTCGGGTCGGTGATACAATCTTTTTGTGTGCTCACCGGGCATTGATACCAAGGGTTAGTTTCAGAGAAATTTTGCGCAGCGGTAAGGCGCATTTCCCCTCTCTCATCTACCGACACAGACGGCACATAGCGCCCATCAGCAGCGCTTGTTGGGTCGCCGTAGTAAAAAGCATCGGCGCCTAACACGTTTTTTTGCCACTCGGTGTAGATGTTGTGCCATTCAGGTTGGCGTTTCAAAATCGAATACATGATCCGAGGTATATCATCTCGGTCGAGGATCCGTGCTGACTTATTCTTTTCCGCTTCGGAGGTATAAATCTGAGCGATAGTCCGCACCGTATCGAGGGGAGAGGCAATATACGCATGGATCTCCTCGCTAATCGCTGTCGCGCGATTTTGCATCTTAATCACCTGATCACGCTTTACGTTTTCAGTGACCTGGGATGACATTGCTGACTGACTGCTATTCAGCGTTGACAAGGAAACGGCACTCACTGCTCCAAGACCGATCAGTACGATGGACGAGGCAGCTAAGCTTATCCGTTGACTTATAGAAAGGGTACGCAACTTTTTCATAATCACTATCCGCACAAAGAAAACCGCACAAAGAAATACTCTGATTCGTCGAGTGGCGAGACAATGGCGTCGTGCGAAGAGTGATGGCACAACCGGTAGCGCGCCGACAGAGACGATAAGTGACACTAGTGTTACTTAATTAAGAAAAGGGCACATCCTCCTAAGCAACGAGCGAAGAGAGGAGGAGAACAAAGGGAGGAGAGGGTATACGCACAACATAAGTGTTAGTGGGTCGAGTGCACATCTTGCGCGTGTTGTCGCGTTTAATGTGTCGCGATGATCACACGATTTCCGCTCTAAGCTTGTTCAAATACGGTGCTATTCACATTTTCATCACTAAAGCGTCGAGGTGGACGGATATGGAGGAGGTCAGATGGCTAGGTATCTGCTAGCCCACTACCTTCCCATTATTCTCATTATGTGAAGCTAAATACCTGAAGATAATAAGTCATTATTTAATTGCATTAGAGATTGTTTAATTATATTCCTGTTAACAATTAAGGGTATTTTAACCACCTTTTTAGAGTTATTGCTCACTAACGTGTTATTTACATTTAGTTATGTCATGAAACTGTCAAAATGTCAGAAGACCGTACCTTTTTGCCAATAAAAAATAAAAATGAGGCATTGCTCCAAATTTGTGCAATTTTAATTAATGTCTAATTTTTCGTTATGTATGCTGGCGCACCGTCAGTGATAGCAGCACAGCGAGTCATTGATGTTTTTAAGATGTTAACGCAGTTCAGCGTGACAGGGTCACTCCTGGCTGTGCTGTCATTTTGGTGAAGGTATCGAGGGTTCAAAGTGTCCAAAGAAGGAAGCGTAGCGCCTAAAGAGCGCATTAATATCAAGTACGTCCCCGCGACGGGTGACCAGCAAGCAGAAGTGGAGCTCCCGCTAAAAACCTTGGTTGTTGGTGATTTTAAGGTGCATACAGAAGAGACGCCCGTTGAAGACCGTGCAACAGTTTCTGTAGATAAAAACAATTTTGAAGATGTGATGCGCGAGAGCAATTTGCGTCTGTCCACCACGGTAAAAAATCAACTTGTCGACGATGAAGATGCAGAATTGCCTGTCGAGCTGTCTTTTAAATCCATGAGTGATTTTGCACCTGACTCAGTTGCTGACCAAGTTCCTGAGCTCAAAAAGCTGATTGAGCTTCGTGAAGCTTTGGTTGCATTGAAAGGTCCTCTAGGCAACATTCCTGCTTTCCGCGATCGTTTGCAGGAGCTGCTTAATTCTGAGGAGTCTCGTGAAAAGTTGCTTGCTGAGCTAAATATCGTCGGTGGCGATGATGATGCTCCGAAAGAGTAATTGATTCAAATTAGTAGTTAATTAAGTCTTAGGAAATAGAAACATGTCTACAAGTGAATCAGTCGTAGAGTCTCCTGAAGTAAAAGAAGGTGGCTTACTTGACGAGATCATGGCGCAAACGCGTATTGAGCCTAGCGAAGAGGGCTATGATGTCGCCAAAAAAGGCGTTGCAGCCTTTATTGAAAACCTCGTGGGTAATGATCAAACACAAGAGCCTGTGAATAAGTCTCTTGTCGATCAGATGCTCGTTGAGCTTGATAAAAAGATCAGTGCTCAAATGGACGAAATTTTGCACGACACGTCTTTCCAAGAAATGGAATCAGCGTGGCGTGGGCTTAAATTGTTTGTCGACCGTACTGACTTCCGCGAGAACAACAAAGTTGACATCTTGCACGTTACCAAAGAAGAGTTGCTAGACGACTTTGAATTCGCGCCAGAAACAACACAATCAGGCCTGTATAAGCACGTATACTCGTCAGGTTATGGTCAATTTGGTGGTGAGCCAACAGGCGCCATTATTGGTAACTATGCCTTTACGCCATCAACCCCAGATATGAAGCTGCTGCAATATATGGGTGCGCTGGGCGCCATGGCACATGCGCCATTTATTTCAAGCGTCGGGCCAGAGTTCTTTGGCATTGAGTCGTTTGAGGAGCTTCCAAACATCAAAGATGTTAAATCTATCTTTGAGAGCCCTAAATACACGAAATGGCGCTCATTACGTGAGTCTGAAGATGCACGTTATCTTGGCCTGGCCGCGCCACGTTTCCTACTACGTGTGCCTTACGATCCAACGGAGAACCCGATCAAGTCTTTCGTTTACCACGAAAACGTCAGTCAAGATCATGAGCATTATCTTTGGGGTAATACAGCGTTTGCATTTGCAACACGCCTGACGGATAGCTTCGCCAAGTATCGCTGGTGTCCGAACATCATTGGTCCACAGAGCGGCGGTGCAGTAGAAGATCTGCCTGTTCACGTTTATGAATCAATGGGTGCCCTACAGACCAAGATCCCAACCGAAGTCTTGATCACCGATCGCAAAGAGTTCGAACTTGCGGAAGAAGGCTTTATTGGTCTGACAATGCGCAAAGGCAGTGACAATGCGGCGTTCTTCTCTGCTAACTCCATTCAGAAGCCTAAGGTATTCCCAAATACCAAAGAAGGTAAAGAAGCAGAGACGAACTACAAGCTTGGTACACAGCTTCCTTACATGATGATTATTAATCGTCTAGCGCACTACATCAAGGTGCTACAACGTGAGCAAATTGGCTCTTGGAAAGAGCGCCAAGACCTTGAGCGCGAGCTAAACACCTGGCTGAAGCAATATGTTGCTGACCAAGAGAACCCACCAGCAGACGTGCGTAGCCGTCGACCACTTCGTGCTGCCAAAATTGAAGTAAGCGATGTGGAAGGGAACCCTGGTTGGTATCAGGTGTCGCTAGCTGTTCGTCCTCACTTTAAGTATATGGGTGCGAACTTTGAGCTGTCTCTTGTTGGTAGGCTTGATCAGTAATCATGTCATACGTTGCGCTAGAAGACAGTGCATTTGGTGTCGGCTTCTTGGAGCGTCTAGAAGCCGACGCTAAGCCTGTTTCAATTACTCAGGGGCCGAGCAGCCCAGACGTAGTGAGATCGATAAAACGTAATATCGCTAATGTGTTGAATACGCGTATTGGTGGTGCGCAAAGCTCGCCTGGCTTGGGGCTGATCGATTTCAACGACGCGACACTCGAAAGCTTAGATCTGTCGCTGAGGGTCAAGTTAGCCATTAAAGGATGTTTGGAAAGATATGAGCCTAGGCTAACCAATATTTTGGTGACATCAGATTTTGATCCGCACTCGCCACTTATGCTGCGATTCAACATTGTTGCCACCGTGAATAGCGAAGCGCTCCACGAGAAAGTTCAACTTAGCTTGCTTTTAGACCAGAACCGCCAATATCGAGTGTTGTAAACCGCATGACGCAAGACAAGTATTTTCGAGAAGAGCTCGCGTTTTTAAAAGAGCAAGGTAAAGCCTTTACTGAACTGCACCCCCAGCTCGCACGCTTTTTACATGGTCGACATACAGACCCAGATGTAGAGCGTTTGTTGGAGGGATTTGCGTTTTTAACCGGCAAGCTGCGCGAAAAAGTTGATGATGATTTTCCTGAGCTGACTCACTCGATTATCAATATGCTCTGGCCTAACTATTTACGCCCAGTGCCGAGTATGTGTATCGCGCAATTTAAGCCAGAAGGGAGTTTGAGCGAAAAGCAAGTTGTTGCTAAGGGGACGGAGCTTGACAGTAAGCCTGTTATGGAAACCCAGTGTCGCTTTCAAACTTGCCGAGAGGTTGAGTTGTACCCGCTGTATTGTTCTAACGTTCACGCTGAACACACACGTGAAGCGACGACAATTCAGCTGCAAATGACCTTAGACGGTGATATGTCGGTACGAGATGCCAACATCAACACGCTGCGTTTTTACATTGGTGGTGATAAATATAGCGCACAAATGATCTATTTGTGGCTGAGTCATCATCTCGAAAAACTCACGGTACACGTCGATGGCACTGAGTTCTCGCTACCAAGAGATGCGTTTTCATCGGTTGGATTTAATCCTGGCGATGGTCTATTGCCATATCCACAAAATGTGTATGACGGTTATCGTGTCCTACAGGAATATTTGTCATTTCCTGAAGCGTTTCATTTCTTTGATATTAGCGGCTTAGATAAGGCAATACCGAACAATGTCTACGGCCAGTTTACGGTGCAGTTACATTTGTCTAAAACGTTGCCGTCAGATGTCAGAGTGAGATCAGAGAGCTTTCAGCTATATTGCACCCCCGTCATTAACTTGTTTGATCATGACGCAGACCCGATCGATCTCACCGGAAAGAGCACTGAATACAAAGTTATTCCATCAAGCGGTAAGCCAGCCCATTATGAAGTGTTCAGTATTGATAGTGTCACGGGTAGGCAAGACAAAGTCATTGATGGTAAACCGGTACGTGGTCAAAAGCGGGTTTATACCCCGTTTGAGAGCTTTCAACATGAAGTAGAGCGGGTGCGTAATCGAGAAACCCTTTATTACCGCTCACGGGTAAAAAACAGCATTCGCGGGGATGGTTTTGATTCTTTTATCTCGTTTATTCGCGGGGATGAGTCAGCATCCGTCGATGTCGATGAGGCGGTGTCAATTAAGCTGACCTGCACAAATCGTCAACTTCCATTGGACTTAGGTGTCGGAGATATTTGCTATCCAACGGACAGTTCACCGCCATTTGCAGAGTTCGAAAACATTACAATCCCAACGCAAGCATTGAGGCCTGTGCTGGATGGCAGCTTGCTATGGATGTTGATTTCTAATTTATCGTTGAATTACTTGTCGCTCCTGTCAAAAGACGCATTGAGCTGTGTATTAACCGCTTATGATTTTCGTGCGTTGGTGGATCGTCAAGCAGAGCGAGTGGGTAAGAAACGCCTAGACGCGATTGAAGATATTCAATCCAAGCCCATGGATAAGTTATTACGTGGCATGCCGGTTCGAGGCTTGCAGTCCACGATTTATCTCAATCAAGACGGCTTTGGCTCGGAAGGCGATTTATATTTATTTGGAACGGTGCTCAGCCACTTTTTCTCGTTATACGCGAGTATTAATTCTTTTCATGAGCTTACCGTTATCAACACAACGAATAACGAGACCTATACATGGCAGACGAGAGTCGGGATGCAACCACTCATCTAGAGGAGTTGGCACCTAGTGCGGCTGATCTTGTTCAAGATGCGCGAGTGTATAGCTTCTTCCAACTTGTTGAGCTTTTACAAAAGCATAAAGGGTTGAACCCTGAGGAAGAAGAGTGGGAGCGCGAGTGTCAGCTGGTGTTTAGCGCTAATCCCAGTCTTGGATTTGCTGCGTCAGATATATCATCGCTTGATCAGGTTAACGATCACACGGTGATGTTAACGAACTTTTTAGGGCTAGCAGGTTCGCAATCACCATTGCCGGCATTTATTACCGAGCAGCTTCTTCATGAAGAGCCTGGCGGTATTAAAAGACCATTTTTGGACTTTTTTAATAATCGGCTAATCGCGTTGGTATACCGGATCTGGCGTAAATATCGTTATTACGTGAGGTTTCAGCCAGGTGCAGAAGATCAGTTCTCTGCGCAGCTCTTCGCGCTTGTTGGGTTAGGAGATCCCCAGTTAAGGGGTGAGACCCCAATCAACTGGTGCAAAATGTTGGCCTATGCCGGCACGCTAGCGGGGAGAAGTCGATCGCCAACTGTGGTTTCCGGCATCATTGCGCATTGTTTTGACCTTGAACAGGTTGAAATCCGCCAATGGGTGACTCGCAAAGTGAAAATAGCCAAGGAGCAGCAAATGTCTCTTGGGTGCATGAACGGGCGCTTGGGCGAGGACACCGTGATTGGCGAGTCGGTCTTTGATTGCAATGGCAAGTTTGTTATTTGCATCAAAAACCTGACCCGAGAGCGCTTTAACGACTTTCTGCCTGTGGGTAAAGAGTATCAGCCACTGTGCAAATTAGTTGAGTTCATTTTACGTGAGCAAATGGCGTTCGACATAGAGCTGTCGATGACAGACGAAGAAACGCCCGCGCTTCAATTAGGAAAACAGGTTGCGCTGGGATGGACGTCTTTCCTTGGGAAAGACTTGCAAGACAAGCGTGTACTCATTCAGGTAAGGCAATAAACATGGTCTCTCAACATCAAAACGGCATAACACTCGTGGTCGCGAACGCGCAAACCCTAGAGTCTGGGTTGTCGGCACAGATTCGCTTTGTTGAGACGGGTGGCACCATTGGATCGTCTGCAATGGCGAGCTGGCGATTGAAAGATCGAATGGCGCGTGTTTATGACGTGCATTGTGAAATCTTGGTGGTTGATGGCGCTTTTTGTGTCCGTGATGAGTGTGGACAAACGTTTGTTAACGGAACAGAGATGCCGTTAGGAAAAGGGCAGCTTGCACGATTGGCACACAAAGATGAAATGCAAATTGGCCCTTACCAAGTGCGTGTGCTGACGGGCGAAGAGGGTGACGTTGATACGGGCCATATTGATACGCTTTTTGACAGCAATCATACCGATTTACTGGCTCACGCCAATGAACCCGTTGATGTAGAACCCGAGCTAGAAGATGCCTCTGCGCCTATTGATCCCCTCGTGGAGCTAGAAGCGAAGTCATCCTCTCAGGGAGCAAATTGGTTGCTGGATGATGGTCCATCAGCGCAAGACACAGAGACAGATAGCCTCGTCTCGAAAAAAAACCTAGTCGAAAAACGACCTTCTTTTACACCGCAAGCGGATAGCGAAGATGTGATGTCGGCCTCGGTGAGGTTAAAACGTATTTTTGGGTTCGGCCAAAAAAAGCAACGCGATAGTCGTTATCACTCAGACGAGACAGTACAGAGTGCGCCTCGAGTTGAAACGGCACCACAGACTCCATCGAAATTGACAGACAGTGAGACGAAGCCAATGGATGAAAAAGAATTAGGACTTCTCGAACAAGAAGTGGCGAAAAGTTTGAATAGTGATGCACCCTCTTCGAGAGAAGAAGGTGGGCATGGTCAGCATTTATTGACCGGGCCCATGTTGGAAGGGCTGGGAGTGCGTGTCACCAATGAACAAGACGTTCAACGTATGCACTTCCTCTCTCAGGAGATGGGGCAGTCTTTGCAAGCGTGCTTAAAAGGACTACTTGCACTGCACGAGCAAGCGGCAGAAGGGCGTTTTGGTACCATGAACCGCAACTTGCAACCGATTGAAGATAACCCGTTACGCTTAGGGCTTTCATACGAGGAAACGGTTCGCACCATGTATGACGCGGATAAAAGCCTCGTTCATCTGTCTGCACCGGCAGCGATTGCTGAAAGCCTGAAAAACGTCAGAGATCATAATGAAGCGACTCAAGATGCGATTGCGGAAGCACTAGATCAAATCTTGAACGCTTTTTCACCGGACGTGCTATTACGCCGCTTTCAACACTGCCGACGTAATACCGATGCACATGAGGAAGGTGAGTCTGCGTGGGCGTGGGAAATGTATTGCAATTACTACAAAGAGTTAACGTCTAACCGTCAGCAAGGTTTCTCCAAGCTGTTTTGGGAAATTTTCGAGCAAGTATACGACAAGCGTATTCGTGAAAAACAGCTGGAGGGCTAATTATGTTTAAGAAGCTCAGCATTGTGTGTGCGTTCTTGTTATTAACCGCATGCAGTTCTTCAGATGAATATAAACCTGAAGAGCAGCCAACCACCGTTACATTTAGCCTTGTCAGTGACGAAGGTGTAAACCCGAATATTGCGGGGGACCCGGCATCGATCGAGGTACAAGTGTTCGAATTGGAAGATGACTCCATGTTCATGTCGGCTGGGTTCGATCAGCTCCGCGCTGATTATGAGGATGCGCTCAGTAGTAACTTTATAAATAACTACGACTATGTGCTCACACCGGGCCAGTTTAAATTCGTTAACGCGTTCGAGATTGATGAAGATACTAATTATATCGGTGTGATGGCGCATTTTTCAGAGCCGAACCTGGGTGAATGGAAAAAAGCCGTCAAGGTATTGAATAAAGGCCGGGAATATCACTTGCTCATGTTATTCCAAGATTATGACGTGAAGTTAGAAAAGGTTGAATAAAGTTAATGTTTGCACGTAATCGGGTGATATGGAGCGAAGGGCTCTTTATTAAGCCACAGCATTTTCAGCAGCATCAGCGGTACAGTGAGTACTTATTGGAGGAGCGACTGACTTCGGTAAGCAAGTACTTATATGGTATTTCTGAGCTATCACTGAATCCAGAGTATTTAGCGTTTGGCCGTATTGCGATAGAACGCGCCGTGGGTGTGATGCCAGACGGCACAACCTTTCGCATTCCACAAGAAGATGTGATGCCTGATGCACTTGAAATCGAAGATGGCTCGCTTTCTAACCAACTGGTTTACCTCGCGATTCCGTTGCGCAGTGAATCGATAATGGAAGTGAATTGGCCAGAAGAAAAGGGTTCAGGTCGCTATGAAAGCCGTCGTATTGATGTGCGTGATGTGCAAAGTATTCAGGGCGATACGACCACGTTAGATGTGTCACCAGTGCACTTACAGTTGATGCTGGAGAAAGAAGATCGCAGTGCTTATGCGGCGATCCCTATCGCGCGTATTTCTGAAAAGCGTCCCGACGGCAGTGTGGTTCTGGATCAAGACTTTATTCCTTGTCATTTCAATGTGGCGGGCAATGCAACACTGCACCGCTTTATCAACGAAATGGCCGGATTGATGCAGGAACGCGCCAAAAACATCGCTCAACGTATTAGCTCCCCTTCTCAAGGCGGTGTCGCGGATGTATCAGACTTTATGTTATTGCACTCGTTAAACCGCCTTTATCCGCAAATGAAACACCTTGCATCGTTAGGCAGCTTGCACCCTGAACGCCTGTATGAGTGTTTATCGTCAATTTGTGGAGAATTGGCAACCTTTACCGATGAAAGCCGATTAGCGCCTGCCATGCCTGCTTATAACCATGATATGCCGGGTGACGCGTTCTGGCCGGTTATTCGCTTCTTGCGTCAAAGTCTCAGCGTGGTGTTGGAGCCGCGTGCAGTCTCCATTCAGCTGGACAAACGCAATTACGGGCTTATGGTTGCGCCGATTCAAGATCCGCAACTTATGGAATCTGCGGAGTTCATTGTGGCGGTGAAAGCGCGGATGCCACTCGACGAGCTACGACGCTTATTTACTCAGCAAACCAAGGTGTCTTCTGTTGAGAAAATCCGTGAGCTGATCTCTTTACAACTCCCTGGTATCCCACTGATCCCGCTGCCTGTTGCACCACGCCAACTGCCATATCACGCGGGTTACACCTATTACCAGTTGGACAAAGAAAGTGCGGCTTGGTCGATGCTGGCAAACTCCAGTGGCTTTGCATTCCACGTCGCGGCGGCGTTTGAAGACCTTGACATTCAATTCTGGGCAATAAGAGATTGATTATGGCTGCGACTGACGAAAGTGTATTTAACGATCTTCTTTTTGATGACGTTGAGAAAATTAATCACGACCAAGATTACTGGTTTCAGCTACGTGGGCATAACCCCAATGCGCTAGTGGATGCTGCAACGCCTCTGTTTGGCCTTGCTCTGCGTGTTCGTTCACTTTCAAGCTGTGAGAATATTGAACAAATCTACCACCAGACCATTGAAGAAATAAAAGCGATTGAAATCGAGCTTTCCGAACAAGGGTATGAGCATGCCGTATTGATGGCATATCGCTATATCTTGTGCACATTCCTCGACGAAGCTGTGATGGGAACGGCATGGGGTGCTTCCACTTGTTGGGCTGAACACTCGATGCTTTCACGTTTTCACAATGAAACATGGGGGGGTGAGAAAGTATTTACCATTTTAGGTCGCTTGGAAAGTGAACCAGATAGGTACCGACCACTGTTGGTTTTTATTTATCACTGCTTGTGTTTGGGCTTTGAGGGTAAGTACCGCGTCATTGACGGTGGAAGTGCTCAACGCGAGAAAGTGATTAAAAGACTGCACGATCAATTGCTAGGTGATGAAAGGCAGCCGAAGCAATTAGGTGAGGCGAGTGATCATGTTGTGAGCACTCGTTATACGCTGAGCCGACAAATGCCGCTTTGGTCTGTATTTGTGGGGTTTATCGTCCTTTGGGCCGGTATTTTTGCCGGTTACTCATACTTTCTCCACGAGAAATCTGAAAACGTGCTCAACCAACTGAATCAGTTGTTGTAAGCCGAATAACATTACATTGATTAGAACTAGGTGTCCCCGTGATTCGAATTGAATTATCTACGCTTATCTCGAAGCTGAATGAGCAAAGTAAGCTGGCGCTAGAACAAGCGGCTTCTCTGTGTATTGAGCGTCATCATCCTGAAGTGTTGGTTGAGCATTTTATTGAAGTATTGCTCGACAACCCCCTGTCTGACGTTCGCCTTATTGCCAAGCAAGCCAATATTGATACTGACCAGTTAAAGCAAGCGCTGGCGGGTAATTATGAGCGTGATACCACACTTGACACTTACCCTGCATTTTCGCCGCTATTGGTTGAAGTCCTTCAAGAAGCGTGGTTGCTATCAACCACAGAACTAAACCAATCAGAATTGCGGTCGGGAAGCGTCTTTTTTGCGGTGTTGAATCGTGTCGATCGCTATTTGTCGCGTTCGGCATCCAAGTTATTAGCGAGCATTAATCGTGAGAGCCTAAAAACGCACTTTGACGCCATTGTCGCGGATTCTGCTGAAACCGCTGTGGAAAGTGGCAATAAAAAAGGATCAAAAGCGCCATCGATGGAAGGAAGCGAGTCACCGCTTTACAAGTATTGCTCAAATATTACCGCGCAAGCTAAAAATGGCGAACTTGATCCTGTGCTTTGTCGAGAAGAAGAGCTCAACCTGATGGTTGATATTCTTTGTCGCCGCCGTAAAAACAACCCGATCGTGGTTGGTGACGCCGGGGTAGGTAAAAGCGCAATGGTTGAAGGACTGGCTCTTCGTATTGCCGCTGGCAATGTGCCTGACCGTTTGCAAAACGTTGAGCTTTTCTGTCTGGATTTAGGTTTGCTGCAAGCCGGTGCATCGGTTAAGGGCGAATTTGAGAAGCGCTTGAAGGGCGTTATTGATGGGATAAAAAGTGCTCCCAACCCTATCATTTTGTTTATCGATGAAGCGCATACACTTATTGGATCCGGCAACCAAGAGGGTGGTAGTGATGCCGCCAACTTGCTCAAGCCAGCCTTAGCGCGTGGTGAGTTAAGTACCATTGCCGCAACGACTTGGAAAGAATACAAAAAATATTTCGAAAAAGATCCAGCGCTGACTCGCCGTTTTCAATTGGTGAAGCTTGAGGAGCCATCTGTTGATCAGGCCGTTGATATCATGCGAGGGCTTGGCAGTGTGTACGAAAAAGCGCACGGTGTGTTGATTGCTGATGATGCGCTCAAAGCGGCTGCCGAGCTGTCTGCACGGTATTTGTCTGGACGTCAGCTACCTGATAAAGCGATTGACGTGCTCGACACCGCTTGTGCGCGTATCGCGATTAACTTGACGACGCCTCCTAAGCGTCTAGCGCTATTGGAGACACTTTGCCATCAGCGTCAACAAGAAATCGAGATGTTGAAGCGCGCACAATTTATTGGTCAACCTGTCGATCAGGTTCGCTTAGACGAATTAGAAACTCAAGAGCAAGCGGACGAAGCCGAGAAGCATGCACTGCAAGCACGCTGGGACGAGCAGCGTTTATTGGTTGAGGAAATCATTGATCTACGCGCGACATTGTTAACCCCGCCACTGTCAGCTGAGCTCAATGAAGGGCAAGGTGATGAAGTGTCACAAGAGCAAGACCGTGACGCGTTAGCAAAGACATTGGCAGACAAATACGATGCATTGAACGCTATTCCGCATGATCAGCGCTTGATGCACCCTCACGTCGACGCCGAACAGGTGGCAGAAGTTATCTCGGATTGGACGGGTGTGCCTATCGATCAAATGAACAGCGATGAGCTCTACAAAATCACAAACCTGACAACGCTGCTGGGTCAGGCGATTAAAGGGCAAGATATCGCGATAGAGCGTGTACATCGTCATTTGCTAACCGCACGTGCTGATTTGAGACGATCTGGACGCCCCAAAGGCGCATTTCTACTCGTGGGCCCAAGCGGTGTGGGCAAGACAGAGACAGTGGTTCAATTGGCTCAACAGCTGTATGGCGGTAAACAATTCTTAACCACCATCAATATGTCCGAGTACCAAGAAAAACACACCGTCTCTAGACTGATTGGTTCGCCCCCAGGGTATGTCGGATACGGTGAAGGTGGTGTCTTGACAGAGGCCATTCGCAAAATGCCGTATTCAGTGGTCTTGCTGGATGAAGTGGAAAAAGCTCACCCAGAAGTGCTGAACATCTTCTATCAAGCGTTTGATAAAGGTGAGCTGGCCGATGGCGAAGGCCGCATGATCGACTGCCAAAACACCGTGTTCTTCCTAACGTCGAACCTAGGCTATCAAACTATCGTCGACCATGCGCATCAACCGGATACGATCGATGATGCTTTGTATCCAGAGCTTGCTGCATTCTTCAAACCAGCGTTGCTCGCGCGGATGGAAGTGGTGCCTTATGTGCCGCTTGAGCGAGACGTATTGGCAGAAATTGTTCGTGGGAAGCTCACGCACTTGGAAAACACCTTTTCGCAACGCTATGGCGCGACGGTGGACGTTGACGATAGCCTGATTGAAGAGATCTTAAAACGGGCCACGCGTAGTGAGAATGGCGCCCGTATGCTTGAGGCGATTATCGAAGGGCAGTTGTTGCCGCCTGTGTCTCTTGAGCTATTGAACAAGCTGGCAGACAAAGCAGAGATCACGCACGTGCGCTTATTTGCCGAAGAAGGCGAATTCAAAGGCGAGGTAGAGTAAGAATGCGTAACTGGCTAGCTTATGTTACTGACCTTGCTCGGGAAAGGCGAACAGCTGATTTACAGGATCGCTTTATCCAAGTGTTGGTCAAGGAGCTCAAGCTGCGCAAAGGAATGTTGCTGGTTCCTAGTTGCGATGGCAGACAACTCGTCTGCCATGCCAGCGGGGAATCTTGGTCTGTTACAGATTTTGATACCCCATTTGCTCACGTTTTACAAAATGCGGCACCAAAGCACCTTGAGGCGGAAGAGATTGTTTTTTGGCAATCTAATCGTGCTTTCCGTCAGGCGATTGGTGAGCTTGGCTTTTTTGAAGCTGTATCCATCCGGCCGCTGATCCGCCATGACAAAAATGTAAAGCTGTTACTTTGCTTGGTTGGTGACAGCCAAGCATTGTCTGCGCTTTGGCATGATGAGGCCTTTTTACAGGTAGTCGATGTTTTCCAACACCAGTGGTCATTGCTCAGTGACATGGAAGGAGAAGAGAGCAATCGTCGCGCCTTAAAAGCATCGCTGACGGATATCGAAAAACAAACGCGTCAACAAGAGCGAGCGGCCAGTCTGGCCTCGACGCTAATCGGTGATAGCGGATTGATGGTTCGCCTGCGTGAACAGATTGCTAATGCCGCGTCATCGCAACTTTCGGTATTGGTGCAAGGTGAAACGGGCAGCGGTAAAGAGTTAGTTGCGCGAGCAGTCCATGATTTGTCTCCTCGTCAGCATCAGCCTTTTGTGCCTATAAACTGCGCAGCCATTCCAGAGCACCTGCTTGAGAGTGAGCTGTTTGGTTATGAAAAAGGCGCTTTTTCTGGGGCCGTGGGTGACAAAGAGGGATTAATTGCACAAGCGAACGGCGGCACGCTATTTCTGGATGAAATCGGCGATATGCCTTTAAGTTTACAAGCTAAGTTGCTTCGCGTACTCGAACTGGGCGCATTTCGTCCAGTCGGTGGGCATCAAGAACGTCAATCAGATTTTCGTCTGGTCTCAGCGACGCATGTGCAATTACTCGACAAAGTTAAGGCGGGAACATTTCGCCAAGATCTTTACTATCGATTGCTTCAATACCCCATTCATGTGCCTGCATTGGCGAAACGTAAAGAGGACGTGCGCCAACTGAGTCACCATTTTATTACGCGATTTAATCAACAACATGGCACGAGCATTGGAGAGTTGCAGCCTCAAACACTTGATATGCTGCTGCATTACTCTTTTCCTGGGAATGTCAGAGAGCTAAAGCACCTTGTTGAATACGCCTGTGCGCAAACACCGGATGGTGAATCCATCGATAGAGCGGCGTTTAGTGGACGAGTGGGGGGAGCCCCTGCTCCAGCACGCGAGAGTATATCGTCCGCTGCGTTTGAGAATGGGATGTCGAATGTAAGCAGCGTATTAAACATTGATGCGGCGTCTATCGCTGATCTCAAACAAGCCTTGCTGGATTTTGAACAATGTATTATTTCGGATCGGCTATCCATGTTCGATGGCGATAAGAGTAAAGCTGCCGAGAGTTTGGGTATTCCTCATCGAACCCTAACTTATAAGTGCCGAAAACTAGGGATAAAAGCCCCATGAATAAGCAAAACTATTGTCTACTAGCCGGGGTCATGTTGGTGTCAGTGATGGCCTCGTCCACGGTGATAGGTGCCCCTATTTCTGCTCAACAACAAGTTGAGCAAGCTAAACAATGCCGCGCGGTGACGTCACGACTCGATCGTCTTGCATGCTTTGATCGTGTATTTAATACCCAAGTGGCGCCGGCCGAACCAACAGACAATCAATCTCAAAAGCCGTTGCAATGGCGACGTGCGATGACAGCCGCACAAGAAAGCGCTCCCCAGTCTTGGTCGTTGACCGAGAAGGGCGAGGGCCGAGGCAGCAGCGCGTGGATTACATTGCGGGCAAGTAATCTTTCGACTGGTTTCCGAGGCAGTGAACAGCCGCTGTTAATGCTTAGCTGTATCGATAATTTAAGTCGTGTTGAACTGATGCTTCCCGAGCCGATTGAGGATGGGCGAATGAAGTTGACTTTCCCAAATGGCCAGACGCAATACTGGCGTAACGGTGATTTAGGGGTCGTGCTTTCATCGTCGCGGGGGTTGCCTGCGATTCGGTTAATGAAGGCATTGGCCAGAGAAGATCGCTTAACCATTCGTTCAAACTCCCAATACGTTGATGGTTTAACTTTTGATACCCAGCCGTTACCTGAGACGCTGGGTGCGCTTCGTTCTCGTTGTGGTTGGTAAACATGGAATTGAAAGACTATAAACGCTGTATTTCGCAACCAATCTCCGAGAACAGCGCCGTGGGCGAGCGGTTAGTAGACGATCCATTGTTTGATTTTGTTGAAGATCAAATGATGAAGGTTGGCTCGCTGTCCCATGCCGATGTGCAATGGGATGAGGTAGAGCACAGCGTCGTAAAACTGTTAGCGGAAAAGAGTAAAGACATTAAGTTGTTGACCTACTTGCTTCAGTGCCTGCATAACCAAGCCTCGCCAGCGCGTTTTATTCTCGCGTTTGAGGTGATGGCCAGCTTCATGACCCAGTATTGGGAAGACAGCTTCCCTGCCCCTGGCAAACGCGGCAATCTACCGCGTCGTAAGTTCTTTAGCCAAATGGCACAACGTTTTTCTATCGCGGTAGACAAAACCGACTTTGGTCAGTTTGATGCACAAGACAGAGAGGCGCTTAACCAAGCGGTGGAAGAATGGGAAAAGGCGATTGAAGGAAAAGCGCTCGCGAATGATGTCGTAAGCAGCGTCGTCAACAGTATTCGCGCCGAATTGCGCAAAGCGGAAGAGCGTCAGCGCGCGAACCAGGCAGCTAAAGAAACACCAACGTCCTCATCGCGCACGGCCACCACCACATCCACCAGTAGCGCTGGCTTAGATGTTGATCACTCCAGTGATAAGGCAACCAAGCAAACGTTACTTAAAATTGCTTCATTTTTGGCTGAGCAAGAAGACGGTGTGCCGTTGGCGATACGACTTCGACGCTATGCGGTCTGGTACAGCATTACCGCCTTACCCGATCATAAAACCGGGGGAGAAACGCAACTCCGTGGTATGCAGCAAGACCGAGTCAAAGATTATCAAGATAAGATGCGTCACCCTGATCTCGCGCTGTGGCGTCAGGTTGAACAAAGCCTCACCATGGCACCTTATTGGTTTGAAGGTCACCTGATGAGCTACACCATTGCGCAGAAGCTCGGCCACGCTAACTGGTGTGAGGCGATTCAATCGGAGGTCAGTCAATTTCTCGAGCGTCTTCCCGGACTGAAAGACTTACAGTTCAAAGGGGGAGAGCCGTTTGTATCGGATGCAGTTAAAGATTGGCTTGCCAGTGGAACTGGCGGTCAAGCGGCTGGCAAAGCGGTTGGCGGTGACTGGCAAGAGAAGAAAAAGGAAGCGCTATCGCTCGCCAAAGAAGGTGGGATAGCCGTGGCGTTATCCATGCTCAATGATGGATTACAAGCGGCCAGAGAGCCTCGCGACCATTTTTATTGGCGGATGATCTCGGCGGATTTGCTGCAAGCGAACCAACTGAACAGCATGGCTCAGGAGCAGTATCAAACGCTACACCAAGAAATCAAAACCATGAGCGTCACCGACTGGGAACCCAGCTTGGTTGAACAACTTGAACGCAATACAACGTCAGAGTGATTAAGGGCGAAAATTCATGTGGAAAAACATTTTTAAAATAGCGAAAAAGCTCAAGCCTGGCATGGTCGCAGCGTTTCCTATTTTATTGGCAGCGATTTTTATACTCGTTAATGTCGCCATTTGGTGGGCTGGCCCTTGGTTAACCATTGGTGAACAAAAGCCACTGGCCTCGGTGACAGCGCGTGCAATATGTAGTGGTTTTATTACCCTAGGCGCACTGGCAATTTGGGGGGTGTGGCAATGGCGTAAGTTGCAAAGTATTCAAGCGGAGCAAGCGCACACCGAACGACTTCGAGAAGATCCGATTCAAGTCTACGAAGAGCGCCAAGAGAAAGAACTAAACCAGGTTGTTGCCAACATGAAGCAAAACCTGAACAAGCGTAATCACCTTTATGCGTTACCTTGGTATTTGGTGCTCGGGCTTGAAAATGCGGGTAAGACCAGCCTGATTAATCGTTCTGGACAAAACTTTGTCTTTTCGTCGGTGATGCGCGCATCCGGGAAAAAAAGCGAAAACCCTTTTTCCTTTGATTGGTGGATAGGGGATGAGTCTGTCCTTATCGACCCTGACGGTGAATTGCTCACACAAGGCAACAAAGATGAAAACAATGATGGTGAGCTGGAGCGTCGTCTTTGGTCTCACTTCGTTAAATGGTTAGAGCAGACCCGCAGTCGCCGTCCGCTAAATGGTATTGTATTGACTCTTGATGCTTCGCATCTCGCGACGGCGACAGCGTCAGAACGTAAAGCATACGCCAATTTACTGCGCGCTCGGTTGCGTGAGTTAATGGAGACCCTCTCGACGCGCTTGCCTGTTTACATTGCGCTAACCAAGCTTGATTTGCTCTATGGGTTTGAACCCTTTTTTAAGCACTATTCAAAGCAGCAACGCGACGAAGTGCTTGGCTTTACCTTTTCGCTAAACTCGGTTGATGATCTTGATTCTTGGCTTAAAGAATTTGATGAAGACTACTCTGCCTTCATTGAGCGGATTAATGCCATTGTTCCTCACGCATTAGCTGCCCCGCTGGATTTTGAAGATCGTAAAGCAATTTACAGCTTTTCACGCCAAGTGGCAGGGCTGAAAGACATTCTAGCGACCTTCTTTAATGAAGCCTTAGCCAGTGATCAGTTCTCGACCTCTGCTTTAGTTAGGGGCGCATACTTTACGTCTGTGTATCAACAGGGCGTGCCGACCAACGCGTTTGATGACGCTGCTTCTCGTCGTTATGGATTGTCACATGCGGTCAATCACGCGCAGAAGTCGAAAAATTCGACGGTGTATTTTACCCAAAAACTGTTCAGCAACATCATCTACCCGGAGGCGGGGCTCGCATCGGATAACTTCCGTGTCGCCAAGCATAAGCGCCGCCTGATGGGGATGTCGGTATTGGCGTGCTCGATTGCCACTGTGCTACTGGTGGGGACCTGGCACCGTTCTTACTTGGCCAACGTCGCGCATGCTGATGCGGTATTGACCAAGGTTGATCAATATAAAACACAGTTTCCTAGTAATGCCGATGGCGCATCCCAGCGTGAGGTATTGAAGCCGCTTAATCAGATCCGCCAAGCCACGTTAGAATTTGGCTTTTTCCGTGAAAAGCCCAAATACATTTCTGATTTTGGTCTTTATCAGGGACATGTGATTGGCCCTAAAGTCGAGCAAACTTACCTCAACTTGCTGAAGAGCCGTTTCTTGCCGTTATTAATGGCAGATACCGTGGTTGATTTGAATCAGGCTACGACGGATCAAGAGCAGTTGGTGGCTTTGCGAGTCTATCGCATGATGGTTGATAAAAGTGGTCGCTATCACGATTACGTAATGGACTATTTCAGCCAGCAGTGGCAGCGTGAGTTCGCAGGGCAAAAGGTCATTCAAGAGCGTTTATTGGGTCACCTGGATTACGCCATGCGACACACAGACCTGACCGCAGCGCGCCGTCAAGGTGATGAGGTAGCAGAGCGTGTGATGCGCCCTTACGACATGACCATTGCCCGTGCTCAAGCAGATCTTCGCACCATGCCGACCGATCAGCGTGTGTATCGTAACTTGAAGCTGGATGCCGAGACGGTATTGGGCGCGCCAATGAACTTACGTAATGCTGTTGGGCCGGTATTTGATGTGGTGTTTGAAGAAAGGGAAGTGGACAGTGACAACCTGTACATTCCGCAAATGCTCACTAAAAAAGGCTTCGAAGATTACTTTGTGCCCAAGCTGCAATCTGTCTCTGATTTGGCTCTGATTGATAGTTGGGTACTGGGTGAAGCCGAGACGGCAGAGTTCAGCAAAGCCGATAAGAAGGCATTGCGTAATAAAATTCGCGATCTTTATGTTGCTGACTATACCAACAGCTGGCGGATGGCTCTTAATGAAATTGATGTCAAATTCTTCAGTGATATCAACGATGCAGTGTCGGTACTGGATAACTTCACCGGCCACGTGGGGCCGCTACAACGTTTGTTACGCACGTTGGAGACCAACACACAGCTAGCGTCTGGTTTGGGGCTAGATGAAGAAGCGCAAGATGCCATTGCAGAAAACCCCAAATACAAGGTGGCTTCACAAATTCAAGCGCCGTTTGCTGACTTAAATAGCTTGTTAAAAGCGGTGAATGATAAACCTGCTTACTTGAGTGAAGTTCTCGCGTCGGTTCAAGAGCTGAAGAGTTACTTGAAATCGATTCAAGATGCACCGGATGTTGGCACTGCTGCGCTCGATGCCACCAAAGCTCGCGTGAAACTGGTTAATACAGACCCCATTTATACGCTTAAGCGTATCGCCACAGGCTTGCCTGAGCCACTTGATGGCATGGTGGATAAGTTGGCAGACGAGAGCTGGCATGTCGTCAAACAAGCTGCGATCAAGCACTTGGAAGTTCGTTGGTATCAAGATGTTTATCGTCCATACCAGCAAAAGTTAGCCAATCGCTATCCGTTTAATCCTAAGGCGAGTAAAGATGCCTCGTTGACGGACTTTGAGCGCTTCTTCGCGCCGGGTGGTACGCTTGATAACTTCTACAACACGCAACTGAAAATGTTTATTGATGAAAACATTTCAGTGGGAGACAAAGGCGTGGATGGCTCCCTGATCCGTCGTGATTTGTTGGCTCAGATCCGCCAAGCGCAAAAAATCCGTGAAGCCTTCTTTAATCGTAAAGGGGTTTTGGACGTGAGCTTCTCGGTTGAGCCGTTACGTTTGAGCAGTAACAAACGTCGAAGTGTCCTGAATGTTGATGGGCAGTATGTTACCTATAGTCACGGACCAAGAGACAGCATTGAGCTAATCTGGCCAAATACATTACGCGACTCAGCAACATCAAAACTGACGCTGGTTCCGACAAAAACCAACTTGTCGCCGCGTAGTGTGGTCATTCGAGGACCATGGGCGCTGTTCCGCTTACTGGATAGAGGGGCTGTTGTCTCTGCAAGTACTACGTCCGTTGACTATCAGTTCAATGTTGACGGGGGTGGGATGATCTATCGAGTGAATGCCCAAGCGGCCACTAACCCGTTTACGCAACGCTTGTTCAAGTCGTTCAAGCTCTCCCGCAACCTCTACTAACTGATCATGGGGCGAGTGCACTCGCCCCTGCTTTATCAGGAATGCTAAGCCATGTCTTTTATTCTCTCTATTGATAACCAGCCGTTTCGTGTTATCCAAGATGTTCAACCATTGCGTGATGACGAGCGTTATCAAGCAATTAGAGACCAAATCAACAAACGCCACTCGCCACTATCTGGGGGGACCGACTGGCAATTTGTAAAAGATAACTGTCAAGCACTCGCCAGTGAGCAAGGCATTGATTTACTGCTCAGTGGTTATTATGCCGTCGCGGCGTTAAAGGTTGGCGGTTTGGCAGGATTTGCAAATGGGCTGGAGCTGATTCTTGCTTGTTTGAATAACGAAGAAGCAGTCTCTGAAAAACGTGCCCGGGCGCGTAAAGAGGCGCTGGAGTGGGTAAATGCTCGCGTATTGGGCGAGCTTAATCAGATAAAGCCAGATCAACAAGCATTGCGCGATTTGTATCGTTGCGAACGGCTTTGTGATGCCCTTTACCATGTTTTGGCCCAGCAGCAACCCAGTTACACGGTCGATTATGAAGGGTTGGCCTATGTATTGTTTGAGCATATTGACCGTATAGAAACGCGTTTTCATAGCGCGATAAAGCAACAGCAGAAAAATGAGAGCCTTAACCCGACGATCACGGTTAAAAAAAGCCGACTGCGCAGTTTATTGGCAGGAATTGCAGGTGCCGGCCTAGTGGTGACCGCCTGGCAGATCTACCCACATATTCCCTATTTTCAAACCCCGTATAAAGTGGAGACGCCACAGCCTTCCCTTAACAATACGCAAGCGCTGAGTGTGTTCTCCGAGCAGCATTCGCCGTCAACCCTATCGCGGTGGGAGCCACAATTTATTTCTTTATACACGGGCGCGGTCGAGCAGGAGATGGCGCAATCGGTTGAAGCGGCGAAAACCTCTGCCAAACAACACCTCAATGCGTTAACCACCTTGTACGGTGATAACGAGAAAACGACCTCATTAGTAGCAACTTACCAAGCTGAGCGTGCTAAAGCGTTGGAAAGCACAGCAAAATACATCGATAAGTTTCGCGCAGTTCGAACAAAGATGGCGAACATTGCGTTGCTGGCAGAGCAAAATCGCTGGTGGGCATTACAGAAGCAGACACGTTCACTGGAGAGTTTTGCTATCGGACTGTCTCCTATCTATGGTCGCGCGGATTATGTCACAACTTTGGTAGAACAGGGTGAGATAGACAAAGCGAACCAAGAGCTGTCGGTGCTTACTGAACGCCTGAATCACTTGAGCTGGAAAGTGTCTCAGCTGCAAGAGGTGATTAAAGAAAACCAGAGTAAAGCGGTGCAAAGGCGTCAGTAATGCTAAGCAACTTTTTGCTTGGCTTGGCAAGAAGTTGCTTGGCACGTGCAAAAAATTGGTCAGCCGTATTCTAAGATGCTGATTTATAGCGATAAAAAACTTGGCATGCATTTCGCACTATAAGATAGCGAACAGGCACACCGCCGCGGTGGCGATGTGTCTTCCATGACATACAAAGGAGCGATTATGCCAACGCCATGTTATATCTCGATTGAAGGTGAAACTCAGGGTTTGATTACTGCCGG